>NZ_JBEAFR010000084.1:0-180234 GCF_040062315.1 Klebsiella sp. GW_Kp181
AAATCCTCTTCCCGGCGGTGCTGTTGCTGCTGGTGGCGCTGCTGCTGCCGGACGCAGCGCCGCTGCTGGGGATGTTCTGCTTCGGCAACCTGATGCGCGAGAGCGGGGTGGTGGAGCGCCTGAGCGACACGGTGCAGAACGGGCTGATAAATATCGTGACGATATTCCTCGGATTATCGGTGGGGGCCAAGCTGGTGGCGGACAAGTTCCTGCAGCCGCAGACGCTGGGGATACTGGTGCTGGGGGTGACAGCGTTCTGCGTGGGCACGGCGGCGGGCGTGCTGATGGCGAAGCTGCTGAACCTGTGCAGCCGGCACAAAATCAACCCGCTGATTGGCTCCGCCGGGGTGTCGGCAGTGCCGATGGCGGCAAGGGTGTCGAACAGGGTGGGGCTGGAGTCGGACGCGCAGAACTTCCTGCTGATGCACGCGATGGGGCCGAACGTGGCGGGGGTGATTGGCTCGGCGATTGCCGCCGGGGTGATGCTCAAGTACGTGCTGGCGATGTGAATCGTTACCTTTCCCCGGATTGCGCCGTAAACGGCTTATCCGGGCTACCGGCCCGCAGACGGCTGTAAACCCGTAGCCCGGGTATGGCGTCAGCCGCGACCCGGGGATCCTCCCGGAGGCGGCGGTTAACGCGCCTTGTCCGGGCTACCGGATCGCAGACGGCTGTAAACCCGTAGCCCGGGTAAGGCGTCAGCCGTGACCCGGGGATACGTAAAACGTCGTATTCCATCTGGATGTGTTCTGAAATCCATAAAACTGTGGGCCGATTCCGCGCCGTCGGTCGCTAAAAAAGAGAAAATGGCCTTTTGATGTCAATTCGCCCAATGTTTAGCCGAAAAATCACGCACTGGTTTGCCCGACGTTCGTTCCAGAACCGCATCTTCCTGTTGATCCTGTTTACCTCGACAATAGTGATGCTGGCGATGTCATGGTATCTCACCAGCATCACGGAAGAGCGTCTGCATTATCAGGTCGGCCAGCGCGCGCTGATCCAGGCGATGCAGATCTCCGCCATGCCTGAGCTGGTAGAGGCGGTCGAAAAGCACGATCTGGCGCGAATTAAAGCGCTTATCGACCCCATGCGATCGTTTTCCGATGCCACCTACATCACCGTCGGTGATGCAAAAGGCCAGCGTCTGTATCACGTGAATCCGGATGAGATCGGCAAATATATGGAAGGCGGAGACAGCGACGAAGCGCTGTATAACGCTAAAAGCTACGTGTCGGTGCGTAAAGGATCGCTCGGCTCTTCATTGCGCGGTAAGTCGCCGATCCAGGACAGCACCGGGAAAGTGATCGGCATCGTCTCGGTGGGCTACACCATCGAACAGTTAGAGAACTGGCTGAGTCTGCAAATCGGATCGCTGATGATCCCGATGGCGATCATGCTGCTCCTGCTGCTCTACTGCGCCCGACGCTTCTCGCTGCATATCAAAAAACAGATGCTGAATATGGAGCCGCAGCAGCTATCACAGCTGCTTATCCAGCAAAGCGTCTTGTTTGAATCGGTCTTCGAGGGACTGATAGCCATTGACTCTCACTACCGAATTACCGCCATCAACCAAACCGCAAGGAGATTATTAAATCTCAGCCAGCCGGAAACTATCCTGATTGGCAAAAGCATCAGCAGCGTGATCTCTCAGGAGACGTTCTTTTATGACGCGCCGCAGACAAATAAAAAAGACGAAATTGTCACCTTTAATCAGATCAAAGTGATCGCCAGCCGCATGGCCGTCACGCTCAATAGCGAGCCCCAGGGATGGGTCATTAGCTTTCGTAGTAAAGACGATATCAACACCCTGAGCCTGCAGCTCAGCCAGGTCCAGCAGTATGCGGATAACCTTCGCGCCGTGCAGCACGAGCACCGCAATTTGATCTCCACCATTGCCGGGCTACTGTTTTTGAAACGCTACGATAACGCGCTGGATCTCATTCAGCAGCAGTCTGAAAGCCACCAGAAAGTTCTCGATTTTATCGCCCGTAATTTTAAAGTGAACCATCTTGCCGGGCTGCTGATCGGCAAATATTACCGCGCCAAAGAGCTCGGATTAGAGCTGGTCTTCGATCCCGCCTGTCACGTGGAAACCCTCCCCTCATCGCTTTCGCATAATGAGTGGATCTCGATCGTCGGTAACCTGCTGGACAATGCCTACAATGCCGCCTTACGTCAGCCGGCAGGATCGAAGCAGATCGAGTGCCTGATCAACAGCGAGGGCGGCGAAGCGATCGTCGAGATCGCCGACCAGGGCTGCGGAATTGATGAATCGCTGCGCGATCGTATTTTTGAGCGCGGCGTCACCAGCAGCGACAGCGGCGATCACGGTATCGGGCTATGGCTGGTACGCAGCTACGTCGAGCAGGCGGGCGGCAATATCGTCGTCGACGACAACATCCCTTTTGGCACTATTTTTACTCTTTATATCCCCCTGACCCGAGATGAACACCATGGATAGCATCACAACTCTCATCGTTGAAGACGAACCTATGCTGGCGGAAATTCTGGTGGATACCATCAAGCAATTTCCCCAGTTCGAAGTCATTGGCATTGCGGATAAGCTGGAAAGCGCAAAAAAAATGCTTCGTCTCTATCAGCCCCAGCTGATTCTGTTGGATAACTTTTTGCCCGATGGCAAAGGCCTCGATTTGATCCGTCACGCCGTCAATATCAATTATAAAGGACGTATCATTTTCATCACCGCCGACAACCATATGGATACCATCAGCGAAGCTCTGCGGATGGGCGTTTTCGATTATCTGATTAAGCCGGTTCACTATCAGCGATTACAGCATACGCTTGAGCGTTTTGCCCGCTATCGCAGCTCCCTGCGCTCGAGCGAGCAGGCGAGCCAGACCCACGTTGACGCCCTTTTCAATATCCAGGCCAAAGAGCACGCGGAAGCCGCCGGCACCGCCCTGCGCGGAATCGATGAAAGCACCTTTAACCGCGTATTACAGCTCTTCACCGACCCGGGGATCGTCCATACCGCAGACTCCCTTGCGCGTATCCTCGGCAGCAGCAAAACCACTGCCCGCCGCTACCTGGAGCAAGGGGTCAAAAACGATTTTCTTGAGGCCGAAATAAGCTACGGTAAAGTCGGCAGACCGGAGCGGATTTATCACGGCAAAAATAGTGAGCACGTTTAAGGATCGCGGAGATGCTTTGTTTAGCATGCATCTCCTTTTATTCGTTTACGCTATAGCGTAGCTAACAATCATCTGGCCTTTTTTCATCTTCACCTGGGTAATGACGACCTCTCCCAGTTCTGACAGGCTGACCACGTGCGTGCCGCCGCAGGGATAGCTCGGCATATCGCCGAACCCGACCTTGCGCAGACCTTCGGCAAAAGAGATCCGACGCGGTAAATCCTCCGCCTGCCATCCTTCGATCTGCGCCAGCAGCGCGCTGGCTTCGGGCAGTGACGCGTTCGTCCCGGCGGCAAAGGTGATGCGCCCTTCTCCCGGCCAGTGATGCGCCTTAATCGGCCGCCAGCCAAAGCGCTCTCCGGCCTGGCCAATCAGGTGCCCGGCGGAATGTAGCCGAGCGTGCAGCCGTCTCGCGTCCGCGTCCACCCGGATCGCCACCTCGCCGGAGGGTAGCGGCTGCGCAACAATATGCACGATGCTCTCGCCGCGCGCGGCAACGCTCTCGACCGCAAGCTCGCCAATCCAGCCGCGATCCGCCGGCTGTCCCCCGCCCTGCGGATGAAACAGCGTGCGGTCCAGCTCAATGGCATAGCGGCCGTCGGCTTCGCCCAGGCAGTTGACGACTCGCGCAGGGCATTCAGTGGCATCGCTGGTGTAATAAAGTCGTTCAGTCATGGTTGTCCTCCCCTCAGTCAGGACAGTATATTGATATTAACGACAGCGATAATCCCGCCGATCATCAATGCAATTTTGCTCTGGAAGCACAAATGAATCTGAACTTACTGCCCGATCTCGCCCTGTTCGTGCAGATTGTCGATCAGGGCAGCTTTTCCGCCGTCGCGCGCCAGACAGGCGCGACGCCTTCCGCCATTAGCCGCAGCGTCTCGCGGCTGGAGCATGAAATGGGCTGCAAGCTGCTGCATCGCACCACGCGCAAGCTGCGCCTTAGCGATGCCGGGAAAACGGTGTATGAACATGCGCTGGAGATGCTGGACTCGGCGCGTCTGGCCATGGATTCCGCCGGCAGCGCCCAGGCGGTGCCGCAGGGTAAGCTCACGCTAAGCGTGCCAAAAGCCGTGGGACGGTTTGTCATTCATCCGCTGATGCTGGAGTTTTTTAGCCGCTACCCGAAGATCGACGTCTGTCTGCGCCTTGAGGATCGGGTTCTCGATTTTATCGATGACGGTATCGATCTGGCGCTGCGCATCACCCATACGCCCTCGCCGGGGCTGCACGGTAAGCCTTTGCTGTCCGTCAGCCATATCGTCTGTGCGACGCCCGGCTACCTGGCGCAATATGGCAGACCGCGAACGCCGCAGGATCTGCGCGAACATAGCTGTATCAGCCTTGGGGAAACGCCCGCCGATTCGCGCTGGAAGTTTCGCCGCGACGGCAAAACGGAGACTATCCAGACCCACGGTCGTTACGCGGCAAACCACACCGCCGTACGCCTTGATGCCGTCAAGCAAAATCTGGGTATCGGTAGCCTGCCGTTGTTTACCGCCCGTGAGGCGCTGGCGAACGGCGAGATTGTGCAGGTTTTACCGGAATGGGAGTTTATCAGCCGCTATTCCGGCCAGCTCTGGCTACTGTGGTCGGGCAATAAGCACATGCCCGCCAGAATGCGGGCAATGATTGATTATCTTAGCGAGAAGATGAAGCCGACTGCAGGCAGCACAGCCATAGCGCAACGTTCGAAAATCACGGATAAGCCGCTATGAATAAAAACGGGGATGCTATATCACCCCCGTTTATTACCTTAATGAGGACTATCGTTTACTGATGGTGGGAAGTTAAGCGTGATTTATTATAATTAATCAGGCTTCCTGCCTTAATAATCTCCCGCTCTGATGAGGTCAGGCCCTCCATGTAAAGCGCAATCTTTTTTATGGGGCGCTCGCGGCTAATGACAAACGCGGTAATATGATCCAGCTCGCTGTCTAAGGCGGATTTTATGCCCGGAATAAAGATAAAATCCCCCACTTCAAATTCGGGTAAGGCTTTCATTTGCAGCGGCAGCATTCCCCAGTTAATCACATTCGAACGATAACGTTTCGTGGCGTATTCCTGCGCAATATTTGCCAGCCCCCCCAGCACGCGCTGGCAGCTGGCCGCTTGTTCTCGTGCTGAACCATCGCCCGGTTTTATCGCATAAACCATACTACCTATTTCCGTCTGCTGCAGGGTGACGCCCTCCTGTCCCGGCAGCTGGCGAATTTGGGTAAAGATGTCCTCAAGTTCAGGATGCAGCCTGCAAGGATTGTCCCCCGCGACGCGCAATTGTTCCAGAGCGGCAATCTCCTTACTGCGGCCAACATAGCCCGGATCGCGCCGTGAGAGGGTAAACTCCGCCAGTCCTGAGGGGTTAGAGCGAAATGATGAGGTTTCTCCCGATGGGATAAGCTCGTCAGTAGTCGTCACCGGATCCATGATTTTAGAGGTAACGTTTAAGAGAATATTTTCCGTTAACTCACTCATTTCCGGCCAGTCTTTTATATTGGGTCCATAAATCAGCGATTGCTGGGATGCGCCTTTAATAAAGCCTTGATAGACACGGTTTTTATAAGGTGAAGCGTCAAATTCATATTGCGGTATGTTCTCCCAGCAATCGAGCTCTGACGCCGAGGTCAGAATACCACCGTTGGCAGCCGTCGCCGCAATTGAGCGGGCATCCATCAACGCGACAGCCGACATTTGCCCATTTCCGGGTTTTGAACCTTCCCGGTTTGGGAAATTGCGCGTTGTATGGCGAATGCTCAATCCATTATGCATAGGCGTGTCGCCCGCGCCAAAGCAGGGCCCACAAAATGCGGTACGCATAATCGCGCCAGCGCTTAATAAATCGGTCGTTATCCCTTTTTTGGTCAGATCCATCAGCACCGGCTGGGATGAGGGATATATCGAGAGAGAGAAAACGTTGTCGCCGCAGGAGTGATGCTTTAAGGCATTTGCCGCTTCAACTACGTTGACGTAATTCCCGCCGGCACAACCGGCAATAATTCCCTGCTGGATCCGGAGCTTACCCTTTTCGACTTTATCCAGCAGGGAGAGTTTTGCGCGCCCAAGCGAAATTTTTTCGGATTCCATTTCGACTTCATGCAAAATATCCGGCAAGTTCTCCTTCAGCGTATCAATTTCATAGACGTTGGCGGGATGAAAAGGTAAGGCGATCATCGGTTTGATAGCGCTTAAATTGACTTCTATACAACCATCGTAATAAGCCATATCGGATGCTGAGAGCGAACAATAGTCTTGCTCCCTGCCATGAACACGCAAGTAGCTTCGAGTCTCTTCATCGGTTTGCCAGATAGACGATAAGCAGGTGGTCTCCGTCGTCATGACATCAACACTGTTGCGGAAATCGGTAGACATTGTCGCCACCCCCGGTCCCACAAACTCCATTATCTTGTTTTTCACATAACCGCGCCGGAACACCGCGCCAATTATCGCCAGGGCAATATCCTGAGGCCCCACGCCAGGGCTGGGTTTACCTGTCAAATACACCGCAACAACCTCGGGATAATCAATATCCCAGGTCCCTCCCAGCAGTTGCTTAACTAACTCGCCGCCCCCCTCGCCGACGGCCATCGTCCCTAAAGCGCCATAGCGGGTATGGCTGTCCGAGCCCAGCACCATCTTGCCACCGCCGGCCATCATCTCGCGCATATATTGATGAATAACGGAAATATGCGGCGGAACATAAATCCCGCCGTACTTTCTGGCCGAAGATAAACCGAATATATGATCATCACTATTAATGGTACCGCCGACCGCACATAGCGAATTATGACAATTAGTTAATACGTAAGGCAGTGGAAAACGCTGCATTCCAGACGCTTTAGCGGTTTGGATTATCCCCACAAATGTAATATCGTGTGAGGCCATACAATCAAATTTTATTTTTAACTTGCGGTGATCGCCTGAAGTATTATGGGCGGAGAGGATCGACCACGAAATCGTGCCTTTACGCGCCTCCTGCTTGTCCACCGGGAAGGAAGGATGACCAACAGGGATAATACCATGCTGGTGTGATATACATACTCCATGGTCATACAGTTTTATCATGACATATATCCTTATATACAAAACAAGGTCTGACAGAATAGCAACGCTTTTTAATCACTACCGTTATCGGCTAATAAAATGGAAAAAACACAGGCAATAAAATAAAGCTGACGATTACCGATATAACAATAAGCGGCAATCCGGTTTTAACGTAATCAATAAACTTATAGCCGCCCGCAGAAAAAATCATCATATTGGCGGGCGTACCCACAGGGGTTGCATACGCACACGAGCAGCCAATAACTATAGCCATTAATACCGCCCGGGGATCGGCCCCCATCGAATGCGCAATAGATAGACCAATCGGCATTAATAAAGCGGCGGTTGCCGTATTGGACATGAAGTTTGTTAACACACAGGAGATGAGCAATACCGCGCTTAAAAGTAAGAAGGGGGAAGCGTGATTACCCAGTTGTTCAATCATTGCACGCGCCATGATCGCACCAGCGCCGGTGGTTTCCAGCGCTTTTGCTAGTGCCAGCGTTCCGCCGAACAGGAAAATGGTCTGTGAATCGATGGCCTGGTATGCCTGTTTTTCAGTAATCACCCGGGTGACAATCAGCGTTAAAGCGCCAATTGAGCCAACAATAGCAATCGGCAATCCAATCTGTTCTTCGAAAATCATGCCGGATACGGTTGCGATTAGTACCGACAGCGCAATCACCTGCTTGTATTTCGGGCACGCTATCTTGCGCATACTTTCAGTGCGTTGCTGGTGTAGCGTACTTTTTTGCGGTAATAGTCGGTAGCCTATCGTGACAAAATAGAGAATACCGCAAGCCAGCATCGGAATACCCAGCTTAGCATATTCAAAAAAACCAAAACGTTGGCCAACCTGCTCCAGCGCCGACTGTGCAATCAGATTTCCTGGGGAACCGATAAGCGACAAATTTCCCCCCAACGCAGAGGCAAAGGCCAGGGGCATAAGCAGACGTGACTGGGCATAACCTGATTTTATCGCTGCGCCGATCACAACAGGTATTAACACTGCAGCCGTTCCGGTATTCGATAAAAATCCAGAAAGGGTCCCACACACTAACATAATAATGACTATCAGCTGTTTTTCTGTACGCGCATAGCGTGTCACGATACCGCCAATTTTATCGGTTACGCCGGTTTCGAATAAAGCCCCGCCTACCACAAACATAGCCACAAATAAAATAACATTCTGATTAATAAAACCTGCAAAAGCAGTTTTGACATCGAAGACCCCGGTGACAACCAGAGTAATACAAACAATCATGGCAGTTACAGCTAATGGTATTTTTTCCCAAACGAACATGACGATCGAAAAAACCAATAGCGACAACGTAATCGTAACTGGAGACATAAATATATTGCACCTCACCTTGTTAAAGGTCATATAATAATATTTGCGATCATGTGAGTTTTTTCATACTTAAATCATTAAACTCCAGGTAAGATAATAACCACATGGCAATGGCATCATCTACAATTGTCCTGGGCATCAACCGATGCCCAGATATTCACGGCATTCTTTCTCAGTAACGACTTAAATCATCCCGGATGATATGAGTATTTCCCACCACCATACCCCGAGGGTGATGTGCAAGAGGAATGTCAGTACCGCCAGTATTCCACCTATAATCCACCAGGATTTGATATCGTTATAACCCACACCAAAAATAACTGGTCCCGCCGCGCCACCATAGTGAGTGACCATTCCGCCATAAGAATTGCTGAATAATAGCGCGAGTGCGGTGAGGGTTATCGGTGCACCAGATACATTCGCCAGCATGGCAAAGACCGGAACCATAGCGACGATATAAGCGCTTCCCGAGGCGAAGAAATAACGAACCAGTATGCTCAAGGCGACAATAACAATAAAGGCTATATTACCGTGACCATCAAATGAAATATTATTTTTTAATAAATCAGCCAGCCACACGAAAAAGCCAACTTTTGATAATAACGAGCTTAAGCCAATAATCCCACCGTACCAAATGAGCGTATTCCAGCCGCCTTTATTTTTTATCACATCATCCCAGGTTACGATTTTCAGCACTAACATCAAGGCCATGACGCAGATAGCAACGGTTGACTCATTAACCCCCAGGGCGCTGCTGAACACCCAACCGCCCAGTGCCAGAACAAAGAGGCAAGAGAGCATTTTTTCACGCAGGGTCATGGGTCCCAAAGCTTCGATGCCCGTTTTGGCGATCTTTTTATTATCAACCCGCTTTAATTCCGGCGGATAAAGCTTGTAGGTAATCAGCGGCGTCAGCAGCAGCATAATGATACCAGGTAATCCTGCGGCCAGCGCCCAGCCACCCCAGCTTAATTTGATGTGGCAGATATCTTCAATCATCTTCAGCGCAAGAATATTGCCGGCCATTGCGGTAAAGAACATATAGCTGGTTGTTTTCGTCACCATATAGATGTTCAACATAAGATAGTGACCAACTCGCTTTGCGCTGTGCTCCGGCTCCGAGCCAAGGGCGACTGCGACGCTATTAATGATCGGTAAAACAATCCCCCCAGCACGTGCTGTATTCGATGGCGTTGCGGGGGCCAGGATCAGGTCAAGGAAGGCGGTTACATAGCCAAGGCCCAACGTTGTACTACCAATTTTTCCGATAAGAAAATAAGCAATTCTTTTACCTAGCCCGGTAATAACAAAAGCTGCACTCAGAGTAAATGCGGAGAAAACTAACCAGGTGGTGCCGGATGAATATCCGCTTAATACGCTGGCGGCTTTTACCGAACCATCACCCAGATTGCCGGTGACCACCATTGATGCGGCGACGGCAATCAGCAGTACCACAGGCTCTGAAAAGGGTTTAATGACTAACCCCACAATGGCTGCCAGATAAATGCCTGATAAAACCCAGGCAAGTGTTGATAATCCTTGCGGTGCCGGGAATAAACTCATGAGTAACGGTATTGCTATTATAACCAGCAGCTTCCATAACTTATTCTTTTGCATTTCCATTCCTTAGCTGTACTCAATATTTAAGGATGCTTGTGGAACGCATTCACATAATTCCCCGCCTCAATCCACGATAATTTTTCGTTAAGGAGGGGTCTCGGTATTTAGTCGGCAATATAAACCGAGCCGGAAAGAATCTTCCGTGCCGTGCGAATAACAGAGGCGCGGATCGTTTCAGGGGCTTCGGTCGTATTACTTAAGTCGACCGCAATACTCCCGCTGGGGTGCTCGATTTTAACGATGCCATCACCAGACAATTTCGTCAGTTCATTAGCAATCGTCCCCGGAATAATACATGCACTCGCCAGACCGATAGCGCCGGTAATCGCCAACGATTTATGGCAACTGTGGGGCATAAAATATCGAACATTTAAATTTCCGCCGCTAAGCGCAGGAGAAATCAGAACCGGTTTCGGGATAACCATATTTGTCACATCGCCAAACCCCATCGCCTTTCCCGCTTGTCGACGAATAGACTCCAGAGATTCTAAAAGCGCTGTGTCCCGGTCTAATTCGCAGGCAGATTCATAACCGGTTTTTCCCAGGTTCTGAGCTGGAATCACGACCATCGGCATTGCCATGTCAATACAGGTGACTTGCACATTATCAAATACGTCCAGCCGATTCCCGGTAGGGAAAAGCTGGCCGGATTTTGCACCCGCAGAATTCAAAAAGGTTAATGCAACCGGTGCGGCACGGCCGGGAACGCCGTCTATCTGCGTATCGCCATCGTAGATAACCTTTCCCTCAGGCGTTTGAATGTCAGCCTCAATAAAAGTATTGGTGTTCACATTCCTTATGCGCACTCTCGTGACCGGAGAATCCGCTTTAATTAACCCCTGTTCTATTGCGAATCCCCCTACAGCACACAGCATATTACCGCAGTTCGGCGTGGTATCGACCCGCCGTTCGTTGACGATAACCTGAACAAACAGATAATCAATGTCCGCTTTTTCACTAACAGATCGACTAATAATGGCCACTTTGCTGGTTTGTGGGCTTCCACCGCCAATTCCGTCAATTTCCAGCTCATGGCCCGATCCCATGATGGATAACAGGAAGTCATTACGTTGGTTAATATCCTTTGGTAAATCATCCGCTAATAAAAAGGCGCCTTTGGATGTTCCACCACGCATTAATACACAGGGAATGCTCTTCATAGCAAGTTCCTCACCCGATAAAACATAGAAGAATTAAACGAAATGCCTTGTGAATTTAATTTGCTTTATGCTGTTTAAGTTTTTTATTTACTTAATTCACCTGCTACATCATTCACGTCAGGCATTTTACAAATTCATTCTACTTGCAAGATTTTTACCGGTTGATAAAATTTCGCCATAAGAGTTATTCCTGCCAGGAATTAATAAAAGTGCCATTACCGATTAATAATCACTTGTCATCTACTTAGAGAAACACTTATTAGGCCCTACGGAGCAATAATGAAAAATGAACTATCCGGGATGAAAGCCTTTGTCACAGTTGCAGAGCTAGGCTCTTTTAGTAAAGCCGCCGAACAATTAAATCTTACGCAACCGGCATTAACTAAGAAGATAAAAAAAATAGAGAGTAATCTGGATATTGCGCTGTTCGAACGAACGACGCGAAAGATTGCGCTGACGCAAGCCGGAAAAATGCTTCTCCCAAGAGCTAAATCTTTGATCTCCGGCCTTGATGCGGCAATATTTGACCTTAACGATTTAACGTCTCAATTGCATGATACGGTTACGCTATCCTGCATTCCTACTGCCGTATTTTATTTTTTACCGCGCGCTATCGTGCAATTTAATCAAAGTTACCCCAACATCAAAGTACGAATTTATGAACAAGGTATTGAAACCTGTATGGACTCGGTACGAAAAGGCGATGTTGATTTTGGTATAAACATGAACTTCATCACACATCCGGATATCGATTTCATTCCCCTGGTGAACGAGCCTTTTGTTCTGGCCTGCCGGCAAGATCATCCTCTGGCAACCAGGAAACTGGTCGAATGGCGGGAGCTTGTTAGCCAGACGTTAATCGGCGTCAGGAAATCAAGCGGCAATAGACAGTTGATCGAGAAATGCCTGGCGGATAAACCCTGGCAGCTGAGCTGGTTTTATGAAGTCAGACATTTGTCGACCTCGCTCGGCCTTGTCGAAGCAGGCCTCGGAGTCTCCGCACTCCCTTGTCTGGCAATGCCCCACGGAGAGAGCGCCGTGGTGAGCGTCCCGCTTGTGGAGCCGGTCATCAGACGCACGCTGGGTATGATTCGCGTAAAAAACAGGCCTCTTTCCGCAGCGGCAGAGCGCTTAGCTTCCCTGCTACTGATGATGTGGACGGATGAAGCGGGCACGCTCTGGCGCAACGTCGTGGATTCAACGCAGAAAACCTGAAAGCCATGCCGGCCGCTTCATCGCCAGATTAGGGCGCTAAAGCAATCACCTCCGCTGCCCAGCGCTGAAAACCTTCTACATCCAGACCCAGCGCCACCTGCACGTTTGCCGGTTGGCCCAGTTTGCCTTCGATATCGACCACCGTCGTTCCCGAGGTCCAGGTTCCCTGGGTTTCTACCGTCACAAAACAGGGCTTGAGGGTGAAGAGCTGCGGACGAACCAGCCAGGCAATCGCGCACAGGTCATGCATACGCAGGCCGCTGCTCATGCTCCCGCTCCGGTAGTGGCTAAATAGCGCATGCAGCATCTTCCCGGTCTGATTCAGCGTCGGTAGCGTAGCAAGGTAGTCCGGAGCCAGCATCGCCTCGTTGGTGACATCCAGCCCGCACATCACAATCTCCAGCCCGCTCTGGAAAACTTTCGCCGCCGCTTCCGGGTCGATGGCGATATTGAACTCCGCATTCGGCGTAAAGTTACCGCGCCCGGCGGAACCGCCCATGATAACCAGTCGACGGATATTAAAGCGGCATTCGGGATACTGGGTCAGCAGAAGCGCGATATTGGTTAGCGGGCCAATCGCCACCAGGGTCATCGGCTCCGGAGCGTGCATCAGCGCATCGCGGATCGCCTGAAATGCCGGTTTTGCCAGCGGCTGACGGTTATGTTCCACGAAATCGTAGCCTTCCATCCCGGACTCGCCGTGTACGGAGGCGGCGTCGCGCAGCGGGCGGACCAGCGGCATGGAAGCGCCCTGAGCCAACGGAACATCGGCGTTCCAGAAATGCAAAAGCTGCAGGGCGTTGCGGGTGGTTTTCTCCACGGATACGTTCCCCGCTACCGTGGTCATCAGCTGTAGGTCCAGTTCGGGAGCGAACAGCGCCGCGGCAATCGCTGCGGCGTCATCAATGCCGGGATCGGTATCCAGAATGATAGGTAAGCGCATAGTTTCTCCATAAAAAATGCCAGACGTTAAGCCTGGCATCTTCTCATACTGCGGGGAAAAAGAACTTACTCTACTTCACGGACGTCTACGCGCAGCTCTTTCGGCACTTCGAAAACAATGTTCTCTTCACGGCCTTCCAGCGGCACCGCTTCGCCGCCGCCCAGCTCCTGCAAACGCGAAATCACGTTCTGTACCAGAATATCCGGCGCCGATGCGCCTGCGGTTACGCCGACGCAGGTTGCGTCTTTCACCCAGGCTTCCTGGATATCGGTCGCATCATCGATCAGATAGGCGGCTTTCCCCATCCGCTGGGCCAGTTCGGCCAGACGGTTAGAGTTCGAGGAGTTCTTCGACCCCACCACCAGCACTACGTCAGCCTGCCCGGCCAGCGCGCGGACGGCCTCTTGCCGGTTTGTCGTCGCATAGCAGATATCATCTTTGCGCGGCCCGACGATTTTCGGGAAGCGCTCGCGCAGGGCGTCAATCACGTCGGAGGTATCATCAACGGAGAGCGTCGTCTGAGTCATAAACGACAGCTTAGCGTCGTTTTTCACATCCAGCTTCCAGACGTCATTCGGCGATTCCACCAGGTACATCCCCCCCTGCGGGTTGCTGTACTGGCCCATGGTGCCTTCAACTTCCGGGTGACCGGCGTGACCAATCAGGATCGACTCTTCCCCCCGACGGCTGGCGCGAGCAACTTCCATATGGACTTTGGTCACCAGCGGGCAGGTAGCGTCAAAAACCGTCAGATCGCGGTTTTTCGCCTCGTTGCGTACGGCCTGAGAGACGCCGTGGGCGGAGAAAATCAGGATCGCGCCGTCCGGCACTTCGCTAATCTGCTCGATAAAAATAGCGCCGCGTTGACGCAGGCTGTCGACAACATAGCGGTTGTGCACGACTTCATGACGCACGTAGATCGGCGCGCCATATAGCGTCAGCGCGTTTTCAACAATGCTGATAGCGCGGTCAACGCCTGCGCAGAAGCCGCGCGGGTTAGCCAACAGAATCTGCATGTTACCCCTCCAGCGCCGGATCGATCTCCAGCACTTCAACATCAAAATGAACGGTACGCCCGGCCAGCGGATGGTTGAAATCAACGGTAATCGAATCGCCGTTTACTTCACGGATCACGCCGGGCATTTCGCTGCCATCCATTGCGGTAAAGAGCATAATCGCGCCGACTTCCGGCTCGCCCGCATCAATAAATTCCCGACGCGAGAAATATTGGATCAGGTCCGGGCTCGGTACGCCAAACGCGGCGTCCGGCTCCAGCGAAAAGGTGGTTTTATCCCCCTCTTTTAGCCCCAGCAGATGCTGTTCCAGACCTTCAGACAGGGAAGTATCGCCCAGACGAAAGAGCGCCGGTTTACCGTTGTTGCGGGTTGACTCTGCGGTGGAGCCATCGTCGAGCTTTAAGGTGAAGTGCACCAGCACCGCACTGTTGCTCTGTACTGATTTAGACATGCAGGTTGCTCACTAGTTTTGTCCGGTGACGCTGGCGCTGAACGGGCCTACGGAGAACGTAGACCCGTGCAAACGTAGCGCCGCCCGGCGGGTATTGTTACGCCTGTTTCTTCGCAGCCGCGTTCGGCAAGAAGCCTTCCAGCACAATCAGCGCCGCGCCGATACAAATAGCGGTATCGGCAAGGTTGAAGGTGGCGAAATGCCAGTCCCCGACGTAGAAATCGATCATATCGACGACAAAACCATGCCAAAGCCTGTCGAATAAATTGCCCAACGCGCCGCCAATAATCAGCGCATAGGCAATATTATTCAGCTTTTGCGTCGCCTTAGAGCGATACATCAGCACCGCAAGGATCACGCAGATACCGATAGCGATACCGGCGAAGAACCAGCGCTGCCAGCCGCCACTGTCGGCGAGGAAGCTAAAGGCCGCGCCATAGTTACGCGCATAATGCAGATTAAGCGATGGGAACAGCGATACCGTATCCCCCAGAGCGAAGTTCTGGAGGATCAGGAATTTGCTGCCTAAATCGATAATCAGCACGGCTACGACGACCCAGAGCCAGCGTAGCCCCGTTGAACTAATCGGTTTACTCATCAGGCAAATTTACGTTTTTCGCCGTCACCGGCGATGTTGCTGACACAGCGTCCGCAGATATCCGCGTGTTCCGCCACCTTGCCGATGTCCGTCGTGTAATGCCAGCAGCGCGGGCACTTATCACCTTCGGCTTTGCTCAGCACGACTTTCAGGCCTTTCAGCAGCTCACTCTGCCATGCGTCGGCCGGAGCCTGCGCATAATCGGCAACTTTCGCTCCTGAGGTCAACAGGACAAATCGCAATTCGTCGCCCAGCGCGTTGAGCTTCGCCGCGAGATCGGCGTCGGCATACAGCGTTACCGCCGCTTCCAGAGAGCCCCCCACCTGCTTGTCAGCACGCGCCTGTTCGATAACCTTGTTGACTTCGCCGCGCACTTTCAGCAACTCGTCCCAGAAACCATCGTTCATCGCTTCGTCGTCGGCCAGGCCAAACAGACCGGTGTACCATTCGCCGGTAAAGACGTATTTCTCGCGGTCGCCCGGCAGGTAACCCCAGATTTCGTCAGCGGTAAAGGACATGATCGGCGCCATCCAGCGTACCAGCGCTTCGGCAATGTGATACAGCGCGGTCTGGCAGCTACGGCGCGCGACGCTGTCCGCCTTGGTGGTGTACTGACGGTCTTTAATGATATCAAGCCAGAACGAACCCATTTCGATAGAGCAGAAGCGCATCAGGCGCTGCACGACTTCGTGGAAATCGTAAGATTCATAGGCTTTGACGATATCGTCCTGCGCCGCTTGTGCGCAGCCTACTGCCCAGCGGTCCAGCACGACCATCTCTTCCGGTTTCACCATATCTTTAGCCGGATCGAAGCCATTGAGGTTCGCCAGCAGGAAGCGCGCGGTGTTACGGATACGACGATAGCTGTCGGCGGCGCGTTTAAGGATCTCGTCGGAGACCGCCATTTCGCCGGTGTAGTCGGTGGAAGCCACCCACAGACGCAGAATATCCGCGCCCAGTTTGTTCATCACATCCTGCGGAGAGACGGTGTTGCCGATAGACTTGGACATCTTGCGGCCCTGGCCATCAACGGTAAAGCCGTGGGTCAGCACCTGGCGGTAAGGCGCTTTGCCCTTCATCGCGGTAGAGATCATCAGGGATGACATGAACCAGCCGCGGTGCTGGTCAGAACCTTCGAGATACATATCGGCGGCGTGACCGGCAAATTCCGGACGCACGTCAACAACGGAGGAGTGGGTCGATCCGGAGTCAAACCACACGTCCAGCGTATCCGGCACCTTCTCATAGCTATCGGCATCGGCGCCGAGGATGTCGCGGGAATCGAGATCCCACCACGCCTGAATGCCGTCGATCTCAACGCGTTTCGCCACTTCTTCCATCAGTTCGAGAGTACGCGGATGCAGCTCCTGCGTCTCTTTATGCACGAACAGCGACATCGGTACGCCCCAGGTACGCTGACGGGAAATACACCAGTCAGGACGGTTGGCGACCATCGATTCAATACGCGCCTGGCCCCAGTCAGGGATCCACTGCACGCCTTTGATTTCGGCAAGCGACTGCGCGCGCAGGCCTTTCTGATCCATGCTCACGAACCACTGCGGCGTGGCGCGGAAGATGATCGGCGTTTTGTGACGCCAGCAGCACGGGTAGCTGTGCTGCATTTTCTCTACGTGCAGCAGCGCGCCTTTTTCAGACAGCAGCGCAACGACAATATCGTTGGCTTTAAACACGTTTACGCCATCCAGCGTCGGGTAAGTTCCCGGCAGATAGGCGCCGTCCGGCCCCACCGGGTTAACGACTTCCAGGCCATATTTTTGACCGATGACATAGTCATCCGGGCCGTGGCCTGGCGCGGTATGTACCGCACCGGTACCCGCGTCCAGAGTGACGTGATCGCCCAGGATCGCCGGGACGTCGAAATCGAGGAACGGATGCTTAAAGCGCATCAGCTCCAGCTCGGCGCCGTTTACCACCGCAAGGATGGTGTAATCAGTAATGCCGGCGCGTTTCATGACGCTGTCGACCAGATCTTTCGCCAGGATCAGCGCCTGGCCGTCAACCTGCACCAGCGCATAGTCAAATTCCGGGGACAGGGAGATGGCGCGGTTCGCTGGCAGGGTCCACGGGGTGGTGGTCCAGATAACCAGAGAAACCGGACCGTTAACGTCGGCCACGCCGAATTTCGCCAGCACCGCCGCTTTATCGGTCGCGTGGAACGCCACGTCGATGGACGGAGAAGTTTTGTCGTAATACTCAACTTCCGCTTCCGCCAGCGCGGAACGGCAGTCTACGCACCAGTGCACCGGCTTAGCGCCTTTGTGCAGGTGGCCGTTGCCGATGATTTTACCCAGCGCGCGGATGATGTTGGCTTCCGTTTTGAAGTCCATGGTCAGGTACGGGTGCGACCAGTCACCGAGCACGCCCAGACGGATAAAGTCTTTGCGCTGCCCGTCAACCTGGGTGGCGGCATATTCGCGGCACTTGGCGCGGAACTCGGCGGCGGTGAATTTCTCGCCCGGCTTGCCGTATTCCTGCTCTACCTTCAGCTCGATTGGCAGACCGTGACAGTCCCAGCCCGGTACGTACGGAGAGTCATAGCCCGCCAGCCCTTTGGACTTAACGATAATGTCTTTCAGAATCTTGTTAACCGAGTGACCAATATGAATGCTGCCATTCGCATAAGGAGGGCCATCATGCAGAATGAAGGTTTTTTTGCCTTTTTTGGCTGCACGAATGATGCCGTACAGGTCATCATCGGTCCAACGCGCCAGCATTCCCGGTTCACGCTTGGCGAGGTCGCCGCGCATCGGGAACCCTGTTTCCGGCAAATTCAGGGTCGATTTATAGTCACTCATCAGATTCTCGGTTCCGTATTTCGGTTTGATAAACACCGTCAGGGTTATGCCTGCCCGGTTAGCCCAAAGAAGTCGCGGGCCGTTAACTCATCACGTGCGATTTGCGCTTTTAGCTCATCAAGCGACGCAAATCGCTGCTCGTTACGTATTTTTTTACGCAGTATTACATCTATATGGCGACCGTAGAGGTCCATTACAACATCCAGGAGATGGACTTCCAGCTGCTGACGCACGCCGGACACCGTTGGACGAGTACCAATGTTGGCGACGCCCATAAAAGGTTTGTCGCCAAGCCCTGTCACTTCTACCGCATAGACCCCTTTAACCGGGGAAACCTGACGACGCAGCGGTAAATTCGCCGTCGGGAAACCTATTGTGCGCCCGAGTTCATCACCGTGCACAACGCGGCCGGAGATGGTAAACGGATGCCCCAGCAGCGTCTCCGCCAGGGGCAGATCGTCGTCTGCCAGCGCCTGGCGCACCGCGGTGCTGCTGATGCGCACGCCGCCTTCACAGAAGGTTTGGGTGCTGGTGACGTCAAAGCCGTACTCCACGCCGGCTTTTTGTAATAACAAGAAATCCCCCTGGCGACCTGCGCCAAAGCGGAAATCATCGCCAACGGCGAGGAACTGAACGCCCAGCTGGCGGACCAGCAGTTCGCTGATAAAGTCCTGGGCGGTCAATGCCGCAAAGCGCCGATCGAAACGCACGCACAGGACGTAATCGACGCCGCTTTCAGCCAGATAGTTCAGCTTCTCACGCAGGCGCGTTAGACGTGCCGGCGCTTTATCGGCGGCAAAAAGCTCAAGCGGCTGTGGCTCAAAAATCATCACCACCACCGGTAAGCCACGCTGGCGACCTTCTGCGCGCAAACGCTGCAATAATGCCTGGTGCCCGCGATGCACGCCGTCAAAATTTCCAATGGTCAGCACGCACCCGTGCGGGGCCTGACTGAGATTATGTATGCCGCGTATCAGCTTCATGTCTGGCTCAAAACAGTGAAAATCGTCCGAGTATACCTTGTACAACTGGCGACGTTAACCAGCGATTGCACCTCTTCACCGAAAGATCCCGGGAATTCATTCACTCAGCGCGAGATTGCGGGAAAATCTCTCCGGCGTCGTCGATTTTTATGGTTGAAAGGCTGTATTCGCCTGCAACAAGCTGGTAGAATCTTGCGCCATCACTACGTAATGAAGCGTTGTTCGTTTAAACGACGCTTATTTGCACAAATCCATTGACAAAAGAAGGCTAAACGGGCATTCTCCTCGGCCTTTGAATTGTCCATATAGAACACATTTGGGAGTTGGACCTTGGCTAATATCAAATCAGCTAAGAAGCGCGCCGTTCAGTCTGAAAAGGCCCGCAAGCACAACGCTAGCCGTCGCTCTATGATGCGTACTTTCATCAAGAAAGTATACGCAGCTATCGAAGCTGGCGACAAAGCTACTGCACTGAAAGCATTTAACGAAATGCAACCAATCGTGGACCGTCAGGCTGCTAAAGGTCTGATCCACAAAAACAAAGCTGCGCGTCATAAAGCAAACCTGACCGCTCAGATCAACAAACTGGCTTAATCGTCTGCTTGTTGTCGCTTTGTAAAAAAACCCGCGAAAGCGGGTTTTTTTATGTCTGTCGTCTATCGCTCAAAGCGTCAACCATCGCGCTTCTGGCGACTATTGCTTTGCCGAACCGCCAGAAACAGCGCTGTCCTGGGCCTGCGGCGGCGTAAAGAGCGCCGAATAGTCGCGATGACAAATACGCTGCACCGCCGGATGCTGGATCATTCGTTCAGCGAAGATCGCGTGATACTCTTCCATGACGTTGTCCATCCGTCCGATCTCAACTATCGACTCATCGCTATAGAAATCATGCGCATACAGCGTCGGGGCAACGAATATCGCATTATGCGCCGCGCCGAAGGCTTTCATCAACGCCGCATCGTCAAACTCGCCGAGGATTTCCACCTGCAATCCCTGCGAGTTAAACCAGTTGAGCAGCTTGCGCCCTAACATCGAACGACGGCCAGGGATCAGTAAGCGACGCTCTTCCAGACAGGCCGGGAACGGCTTTTTCGGCGGCGGATTCATGCACCAGAAGCTGACGCTGCATTCGCCAATTTTCACTGAAAACAGCCCTTCCTGCTGGGTTGAATCAATAGGGCAGTCGGAAATAATCATATCGAGCTTATGCTGGCTAAGCTGTTCCAGCAGCATTTCGTGGGTCGATTCGAAACAGCGTAAATGGATCTGTTCGTTATCGACAACGGCAGCATCCAGTACCCCGCTCACCAACCTTTTCGACAGCGCGTCCGCGACGCCGACGTCAAACAGCAGATTCGACTCTTTACGATAGTTAACGATATCGAGCATTTCCTGGCTCAGCGTAAACATGCGATCCGCATAGCGGAAAACCAACTCGCCTAATTCGCTGGGCTCCAGCCCTCTTCCTTTTCGCTTGAACAACTTCCCCTGCAGGCGCTCTTCCAGCGCCTTAATTTGCCCGGTAATGGTCTGCGGCGTCAGGAACAGCGCTTCCGCCGCGCCAACAACGGAGCCTTCTTTATAGACATGCCAGAAGTAGTACAGATGGTTGTAGTTGATATGCGACATGCTTCTCTCCCTGATAATGTCCAGGAGAGCCGTAGCGGCTCTCCGTGAGATGTTAAGCCGCGTAGCCCGAATCCGTTACGCGCTTACGCAGTATGATGTATCCCGTGACTGCCGATAATATCGATCCAATCAGGATGCCAAGCTTGGCCCAGTTGATCAATCCGGGGTCGACGCTGCCGAAGGCCAGGGTGGCAATAAAAATCGACATTGTGAAGCCAATCCCACATAGAATGCCGACCGCCATAATTTGCTTGCAGGTTGTCCCTTCCGGCAACGAGGCCCATTTCAGCTTCAGCGCCAGCCAGCAGAATACGCTAATTCCCAATGGCTTACCGATAAACAGCCCGGCAATAATACCTAACGGCAGCAGCGAGGTCAGCCCTTCTACCGTGACGCCCTGCAAAGAAACGCCCGCGTTAGCGAAGGCGAACAGCGGCAGGATCAGGAAGGCCACCCACGGATGCAGCACGTGCTCAAGCTGCTTCGCCGGCGATTTACCGTTCTGCTCTTTTAGCGGGATCATAAAGCCGACAATGACGCCAGCCAGCGTTGCGTGAACCCCCGACTTCAGCACCGCAGTCCAGAGTATGGCGCCAACCAGAATATAGATCCCGGTACGCCGTACGCCGCTCAGATTCAGCGCCGCCAGCACCATAATGGCGCCGGCAGCGACAACCAACGACACCACGGAAAGATCGTGCGTGTAGAACAACGCAATAATAATAATGGCGCCCAGATCGTCGATGATGGCCAGCGCCATCAGAAAGATCTTCAGCGCAGCGGGAACCCGATTGCCCAGCAGCGCCAGTACGCCCAGCGCGAAGGCAATATCGGTCGCAGCCGGAATCGCCCACCCTTCTCTGGCGATCGCATCCTGGCCGTTAAATGCCAGATAGACTAACGCCGGAACCACCATGCCGCCCAACGCCGCGACGACCGGAAATACGGCCTGGCGACGGCTGGCCAACGCGCCCTGTTTCATCTCGCGCTTTACTTCCAGACCTATAAGCAGGAAAAATACCGCCATCAGCGCGTCGTTTATCCACAACAGCATGTTCTTGTTGATCTCTAACGCGCCTACGCGCAGCTGAACGGGCGTCTCCAGAAAAGAGCGATACAGGCCGCTGGTCAGGCCCGTATTGGCTAATAGCATCGCCATAGCGGCGGCGAAGATGAGGATTATCCCCCCGGATGCCTCGCTATGAAAAAAACGCTGTAGATGTTTCACTTTTACCTCACCTTATCGGCAAACAACTCGATAAAAGTATAATACAGACGCAAATACATCGAAAAAAGTAGGTTTAAATTGCCGTTAAGATCGTTTTTTACGAATGTATTCCCGTCAAATGCTGACCGGGTTAACCGGGCAGTGAAGTTTAAAAAGGCAGGCAGGAAAGACGGTTGTTATATTCATATTTCAAATGATTTAGCGCAGACGTCACGTTGGCAGGCGACATCCTGGTGAGCCAGGGAAGGAAAGGATGGCGATAAATATAGTCTATAAATTCGCTGGCGCTTCGCAGGGTCGCATGCCGTAACAGGCCGGTTTTCTTACTTCCGGTCAGGTTACAAACGGCCATGGCGTAGTCCCGCGTGGAGAATGTTCGCCAGACATTGTTGCGGATCCCGCCGCTGTAGAACAGTCGCGGTGGCATTTCGCCATGAGGGGGGTTTACACCGCGTTCTCTGACGAATGAGATATGGCAGCGCCCCTGCCGGACCTGCGCCAGGTTTGCCATCATACATCCGCCAAGGATGAAACACTCATGATCGAGATAATGCTGCACATTTAGCGAACGCTCATCGGTTAACATTCGCACCAGTTCAAAATGTCGATAGGCCGGCAATACGGGTTTAACCAGCATACCTCGCACATGCCGGTGCAACGTTCCCGGCCCATAATCAATGTCAAACAGCGCGCCACGACGCCGCATAGTGAGCATTTCTTTGCGTTGCACGAGATACGCCAGCGTGCCTGGGGGCAGTCGTTCTTCATATTGCGATTGATACTGATACGCCGGCTCAACCGGGCGTGGAGTATAGTTCGTCGAGATAGCCACCACTTTACCGCTTTTTTCCTCAGCGGTGACCAGCACATACAGCCGATTCTCTCCACCGTTAAAACCAAGGCTAAACGCCCGGGTGGTGAGAACAATATCAAACGCCGGAAAGTCAAAAGCGCGCTCCGCCAGGTCCGCGCGATAAGAGAGGTTAGCTAATTCGCGGCCTAATGTAGTGTTATCGATAGCCAGTAGAGTGCGAATATCGTTAAGCGAGCTGCCTTGCTGGATGAGAGCGGCAAGCTCCTGCTGGCGAGGCGTGAGGGTCAGGCTGTCCGGTATCACGAAGGTCTTGCTGCAGTCGCGACATGCCATACGCCGCTCGCCCTGCGCCGAGTAGCCGTAGCGTTTTAGAGAAACGCTGCCGCATCCCGGACACTGCTTAACCAGCCCCTTCCATCCCTGGTTTACCGTGCGGCGAAAAGCGTTAAGGGAAATCGCCGAAATGGGCGGAAAGAGAAAGCCGCATTCCCGGCACAGGATATTTTCTCCCTGACGAAGGTAATCAGGGCTATTAAGCACGCCAAGATTTTTACAACCGGGCGTTTTGCAACTATTAACATTAACGTCGTTAAACATATTCACTCACTGCGAATATTTCCCTCGGGCCTCGCTGATTTTATCACTATTATTTCTCCAGGGTAAAAGCGCGTTATCACCCTTTTTTTGATTATGAGTAACGGTTCAGGTTATTGCAGCCTCTGTCTATCCGCAGATGCGGGCCAATAAAAATACCTGATTCAACGTCAGAACGCTGAATCAGGCAGGTATGGCGCCAGGTAGCATACGATTATGGTATGCTAATATTTCATCAGCCCCAGGTCACCGGCGTCGGTTTATCGCCGCGGGCTTTCATCAGTGAATCATTATCGATGTCATTTTTATATTTCAGAAACTCAGCGAACATCCGCTGCTCAATTTCGGGCTGCTTACCGATTTGATTTAGCGTTTCTGCGCGATCCTGCTTCAGATTATAGAGGTATTTAGCCTTACCTTGGCGGTCAATAATCATTTTCCAGTCGCCGTCGCGAATCGCCCATTCATCGGTCGGATCGTCCTGGAACGGCATATCGATACCGAAAATCAGCGGTTTTTCCCGCTTGAACGCTTGCTTCTCCAGTACCGGTACGATTGACTGGCCGTCATAGGTACGGTCCTTCGGCAGAGGGAAGTTCATCATCTGCGCCAGCGTCGGCATCCAGTCCAGACCCGACATCGGCGTTTCTGAGACCATCCCCTGCGGAATATGGTGACCATATTTGATAATCGCCGGGACGCGAATTCCGCCTTCCCACAGGTTATCTTTACGACCCCGCAGCCCATCCGTTTCACCAGCAAGGTTCAGCTCATAAACTTTTCGCGCTTCGCGGGTAACCGGGCCGTTATCGCTGGTAAAAATTACGATCGTGTTATCTTCTTCACCTATTGCTTTAATCTTGTCGAGAACTTTCCCTACCTGAGCATCCATATAGCTGATGTTGGCATAGTACTCACCGGCGCCGCGCCAGGGCTTATCCGCCCAATCACCGTAGAACAGATCCGGGTGCTGCTTCGCATAAGCGCTAATATAAGGCGCATACATATCGAGATATTTCTTCGGCGAGGCCAGCGGGCTATGCACTTCGGTAAAGGCGACGTAGAGGAAGAAGGGGTTGTTATCTTTCTTCTTATCCAGCCAGTTGACGACTTCCGAACTCACCAGCTCGCCGCTGAACGTCTTCGCGCGACCGATAGGTTTCTCGTTGCGGGTAAAACCGGTGGGATAGACCATGCCGTAGCGAGGACGCTCTTTGGCGTTATCCAGCGTTGAGTCGCTCACGAACCCGGCGGTATTGACCAGCCTGTAGTCAAAGCCCATGTCCTTCGCCTGCGGCTGGTCGGTACGATCGCCGCCGGCGTTGAGATGGAGTTTGCCCATAATCGCCGTATCGTAACCCTGCTGCTTCAGCAGATTCGCAATCGTCAGCTCGTTACGGCCTAAGGCAACATTTTTCCCCTCCGGGATCCACGATCTAATGCCCGTACGAAACGGCATGCGGCCGGTCAACAGGCCCGCCCGCGAAGGTGAGCAGAGCGGCGCCGGAGCATAATAATCGGTGAACTTCACCCCTTCCTGAGCCAGCTTATCAATATTGGGCGTTTTGACGATTTGATGCCCATAGGCGCCCAGGTCACCATAGCCTAAATCATCTGCCAGAATGATGACCAGATTGGGATGTTTAGCATCAGCGGCATAAACAGAATGCATGGCGCTACCTGCGCATAATGCCAGGCCAATCAGGCCGGCAACACATGTTTTTTCATGTTAATCCCTCAAAAAAAAATTTAAAAATTGATAACGCAACATATAACGCATTTAATCCCATAAGCCCTCTGGCCAGATGTATTATTGCTCTCTCACCAGCCTATAATTGCAGATATTCATGGGAGTAAAATTGATGTATCCCTAGCCAAACCGGCCAATCGGGAAAGAAGTATCAATCGAAAAGAAAATGATATTAGTGATTGAAATCTCACATAGCAACGGCATAAAAACTCATGCAAAAAGGGTGTCAATGAATGTTGTTAATAACCACATAAATGAATGTTTCTGTTGCAGAGAATATTCTCTTAACAATAATGAAAACGGCACTGACTCATTAAAAAGATGCGCAAGAAATACCCTCTTCTCCGCTCCCTCTCTTGCCTGAGGGACCGGGGCGATCGGATTATTGGCAATAACAGACGGGCGTGAGGATCAGTCATAGACCACACGCAGCAGCGTTAGCTGTTTGTCCTCATCCAGGTAGGACTTTTCAATCGTGGCATAGGGGGAGGATATGGGCACAATGAGGTTTTCCACGGTGATATGACGCTCAAGACGATCCTGACGCTGGCATAAAATATCGGAGGTTCCCGTTTCGTTCCAGCAGGCGGCGGTTATCACGCTACCGGAAAACTGAAGCTGACCGCCGGAGGCGAGGCACGCGCAGCCGATAAACCATAGCGGCAAGACCAGCGCGGGTATCACACTATGTATGAGGGGCATTTTTTCCATGTTTCGACACTCCTGTGTTTGATTTCACCGGGGCGTGACCCCCCCGGTGGAGAACGCCGTCCCTAGCCTTTCGCTTTCTGAATCGCCGTCTGCAGAGCATCCTGCGAGGAGCTGCCGGGCATCACCGAGACGCGGTTAGCCTCCGGCGTTTTCGCCTGTGGCATCACGACAAACGCGGGGGTACCGGAAAAGTTCATATGCTGGGCCAGCGCCTGATTTGCCAGCAGAGCGTCATGAACCGCCCCGCTATCCTGCGCCTGCTTGACCTCCGCGATCTTCTCTTTCGACAGATAATGCTGCGCCAGGCCATAGACATCCTGTTCCGTGAGCGCGCCTTCCACTTTACCGGTGGCATAGAGCGCGTTATGCCAGTCAAGATATTTGGCGCCGCCGTCGCTTAACCACACCTGTTCGCCGATCCTTGCTGCCAGCCCCGATACCGGCCAGCGCGAAGAAAAAATAGGGAACTCTTTGAAAACAAAGCGCGTATCCGGGTTGGCTTTGATCAGCGCCTCGATAACCGGCGCCATTTTGCTGCACCATGAACACTGATAATCAAAGAACATGACCACTGCAGCTTTCGCATCTGCCGGGCCAACGGATGGGCTGGCGCTGCTCAACAGCCCGGCCTGATACTGCAGGGCCAGCTGTACGTAAGCCTGCTGTTGGGCGATCTGCTGCCGCTGATGTAGCGTTTCGCTGGCGGCGATGAGAAATTCCGGGTGATTGGCCAGATACGTGGCTACGGCTTCGCCGACTTTATCCGGATGGCTGGCGATATAGGCCTCCGCCGCCGGACCAATCTGCGACGCCGGCTCGCCGTTCTCCGCCTGCGCCGGTAAAGAAATCGCGCCGCTAATCAGCGCCAGCGCCGCCAGGCAGCTTAGCTTTAAAGATGAATCGTGCATAAAACAAACTCTCATTCCAGGGATAAAAATCAGCGCGCCAGCAGTACGTTCGCCGCTATCGGCGGCAGCACGCGGCCATAATCATTAATGCTTTGCCAGCGCACCTCGCAGCGGGTCGCCCGCTGGCACCAGTCGGTTTTGCGCGTCGAAAAAGGGGCGACGACACCTGCGGTATCAATGGGCCGGCCGTTGGCCTTGAGCGAGAAGAGCGTGACGTAATAAGGGCCCGGGTTCTGTACCGACAGCCCCTCCGGGGTCAACGTCCAGCGCAGCCCCCGGTACGCCTGCTGGGGATTGCCTGCCAGGCCAGCAGGACGATAGATAAGCTTCAGCGCGGAACGAAAGGCCATCTGAACATGATGGTCGCCAGGCTTACCGGAGGGTATGGCGGCAATACTCAATGTGAACAGGCTTTCCCGGTCGGGGGGGAGCGCGTCGCCGGTCCAGGTCACGCGCAGCGTATTCTCCTGCTCTGCCGCAAGACGGAACAACGGCGGCGTAATGATAAAGGGGGGTCTGTTCCCTGCGGCAATAGCCGCGCCGGTCCATCGTCGCGCCAACTGAATGTGGCTATCAATAAGCCAGCTCTCAGAAGAGGTGTTGCTCACCGGCACGCTTAGGGTCGGCATCTGCGCATGATAGATAAACCGCGTCCCGCCGATCACCACGCCCGCCTGAGCCACAGGGATCGGCAGCAGCCAGATCATCACGATATAAAAAAGAAGTTTATTCATAGGCGAGGATAAACGTGGCTGAAGCATTCGCCTTTCCGGCCGTAACCGCGCTGCCGTCCGCGATATAGCGAGCATAGAACTGCAGATGCGCGGAAGTCTGCCCCGGAGAAAGCGCGATGACTTCGCTCGTCTGCCCTGGCGGAATAAGATGTTTATCCTGGTCATAGAGGCCAATGCCAATCCCTGTGGCATCGTCCGCCGCGTCGATAAGCGCCAGGAGATCCGTATTTCGCTGATTTGCCGTCCCGCTGAAGCTCACCGTAACGCCGCTGACGGTGCTGCCGCAGTTTTGCAAATCAATGGCGAAAGGCTGCCAGGCAGAACCATCGCCAGCATGGTAAAACTGACGGTTCGATACGCTGCCCATCTCCACGTTAATGTTTTCTGAATCCGGCGACAGCGTGCAGGTATTGTCGGTAATCGTGCCGGTGACATAGACACGCCCGTCATGCGCGTCTGCTGTTGCTGTCGTCAGAAGGCAGCAAGCCATGCAGGCATAATAAGCATATTTATTCATCGCCGCGCCTATTCGTATTGCAGGTCGAAATACATCACCGCCGTCGCATTGCCGGAGGTGACCACTGGCCGTGTCGATTTGTAGCGAATGTAGAAGGAGAGCGTATTGCGCCCGGCCTTGAGGGGATAAATTACTGATTCGCTATTATTCATACTGACATCATCTTGATCTTCATCAAGCAGCTCCACGCCGATGCCGCTGGCCAGCATATTTTCGTTACCCATGCCGGTATCGGTCAGCGCCAGCAGCGATGGATCATCACTGTCTGCCGTGCCGGTAAACCAGATTTTGGTTCCGGTAATTCCCCGGGAGCAGTTTTTCAGATTAATGTTAAACGGCTTAAATTTTGTCGTCGTTCCGGTTGCGGGAAAATCCTCAACCGAAAACTGCCCCAAATCGATACTCTGGCTGACGCTGGAAATCTCCACATCGCAGGTTTGCGCAACGATCGTGCCGGTAAATTCCAGGTTATTGCCGGTATCACCGGCCCGGCAAAATGGGCTCCCGCAGAGGAGCGCTAAAAAGAGACCGCGTTTTAAGCTCATTTAGTCGAAGTCCACCCGCAGGTTAGCCAGCGCGGTAAATACGCCCTCTGCGGGGATTTCACCGGTCGTGCTAACCGGATAAGCCTGCAGCGCGATGTTGGCTTTGCCGGCATCGTCAGTGACGAAAGGCACCACGCTGCTGGCATCGTTTGGCGTCAATACCGCGCCATCGTTGGTCTCAACCACCACGCCGACGTCCGGGTTATCCGAGGCGATAGCCTGGTTAAGGTGAGTATCCGCTGTCGCAATCAGCCGCAGGCTTAAATTAACCTGCGAATTCACGCCGCTGCATTTCACCGGCACCCTGAATTTTTTATTTCTGACGCTCACCGGCTTTGCCCCGGCGCGGTTGAAGCCACCGCTATAAAGCGAGCCGAAATCCACAAGAATGGTCTGCCCTGCGTTGATTTCGCAGCTTTGTGGCACGGTTACCGTTCCGCTGTAAGCAATGTTGTAAACCACGTTGCTCAGGGGATCGCTCGCCCCTGTCGTCACGTAGACGTTAAACATGGTCTTCGGAGTGATAGTGACGGTACCCACGAAAGGCCTGGCAATCTTGAGCTGAAACACCAGGTTAGAGTCGCGGATGTAGAACGGTTTGCCGGCGTTTACGCTGTCATCGGTGCCCATATAGGCGTAGTTAGTAGGGAGATAAAGGGTTCCTGCCGCGGAGTCGTCAATTCTCATCGCCCCCTCCAGATAGTCAGGGTCGAGCTTTAAATACTTCCAGGGGCCGCTGGTTTCAACCACGGCGTAGGGTGAAACATAGGAACGATACGTCCGGTTCGAGAATGCCGATCCAGCGGGACACACGGCCTGAACGTTCACTTCCTGGTTTTTGGTCAACTGAACCGTATTCCCCGCCGCGTTTTGGGCCGCCGTGAGGGTGGTACTCAGATCGTAATCGACCGTAGTAGGCGCGCCGTTGACGTTTTGACAGACGGCAGCCTGAGCCGCATTGGCTAACAGCAGCCCCGCCAGCGGAATAAAAAATAAACCTGTCTTCATTTAGCGGCATTCCACGCGTTGTCGCACCAGGGCCTGCCGGGTTGCGGGAAGTTGATAATGCACCAGACACTGGCGGGAAGCTCCCCGGCCCCACTGCACCTTAAGCGTCCCCTGAGGGCTCAGACCGGCCAGGTAAACTTCGCCGCCATCGCCGACGATCGCCTCCTCCGCTGACGCATCGGTCGAGGCGGTCGCGCCGAACGGTACCGGCTGCCCGTCATGCAGCAGCGTCAGGAGCGCACGTTCGCCGACGCGCGCTTTAAAGCTGGCCAGTACCAGCGCGCCCTGCGTAGGCACGACGTTCACGACGGCATCGTCGATATCCACGTCATCCGCCATCGAGTTCACATCCAGCGCCATGCGATTTTGGCGATAGGTCGTGGCGTAAGGCACCACCGCATAGCCCCGGCGATCGGTATGAATGCCCGGCTCGTCATCAATATTGACATTGCCTGCTCCCGGAGCGGCGATCAGCACGTTGGTCTCGCCCAGCGGCTGGCTCAGCGTTAAGCCGTGCGCATGCGCCACTATGCCGCCGCTCAGCCCGTAATTTATCTGCTGATAATCGCCGTTATTGCTGGTGTTATAGCCCACGTTGACATTGCCTTCGGCGCCATCATATTCGAGGCTGGCGGCGCCGCTTTTGCCAACGCCATGATTTTGATAACCCTGCTGTACGCTATAGCTGAGATTGTTTTGCGCCAGCGCGGTACCGCTTATTCCGGCATTTTGGCTGACGCCGCCGTGCCGATCGGTACTGGTGCTGAACGTGGCGTAGATATTGTGATGCTTGTGGGTGATATCATCGCTGTGATGTAGCCACTGGCTGAGCGGCAGCGAGAGATTCAGGGCAATAAGCTGGTCGCTCTTGTCCTCTCCCGGGGCACGGCTTTGGTTATAAGACAGGCTCCATGACACGCCCGCCAGGGTATCGCTATAGCCCACTTGCAGCAGCGTGTTCTTCTCACCGGTATGCCAGTAGCTCTGCTGACTACCGGTTACATAAAGCGAACCAAAACGCCCAAGCTGCTGCGAGATATTCAGCTGAATCTTGCCGCGTTTGGTGTAATAGAGGTTGTAGTAATCGCTCCAGCTACGCTGGTCTTCGTTTTCGTCGGTTGGACCGTTATAGCCAGACATGCGCTTCCACGCCGTCTCGTCGAGGGTATAAAAACCCGATGTTGAGTAGCGATAGCCGAGCAGCTGAAAGTTAGTTCCCAGACTATTCAGCGATTTAGCGTAAAGAAAACGCGTGGATTGCCCCTGATGCTCGCTATCATCAGCCAGGGTGCTGCGCGCCTGGGTCAGGTCGACGGAAATCGCCCCCCAGTCGCCCAGATTGGCTCCCGTACCTAACGCCAGCGCGCGATAATGATCGGCAAACTGCGTCCCGCCGTAAACGGTAAAGCCGTGCGGCAGGCCCCATATCAGCGTCGCCTGGCCAAACTTAACGTCCTCTTTCTGGCTGCTGTCGCCGCGATAGCTCGCCGCCGTGGCCGCGTATTTCAACCGCCCTTCACGTTGCAGAATTGGCACAGCGGAATACGGCACGCTATAGCGAGTGATGCTGCCATCGGACTCTTTTATCTCAACGCTCAAATCACCGCTGCTGGCCGTGGAGTAAAGGTCGTCAATGGTAAATGCGCCGGGAGAGACGTAGCGCTGGTCGATGGTGTAGCCATTCTGCCGAATGGTCACCTGGGCATTGCTTTTAGCGATACCGTGGATGGTCGGTGCGAAGCCTTTCATACTGTCAGGCAGCATGTTGTCATCGGAAGCCAGCTGAATGCCGCGAAAGGGCAAACTGTCGAAGATCGCGGAAGGCGTATAGCTATCTCCTGCGGTCAGTTCGCTTTTCAGAGCGCGCAGATCGCGCTCTACATACGTGCTGATATGCTGCCAGTCGCTTTTATTGCTCTCGCCGCCGCTGTTATCGTTCCAGGTGGAATAGTTACGCAAGCGCCAGGCGCCGAGGTTCAGGCCGCTGTTGAGGCCGAGAAACAGGGTATGGGCATCAACGCCGCCCTCGCTGCGATCGCGGCTATTCGCACCGGTAAACGTGTAATTAAGCAATAGCGCGTTGATCCCTTCATCCCAGTATTCAGGTGCAATATAGCCCCTGGCGCTGTTCTTCATCGCCGCCTGGGGAATACTGATATTCAGGCGCTGCTGGGTGAAATCAAAGCGCGCGAAGGCCGCAGGAATGGCGGCGGCAATATCCACGCACCCTTGAGAAGAGGGCTTTAACAACCCCGGAAAGGCCTCAACGTTCACCTTCATCTCTTTGAGCATATCAGGCGTCAGACAAGCGCTTAGCCCGGAGTCATCTGCGGCTGGCGTCCTGGCGGAGGGTTTCGCTTCGTAGAAGGTCATATCGCGGGTGGCAAGAAAGGCGCCATTCAGATAGACGTCGACCCGATAGACGCCAGGCGCCTGGCCGTTGCCTTCAAAACGTGAAAGATCGGCGATCTTTGACGGATCGTCCGATAAAAACGCGGGATTAAAATAGTTATCCGCCCAGCTCTTCGGCAGCGTTAACACGCTGACTAAAGTCAGGGTCATCAGCACCGGTTTACTGACAGACGGCGATTGACGCTTTATAGCAGCCATTTTCTGCACGCTAAGATTGGCTCTGGCAGGTTTGTACAGGCGTGGTCGCACCAAAATCATTGACGGTCTGGAAGGTTACCCGGCTTTCACTGCTCTGCAACGTCAGCTCGCTTTTCGGCGCGACCATGGCATTCGGCAGTTTTCGGCTTCCAGCATGTATTTCAACCAGAGAGACATAGTAGGGCGACGGATTGGTAACGATTAATCGACCGTTTTGGCTATGGCAGCGCAGCATCGCGGGCGCATTTGTGGAAGGAACGGGCAAATCCGCAGGACGAATAAAAAGTTTAATGACGCTTTGAGTCGCAATTTGCAATGAATTATTCGCCAGTCTGGTTTTATCGACCGAGGGGATCGCTTTGCTATTGAGATAAAACACGCTTTCCCGGTCGGTGGGCAAAGACGGACCGATGTACATAATTCGCAAGGTGTTCTCTTTTTTCGGCTGAATCACGAACAGCGGCGGGGTAATAATAAAATCAGCGCTCCGGCTACCATCGGCATTGGCAACCCAGGACTGAATCAGGAAAACGTTGTTCTCCGAGGAGTTAATAACCGGCAGAGAGACCTGCTTGCTTCCCTGCGGATAGATAACGCGGGTTGATCCCAGAGCGATACCGCCCGCGTGCGCCTGGTTTATTATTCCAGCGATAGCCAGCAACAGCGATAGAAATTGAATTGTTCTTTTAAGCATTTTCTAAGTAAATAAACGATTTTGGGCGCAACACAAATAGCGTTTCCTCCGTGCAAGATGCACGGAGGAATACCTGAAAAGAAATCAGGAGTACACCATACTAAAGGTAGCGGTAGCAGAGACGTTACCGGCAACTACAGCGCCGGTGGCGATATAATCGACGCTCAGCGGAACCACGTTTTCACCATCAATTAAAGTTACGGTGCCAGAAGTATCGCCAATATTGAGCGGCTGGCCGTCCGGACCATACAGCTGCAGAGCGACGTTGGTAGCCGCACCAGCACCTGCGGTGTTGGCAAGGGAGCCGGCCAGCGTACCGTCCTGCTGACCGTTAAAAATAACTGCGGCTTCCTGGCTTACCGTGGTATCGCAATCTTCCAGTTTGATCGAGAAATCTTCTTTTTGATTCGCAACCATGCCGGCGGCCGTTAATTTGCTGGCACGAACCTGGCTTAAGGTGACCGTTTGATCAACGGAGTCAGCAGAAACAGAACAGGCGGCATTAACAACCTGGCCAACAAAATTAACAGTGCCACCAGAAACGGTCGCCGTATCCGCAAAAGCGGAAGTCATCATGCCGCCTGCAGAAATAGCAGTCACCATCATGGCTAATAGATGCTTTTTCATATAATCCCTTTTAAATTTAATAAAAACCCAGTGTTATAGTTTGATAAATATCAGACATTGGTGGACAAGGGCTTTCGCTCAGGCCAGCCTGACGACCCCTGGTTTTATATGCTACAGGAAGACACTCACGTCATTAATATGAGATAACTTACTGACCAGTAATCGCCTCACTCAAATAAACACTCTGACATTAGTTAATTATTATAAAAGGTATAAACAGTTGCAATCATCACCTGCTGTTTTTATAGGACTACAGATAACCCCATGTTTTAAAAGAGCTATAGACGTGAGGCATACCCTATGCCATCAGGACTATTGACTTTTTAATTAATACGTGAATGCACGAAAGGCAACCGTTCGTAATATTTTTTAAAAGGTGTTTAATTGATGTAAAAAAACACCTTTTATGCAACATCATTAATAGGCTGTCGGTAATTTCTTCATGTCTAATAAACGACCGCCATCAATACTAATGTAACCCCCTTTCTTAAGTTCAGAGAGGAGTTTCATCGTACGGCTACGGGATATGCCCGTTCGTCTTTGAATAAAGTTAAGGACGTTAATACTTTGTCGGTATTCGCTGGCATAAGCCCAAAGCTCGATTAATAATGCGCGCACCTTCAGATAAGAATCCACACCAACCAGCTCCCGATCCCGTACGCTCATCACCATCAGACGATAGGCAAGTATTCGTGCGACATCGTGCCACAGATCGCACTCATCGACGGTCTTAATAAAGTCGGGCAAAGAAACCGCACGTCCACTGCACTCGGTTTCGGCCACCAGAAAGTGCTCCGGTCGGGTCGGAACATCGTAGGTCACCCCGTAGCTGTCAACTAATCCGACAATAGAGGGCGCAAAAGCGGAACATACATGAAGTCCGCTGCCGCAGCGGCAAAATGAAAAAATTCCGGACTGCAGAAGAACTATTTTACTTTCTCCGGAAGAATTCAGTAAAAACTCATCGCCAGGATTTAAATTAAAAGGCTTTCCAAAAGACCATAATGCGGAGAAGAGCGCATCAAGCGCTGCATAAGGTTTAGCCTGCTGGGAAAATAAATATGAGTGTAAGGTATTCTCATTATCGTTTTCAGCAACATCAACTTTCATTTTTTCATTAAAAACCATAATCATAGGTCAACCCAACATATACTTAATGAAAGGTGTCTTCAATTAATTATAAATAAAACCACCTGGTAGTATATCTGTACCAAACCCGCACAAATACGCAATACTTAGCACGATGAGTAAATTCTTAATAAGAATATCAACAAGCTCTATTAACTCTCAAAACATAATATTAACAGGAAAATAAAATTACAAATGAAACTATTTTTCGCAAAATAAAAAACCTCATAAAAAATAGTGATTCAGAATATTAAACTTTCTGAATCACTATGAGCAAGACGATGTTCTTTCACTACATAACAGAGGAAGAAAAGAGATTAGCTAAAATATTTTGGCGCTGAGTAATATTCCACCATTTTTTCTGCCAGCCAACCGCCATCTTCACCGTTAGAGTGAATCGTCGTAATACTTACCGTTGAGCCTCCGCCCCAAAGTACCGAGAAAACGTTATAGTCAGGGAGATTTAACGCCTGCATCTGCCCCCAGTCGTAGCCATTATCCTGGCGTAAAAAGTCACCGACTGTCGCTACGCCATAAGTAGCGCTATTCACCGTCGTATTTAACAGATCCGAAGCGATGGTATTGAGATCGCTGCCAATACGCACATCGCCCATAAAGAAGCTTCCACCCGACGCGTAGTGCGCGGCGGCAATTTTACTGTTGCCTTCGTCTACGGTTGGCATATGGCCCCCCGGGATTTGCCATAGCATAGCCGGTTTATGCAGGTCTTTAGCCGCTTGTTTTACCATCCCTAAATAATTAAACCAGCAGGTCGCGTTCCAGCCATAGTGCGCTAATGCATCCGGGCTAAAGCAATCGCGTTCAAATTTATCAAAGGCGATAAAATCTGGCGCATACTCACCGCTATACACTCCCAGCTCATTGATAAAGCTGGCTATCTCTGTCCCCTGGGCAACAGGATCGGCATTTGCTCTGAGTACCCAGTCTGCCGTTCCCGTCGCCCAGACGTTGGTCTGCCAGCCGAAGGCCACGTCCGGCGCAAACTGGCGCACAATATAGTTAATCGCCTGGACATAACCATAAAGATCGTTAGAAAACGTCGGCAACAGCGGCGCGCTGAATCCCGGAAGAGCAGGCAAAGCGTTAATCGCCGCCGCCAGTTGAACGTTAACCTGTACGCTATTCGCTTTACGTACCGCGGTATAGCCGTACGGCTCCTGCTGTATCGCGCCAAGGAAATCCGGATTCAGCCCAAAGGTGGCGGGAACGGCGTGCTGGTCGTCCTTCCAGGACTGCGCCGCAAGACACTGGGTGATGAAGTTACCAAAGTGGTTACGTAACCGCTGTCCGTCCTGAAGATCCGAGAGCGCGCTGCCGCCGCTGGCGTTAGCGGTATAAACCACCATGACCGGCATCACGGAGCGTTCCGCCTCTTTTTCAATCTCACGCACCAGCGGAACGGTTTTGTGAATCGGCAGCGAGTCATAATCAAGGAAGCCGTCACCGTTTTTATCCACTTCCGCCGCCGGTATCGGGTCGCCGCCGCCGTCAAAACCATCATATTTAAACAGGGCGCTAAAAGGGACGTCGCGATATAGCGATACGGTATCCGCGGCATTCACCGTCACCCCGCCGTGGGCAAGATAGTCCGGCCAGCCTTTAACCTGCAGTGGAACGCCCTGCACAAACTCGAGCGTAATATGATTGACGCTTTTCAGCAGCCGCAGCGGCGCATCCTGTTCACAGCGCCACGGTGTACCGGCGACGTAAACATCGGGAGTCTCAACGCTATACTGTCCGGGAGCCAGATGCATCGCCAGCGTTTGCAGACGGGCATCGCTCTCCAGCATCACGGTATATTGATATTGCCCGCAGCAGAACCGATAGCGCTGAGGCGATACGCCCTCAGGTAAACCTAGTATCGTCACCTGAACTTCGACAAAATCATGACTATCAACCCCGGTCTGCTGGAAGCCGATGCTCACCTCTTTCACCTGGCCCTGCTCAGGGGTAAAAATCGTCGGTCTGGCGGGATGGCTAATCATCTGGTTATTGATTACCGTCGGCTGTAAGCCAATCTCGTAGCAGTGACCGGCGATAAGCCGATCCACCAGCTGTATTTGGTTGACGGGCATCGTCAGGGTTCTTTCGCATACCCCAGATTCCGACCACAGCTCAACCACCATTTCCGCGCCGGCAAACTCAGGGGCATCGACGATAAGGCGTACTGAAGCAAACTGTACCGGCGCCTGATACGCGACCTGACAGGTCTGGCAGTCAGATCCGCCAGCCAGCTTCAGCCTGAACGTCGATTCAACGGGTACGATCCGCATATCATCATTACTCAGCTCCAGCACAGCGATCGTGTACTCACCCGCGCTAAGATCGCTGATGGTCAGCGTCTCTCCCCACTCGCCTGCAAAGCGTCGTGAAGTCGCATCCGGATAGAACAGGTCGATCGTCGGCTTCAGGGTGGTGTTTTGTTTTAACGAAGGGAACTGAATATTGATCTTGCCCTGACGGCCTGGGTCGTGCGCGAGGATTGCCGTTAAGCCGCTCATAGTGACCGGAGTTTGGGTAGCGGAAAGATAGAACTGCAGCTCAGCGCTTGCGCCGCCCTTTAGCCAGAATTGCCCATCATTATTTATCGTAATCGTGTTCTTTTCGATTGGCCAACCGCCGTCGCTGCCCAACGTTACGGGCTTGTTGCCGAGCAAAGATCCGCTGAACGCGCTGTAAGGATCGGGATGCGCGCTGGCGGTAAACTGCAGCTTAAGTTGGTTAAGGTCGATAGCCTGGGCATAGAGGTTGGTCAGCGTCAGAGTCACCCGTTGATACCAGCTGGTCGTGCTCAGCGGGCTTGCGACAACAGTCATTCCCTCTCCTTCCACAACCGCATCATCGTCCTGCTCTTCAGGCTCAGGAGCCATCTCATCCGTACCCTCATCGTCAGGGATAATCTCTTCCGGTTCAGGCGCGACATCATCAGTTTGATCATCGACGGGGGCTTCAGGTTCCGGCAGCCCTTCTTCCGCAGATTCATCAGCGCTATCATCTTGCGCAGATGAGGCCAGGGTTAAGCTAAAAGTTGAGATTTTGACCGGCACCTGAGTGGCGGCAAAGCTGAAGAATAACGTGCCGCTTTCACCGGGCTGCAGTAGCAGCGGTTGGCTGTTATTAATAATGATTTCATTGACGTCGAGGGTTCCCTGCGCTTTACCGCTTAAGGTGAGGGGCATATTCCCTTTAAGCGTACCGCCAAAATTGCCCCACGGATCCTGATGTCCGGACCCGGTAAAACCAATGGCCGCATGATTGATATCCACGGCGCTGTTATTTTCATTGGTGATGGTTAAGGTGATTTTTTGATACCAGCTGTTCACATCGATCTGGCTGTTTTTAATCGAGACCGTCATTGACAAAATTCCTCATTCCCTGGTGGAAAAAAGCCCCGGTAAACCGGGGCTTGCATTTTTTAGCCCACTATTTTTCGCTTAACGAAAAGGATCAGTAAGCACCAAGGTCAGTCCATGCCTGGCCCGCAGCGCAGTTCAGATCCGGCTGGTCGCCCAGAGACCACCATTTCACCTGGTAGTTATGGCCTTTCCAGCTGACGGTTTCAAAGGTGCCCCAGTTGCCGCCATAAATGGTGCTGGCATCCCACAGCGGGTAAGGCGTCGTCGCGTCATCCGTGGAAGTGTCATCTTCCGCAGGTGTGGTGTCTTCTTCCGGTTCGACAGGCTCTACCGGAACCACGGTATCGTCCTCTTCAGGCTCAGGCTGCACCTGAGACGCCGACGGAACGGCAACCAGCACATAACGCTGCTGGGAAGAAGGCTCGCCCCAGGCATCACGAACGAACAGGGTGAACTGGAAGTTGGTGTTAACGGTCACTTCCGGAACGACGAACTCGATGACGGCACTGGTCTTGTCTGCCACGCTGATTTCAGAAGGAACGCCCCAGCTCCAGGTAATCTCGTCTTTATCTTCATCAGAGGAACCTTCACCAGAGAGCTGTACGGTAGAACCGCCCACAACGCGCAGTTCAATGGCAGCCTTCGGCGCGTGGTTGATCGCCGGTTCAGGCTGAACGCTATCGTCATCCTGTTCATCTGCCGGATCGACGTTGATGCCTTCGAAATAGAACGGCTCCATATCGATAACTTCAGAAGCTATTTCATAGCCCAGACCTTCACGCGCGGCGTTCACCAGCACGCCGTTGTCCTGGTCGATAGTCCAGGTGAACATTCCCCCGAGCCCCAGCTTCGCGGCGTACTCGCCCTTGGCTTTAACAGAACGCGGCGTGTCCAGAGACATGAACAGTTTGCTTTCCGGGTTGTAGAGGTAATCCGCATTGGCCACCTGGTCGGTATAGACGTTGAAACCGTTGCGGCCTTTCTGGTTTTCCAGGTCCAGGTAGTTATAAATAACGTCATACCATTCGGTGGTACCGGATTCGAAGGTACCGGTGGTGGTACCGGTACCCGGGTTATAGGAGCCTTTCAGCGGAGACAGAGATTCCAGCTCAACGCTGCGGCCATTGCGGGTATAACCGGCATAGCCAATGTTAATGCGGTCTGCCGGGAAACCTTCGGCCAGCAGATGGTCGACGATGGTATTGACCGCCCAGCTGCCTTCTTCCAGCGCGTTCAGGTTGGTGTGATGGGTCAGGGTTTCCGCCCACGGCGTACCGAAGAAGTCATAGGTCATCACGTTGATGCCGTACAGACCGGCCTGCAGCAGCGCTTTCACGTTGGAGTAATCGAAGGTCTTCACTACCGCGGAGCTGGCAATGGAGATTTTGACGTTGCTCAGACCGGCGGAATCCAGCTGCTTACGCAGCTCGCCGATCAGCAGCGCATAGTTTTCGCCGTCTTCCGGGCCGTAAGGGTTGCCCGCGCCTTCCGCGTTCGGGTATTCCCAGTCGATATCCACTTCGCTGAACATCGGGAACTGTTTGAACAGTTTTACCACGCCTTTCGCGAAGGTTTTACGGGCGGAATCAGAAGCTGCAGTTTCGTGGAAGCCGTTACTCATGGTCCAGCCGCCGATGCTCATGGACAGCACCAGATCGTGACCCTGCTGCTTCGCTTTAGCCTGCAGATCGCGCAGGCCGCCGAGCAGACCTTTGGCATTCGCCTGAGTGACGGTTTTCGGATCGACGTCCCAGCCGCTGACGGAGTGGCCAACGTTAACGTAGGACTGGAAATCGCCCCACGGGTCGAGGAAGGTCGGCTCATATTTGACTTTTCCGCACTGCTCAGCGCCTTCGGCAACCACATCGCGGTACATCCCATCCACTTTATGGAAGCCGGTGACGCCGACGAAACCGACGATGATTTTGTCGTAAGCGGTAGGCGCGACGTTGGTCAGATCGTAACCGCGACCGCGGTTATCTTTCGAATCGTCTCCCTGCAGGCGACCATCATACTGGGACCAGTCGGTGTAGTAGCCGAATACTTTGGGCTTAGCCGTGGAAGACTTGTACTGGTTATATACAGGCTTCGCGACGCGAGCAGAAGTATAGCTGTATGCGCTGACTTCTTTCGCTGGGTTAAAGCCGTCTGCGGCGTTGCTGGTTTCGGTCAGCGTATCGCCCTGAATCAGTTTGCTAGTAGCCATTATTAATTTCCTTTTAAGCTTGAAAAATTGTCGCAGTTCGTTCTGCCGGACCAATAATTCAATGCTTACGAGACAATGGCTAATCACATAACATCATGTTTTCAACATCTCATTCACGCTATTTTATGCGAGAAAAATGATGGCGGTAATTCTTAAATCATCAGCGGATATACGTATCTCAGCAAAATCATGGCGAAAACATCAGCAGCACATTAAATCTCATTTATCAGTGGGTTAAATATCATTTACTTTACATGAGATTATGTGATTAAGCTCTCATCATCAAATGACATTAGAATAATACGAATGACAAGTAATAGATTAAGCCAATTCTCGTACAATATATTGAACCCACGCAATCAGGATCTATATATCTAAAGGACGACAACATGAAAACTTATCTCATCAATGATAATTGCGTTTACAACGAAGGAAAGTATGAGCTGAGAACCACCTCAAACTCACAGGTCATTAAAATGACGGCAATGAGGGCGAAGTGCCTGAGCTTCATCATCGAAAATGCAAATATGGATATTATTGAACGGCAAAAAATAACTTCAGAATTATGGGGAAGCCGTAGTCACTTTGTGAATGACGCAAATTTAACGCAAATACTCTACTTAATCAGAAGAGATCTGAAGTCCCTTGGGATAAATGACCTGTTTATCACCATCCCAAGACAGGGCATTCAGGTTAATAAAGAGATTCCTATTAAAGCCATGGAGAGCGAAAAGAAAGGAACAAAACGACAGGTGTTCAGAAAGACGCTGGCAGCATTAACCACCGTGTTTTCTGTGACCCTCGGTACGGTGATGTACCTGCACATTCATTAATTCAAGGAAATGAAAAATGAACCCGATTATTGATGGTATTTTAGTAATGGAAGGCGGCTATACCAACAATCCTAAAGATAAAGGTGGAGCCACCAACTGGGGGATCACTGAGGCAACGGCCCGAGCTCATGGTTATACAGGAGAGATGATCAACCTGACGCGAGCTGAAGCATTTTCTATCCTCGAAGAGGATTACTGGATCAAACCCGGATTTGAGCAGATCTCAACTATATCCTGGCCCATTTCTTTCGAACTCTGCGATGCCGCAGTCAATATTGGCCCCCACTATCCTTGCGTCTGGCTACAGCGCTGGCTCAACGCGCTAAACCGGGAAGAAAAAAGTTACCAGGATATCAAAACCGATGGCAAGATTGGCCCTCGGACCCTCTCCGCTCTCAATCACTTTCTGACCTTAAGGGGCAAACAGGGTGAAGAAGTGCTGATAAAAGCGCTCAACTGCAGCCAGGGAGCCTACTATCTGGATATCACAGAAAAAAACAAAGGTAATGAAGAGTTTATTTATGGCTGGATGAAGGCCAGAATCACCTGAGATCATCGTAGCAATACAGCTAATAAAAGACTCAGGGACGAGACTTTTATTAGCATAAATATAGACTGGACATCACTTAATGAATTTTTGCATTTTCCAGAGCCTTTTTAATCTTCTCGCCAAGAATTTTCAAAATCGGCCCTGCAAATACCCCGCCAAGACCCGCGGCGAGCAACACCATATTAAAACTAAGCTCTTTTTCAATCGCCACGGCGCTGAGCAAAAAACTAGTAAAACAGGAAATCACAACCTGGGTTAAACAGTGCATGATGCCCTTATGGGAATGATCATCACCTTCTTGCTTATCACGCCGGATAAGGTAGCTAACAAACCCGCCCCAGGCTCCGATAGCAATAATGGTGATAAAAATTTCGACTTCCAGCAAAACGACTTCCGTTGTCGCCAAATGATTTGGAATAGACATAGAACACTCCTTGATGAAGGCGTACAAAATGGTACCCAATAAGTGTAAATAGGTTAGCTATTTACCAGTAATCAAAGAGCATCAAACCAAACCATATTAACTATATCGTTTGAAGTGATACTCCTCAGCGACGAAATGATGACAGAGTGTGTAACATGGAAACAATTTCATTTATCACTGATATATTTTTACTGTTTCTGTTCCATGATGCATAAATCTGTATAGATTTAAAAGTGAGTTCCGGTGGCGGTTGCACAAACTTAATATCATATTTACGCTGATTTTTATAGAATAGCGCCAATTTCAACGGCATCAGGGCTATTAATGAAGTACGTTCAATCATACTCATCAGGCCATTGAGGGAGTCGCTACGATAGCCAATAATACGTGACCCTTTATAATAAAGATCATCTTTAAAAAGACCCTTATCATTAATAATCATCGGGGAGTGCATGCCCGGCTGATACATCGCATGACGGGAGGAATAGAAATGATGTAATGAAAGATGAGGCAAGGTACTTAAGATATGATTACTGGCAAAAATGCAGACAAAGCTTTTGAAGCTATCGATCAGTTGATTATCAATCCCGGGGACGTTCAACGGCTCGGTACCAATCAGAACATCACATTCTGCTGTAAGCAGTAGCTCCGTCATCATCTCACGAGAGAGATTTCTTGATGAATAATGGTTGAGTAATACCCGTTCAAAGATATCTCCGGCATAAAGCTGTGAGAGATAGTAAGCCTCAACGATATCACCGCCTAAAATAGTCAGCCGGGCATCACGACTCCCTTTATGCTCGGGAATAAAGGTACTATTTATCAGTTCCATAACCTGACGGAAATTTTGATGGATCTCTATCGCTTTAGCGGTGGGTAACAGGCCATCTTTACCACGGATAAACAACTCTTCCTGATAATAGCTCTGTAAACGGCGAAGCGCCAACGAGACCGCCGCCGGAGTGATACCAAGTTTTTTTGCTGCTTTGGCAGCATTTCCAGCTGAAATAACAGCGTCAAGGGTCTTGATTAAATTGTAATCAAAATCCTTGTTGGCACCTTTCGATCCCATCCGCTGTCAGCCTCTAAAAACGAAAAAAGCAATATAGATAATACTCAAAATAAATCAATTCTTAGCCCTTATAAATAATAGGTTAATTAAAAAGATAGGGGCTGTGGATAGAAAAAAGCCTGAGCGCGAAGGCCCAGGCTTAGTGGAAGACTGAAAATGAAATGCAATTAGCGGGTCAAATCATCGAAAAATTTCTTCACGCCATCGAAGAAACTTTTGGAGCGCGGGCTATTCTTTTCACCCGTTGGGCCACCAAAGCTTTCCTGCAGATCTTTCAGCAGCTGCTTTTGTTTATCGTTCAGGCCAACCGGCGTTTCGACGACCACGCGGCACAGCAGATCGCCCTGCGCGCCGCCGCGAACGGACTTCACGCCTTTACCGCGCATCCGGAACAGCTTACCGGTCTGCGTCTCGCCCGGTATTTTAAGATTTACACGACCGTCCAGCGTCGGGACTTCGATTTCACCGCCGAGAGCAGCCATAGTGAAGTTGATCGGTACTTCACAGTACAGATTATTTCCTTCACGCTCGAAAATGGCGTGCTGCTTAACCTGAACCTGAACATACAGATCGCCTGCCGGTGCGCCATGCTCGCCGGCTTCACCTTCACCTGCCAGACGAATACGGTCGCCGGTATCAACGCCCGCCGGGATTTTAACCGACAGCGTTTTCGTTTTCTCGACGCGGCCATGACCGTGACATTTATTGCACGGATCTTTGATCAGCGTACCGCGTCCCTGACAGTGCGGACAGGTCTGCTGAACGGCGAAGAAGCCCTGTCGCATCTGAACCTGGCCTGCCCCGTGGCAGGTCGGACAGGTCTGCGGCTGGCTGCCCGCTTTGGCGCCGCTGCCATGACATACGTCGCACTCTTCCAGAGTCGGGATACGGATCTCTTTCGTTACGCCGCGAACGGCTTCTTCGAGCGTAAGATCCATGTTATAGCGCAGGTCCGAACCGCGCGATGCGCGCTGACGACCGCGTCCGCCGCCGAAAATATCGCCGAAAACATCGCCAAAGATATCGCTGAAATCCGCGCCGCCGCCAAAACCGCCGCCGCCCCCCATACCGCCCTGCTCAAACGCAGCATGGCCGTACTGATCGTAAGCTGCACGCTTCTGGGCATCAGTCAGGATTTCATACGCTTCTTTGATTTCTTTGAACTTTGATTCTGCCTCTTTATCGCCCTGGTTGCGGTCCGGGTGATACTTCATGGCCAGGCGCTTGTACGCCTTTTTGATTTCACGCTCTTCCGCTGTTTTGGAAACGCCTAAAATCTCGTAATAGTCTTGCTTTGCCATTGGTGTTTTTCAGCCCCTTAACATGCGTGCACGGGCGGAGAGGAAACCTCTTCGCCCGTGCCAGTGTTTTACCCGTTCAAAGGGCGATTATTTTTTGTCTTTCACTTCTTCGAACTCAGCGTCAACAACATCGTCGTCCTTCGCGTTGCTCTCGGAAGCGTCAGCGCCGCCAGCCTGCTGCTGTGCGTGCTGCTGCTGAGCGATTTCCATCAGCTTCTGGGAAGCCTGGGCCAGCGCCTGCATTTTCGCTTCAATATCGGCTTTATCTTCACCTTTCAGGGAAGTTTCCAGCGCGGTCAATGCAGACTCGATAGCTGTTTTATCGTCAGCCGGCAGTTTATCGCCCGCTTCTTCAACCTGCTTACGGGTGCTGTGCAGCAGATGGTCACCCTGGTTACGGGTCTGAACCAGTTCTTCAAACTTACGGTCAGATTCCGCGTTAGCTTCTGCTTCACGAACCATTTTCTGGATCTCTTCTTCGTTCAGGCCAGAAGAGGCTTTGATGGTGATCTTCTGCTCTTTACCGCTGTTTTTGTCTTTCGCGGAAACGTGCAGGATACCGTCGGCATCAATATCGAAGGTGACTTCGATTTGCGGCATGCCGCGCGGCGCCGGGTTAATCCCATCCAGGTTGAACTGACCCAGAGATTTGTTATCAGATGCGCGTTTACGTTCACCCTGCAGCACATGGATGGTTACCGCAGACTGGTTGTCTTCCGCAGTAGAGAACACCTGGCTGTGCTTAGTTGGGATAGTGGTGTTCTTGTTGATCAGCGCAGTCATCACGCCGCCCATGGTTTCGATACCCAGAGAAAGCGGGGTAACGTCCAGCAGCAGTACGTCTTTTACTTCACCGGTCAGAACACCGCCCTGGACAGCTGCGCCAATGGCCACGGCTTCGTCCGGGTTAACGTCTTTACGCGGCTCTTTACCAAAGAACTCAGCAACTTTCTTCTGCACCATTGGCATACGAGTCTGGCCGCCAACGAGAATAACGTCGTTGATGTCAGACACGGACAGGCCAGCATCCTGCAGAGCAACTTTCAGCGGCTCGATGGAACGGTTAACCAGATCTTCTACCAGGCTTTCCAGTTTCGCACGGGTCACTTTAATGTTCATGTGTTTCGGACCGGTGGCATCTGCGGTGATGTACGGCAGATTCACGTCGGTCTGCTGAGCAGAAGAGAGTTCAATCTTCGCTTTCTCAGCGGCTTCTTTCAGGCGCTGCATCGCCAGCGGGTCGTTACGCAGGTCGATGCCCTGATCTTTCTTAAACTCGTCAACGAGGTAGTTGATCAGACGGGTGTCGAAGTCTTCGCCGCCCAGGTGAGTATCACCGTTGGTCGCCAGAACTTCGAAGGTTTTTTCACCGTCAACTTCGTCGATTTCGATAATGGAGATATCGAAAGTACCACCACCAAGGTCGTATACCGCAATAGTACGGTTGCCGACTTCTTTATCCAGACCGTAAGCCAGCGCAGCGGCTGTCGGTTCGTTGATGATACGTTTGACTTCCAGACCTGCGATACGGCCGGCGTCTTTGGTTGCCTGACGCTGAGCATCGTTGAAGTAAGCTGGTACGGTGATTACCGCTTCAGTTACCGGTTCGCCCAGGTAATCTTCAGCCGTTTTCTTCATTTTCTTCAGCACTTCAGCAGAGATCTGCGGCGGTGCGGTTTTGGTGCCTTTCACATCAAGCCATGCGTCGCCGTTATCTGCGGCCACGATTTTGTACGGCATGATAGAAACGTCACGCTGGACTTCTTCGTCCTGGAAGCGGCGGCCAATCAGGCGTTTAATCGCAAACAGGGTGTTTTGCGGGTTTGTCACTGCCTGACGTTTAGCCGGCTGACCAACCAGAGTTTCACCATCCTGGGTATAGGCAATGATAGAAGGCGTGGTGCGATCGCCTTCGGCGTTCTCCAGCACGCGTGCAGTAGTGCCATCCATAATCGCTACACAAGAGTTGGTAGTACCCAGGTCGATACCAATAATTTTACCCATCTAAACGTCTCCACTAAAAATTCAGTCAACATGTGGTTGTGAACCTGTAATAAGGGCGAAACGTGCGGTTTCAACTACCCAGACATCATTTTTTTTTCAGGTTCATTCACTGCGGTTGACTACAAGATGGGGTCACCCGCGACTTCATCAAGGGGGGGATACAAAAAATTTTTACTCTGACCGCGTCGCCGGGTACATCCCGACAGCCGAAAACGCGCGAAATGCCGCGCTAAAAACGCCCATTACATAATTTAAAATTATAATTAAACCTAAATACATTCACACCGTAATTGACATAATCCGCAATCATTACGTGCTAAATACAATAAAGTTCCAGTGATAAAATGCGTCGTCCTAATAACCCATCTAATAATCAGGAAATCCTCATGAAATCACTGATTCATATATCAGCAGGATTATTTTTGAGCGCAACGTTAGTCGCGTCGGCGTCCGCTAACGATCATAAAATTTTAGGGGTTGTCGCCATGCCGCGAAATGAGACTAACGATCTCACCCTGAAGCTACCGATATGCAGGGTAATTAAGCGTATCCAGCTGACTGCCGATCGCGGCGATGTCCAGCTGTCCGGCGCAACGGTGTACTTCAAAGTCAGCAACAGCACCAGCCAAATCCTCAGCGTCCCGTCAACTATAAAAGAAGGGGAAACGACCGGCTGGATTAATATTAATAGCGACAACGACAACAAACGCTGCGTTAAAAAAATCGCTTTTTCTGGTCACACCATTAACTCTTCCGATATGGCCTCGCTAAAAATTATCGGCGACGATTAATATTCCGGTTCACATTATCAAAACGCTTATGAAGATTAATTATCTGGATGATGAAGACCTCTCTTTTCTGCATCGCTGCAGCGAAGAGCATCTGGAAACATTCACTCGAATTCTGACTCACAATGAGAATGGAAAACCCCGGCTTTCAAGTACGCTATTGCGTAATGAAACCTTTCAGGCGATGGAAGGACACCCTGAGCGCTATCGCCGCAACTGGCAGCTCATTGCCGGGGAACTCCAGCACTTTGGCGGTGATAGCATCGCCAACACGCTGCGTCGTCATGGCAAGTTCTATCGCGAAATTTTGCTGGACGTCTGCAAGAGACTAAAAATCAAAACCGATAAACAAGCCTCTACCCCGGAAATAGAACAACATCTCCTGGAACACTTTCTGGAGCATAGCTGGAAAAAGATGGATGAGCGGCAAAAAGCCGACTTCTTTAGTGCCGTTGAGTGTCGTGTCAAAGAGCAGAAAGAGCTGCTTCCCCATCTGCTTCAGACAAATAAGTTAGCGCAGGGAGTCTCGCATCTTCTTGAAACCCGACTGACGAAGATCCTCCGCACCCACGCCGCGGTGAGCGTCATCGGCCACGGGCTGGTACGCGGAGCAGGGCTTGGCGGACCGCTCGGCGCCGCGTTTAATGGGGTAAAAGCCGTGAGCGGCAGCGCATATCGGGTGACCATTCCAGCCGTGTTGCATATTGCCTGTTTAAGGCAAATGACCAGACTTCATCAGGGAAAAAATGAAATTGGCGAAAAATACCCCGCCAGATCATAGACAGTATCGTAACGCCTAATTATTATGCCGCGCCCCGACGCAGAGACGGCGGGGAATGCTTCCCTTTCTAATCATTATTTTGAGGAATTATGGGCAACACTAAGTTGGCTAATCCGGCACCGCTGGGCCTTATGGGCTTCGGCATGACCACTATTCTGCTTAACCTGGCAAATAGCGGCCTGTTCGCGTTTGATGTAGCTATCCTGGCGATGGGCATTTTTTATGGCGGCATTGCGCAGATTTTTGCCGGCCTGTTGGAATTTAAAAAAGGCAACACTTTTGGCTTAACCGCATTTACGTCTTACGGCGCTTTTTGGCTGACGCTGGTTGCCATTCTTCTGATGCCGAAAATGGGCCTTGCTGAAGCGCCTGATGCACACTTCCTCGGTATGTACCTTGGATTGTGGGGCGTTTTCACCCTGTTCATGTTCTTTGGCACTCTGAAAGCCGCACGTATGCTGCAGTTTGTTTTCCTCAGCCTGACCGTGTTGTTCGCTCTGCTGGCGATTGGCCACCTGGCTGATAACGAAGGCATTGTGAAGATCGCTGGCTGGGTGGGTCTGGTCTGCGGCGGCAGCGCCATCTATCTGGCGATGGGTGAAGTGCTGAACGAGCAGTTTGGCCGCACCGTTCTGCCAATCGGCGAAAAGCATTAATTCATTGTCGCCGCTCGTTCACGAGCGGCGACATGAGTCACCTTGATTTAAGGCAGACGCTGCAGTTCAGCTTTCGGCGCTGCAACCTGCTGATCCAGTCCCTGACGCAGCCAGATCCCCAACCCCAATCCCATAGACGACAGTGCCAGCACGTACCACGCGGGCGCCATCGGCGAAACGCCCATCAGCATGGTCACCGCAATCGGCGTCAGGCCGCCAAAGATGGCGTAAGAGACGTTATAAGAGAACGAAATACCGGTAAATCGGACCTCCGCCGGGAACGCGCGCACCATCACATACGGAACCGCCCCGACCACGCCAACGCATAACCCCACCGTACCGTAGAGCAGGAACAGGCGCTGCGGGCTATCACCGGAAAGATGATAGAAAGCCCAGCTTGCCGCAGCGAGGAATAAGCTGCCGACAATAAACGTGCGGCTGGCGCCAAAACGATCGGCGGCCAGGCCTGCCAGCAGGCAGCCGATACAGAGCATGATGGTAGCGATGCTGTTCGCCTGCAGGGTGATGGCGGGAGCAAAGCCGTAGTGTTTTTGTAGCCAGACCGGAGACATGAGGATCACCACCACCACGCCTGCGGATAACAGCCAGGTCAGCAGCATTGAGACCACAACCGCCTTCTGATGCTTCAGCGCGACGGCTTTAACCGGCAGCTCCTGCGCTAATGCCTTACGCTGCTGCATTTCGAGGAAAATCGGCGTCTCCTGAAGCCAACGGCGCAGATACATGGCGACGAGGCCAAATGCGCCGCCTAACAGGAACGGGATACGCCAGCCGCCATCGTGGATACCCTGAGGGGTGAGGTGCGTATTAATCAGCGTCGCGACGACCGAACCGAGTAAAATACCCACCGTCAGACCGGCAGTCAGCGTACCGCAGGCGATACCTATTCTTTTTTCCGGTACATGCTCGGCAACGAAGACCCAGGCGCCGGGAACTTCGCCGCCAATTGCTGCGCCCTGAAGAATGCGCATCAGCAACAGCAAAATCGGCGCCACGATGCCCATCGACGCGTAGGTAGGCAGCAGACCAATCGCCAGCGTAGGCAGCGCCATCAGTAAAATGCTCAAAGTAAACATTTTCTTACGACCAACCAGATCGCCAAAGTGGGCCATAATGATGCCGCCAAGAGGACGCGCTAAATAGCCTGCCGCAAAAATGCCGAAGGTTTGTACCTGTCGCAGCCACTCAGGAATATCCGCCGGGAAAAACAGCTCGCCGACAACGGCGGCAAAGAAAACAAAGATGATGAAATCATAAAACTCCAGCGCGCCGCCAAGCGCGGCAAGCGTCAGGGTTTTATAATCCTGTCGGTTCAGGGGTCGGGTATAGTGTGACATAACGAGCAATCATCCAGAGGTGTGAAGAGATTCTACGCAGTGTGTAAAGTAAAAAACACTATATCGTAAATAAAACAACACACCACTGATGTTGCAGGTTATTTCAGGAATGCATTAAATTCAGGATAATGTTTCACGTCTCGCGCTTTTAGGGCGAAAAGCTGCTACAACATTGCCGTTTGTTTCGACATATGGCCCCTCAAGCAACTGTACACAATACGGTACACTTGCAAAAACTCCGTGCACCAGCACGTTACCCTCAGCATCTTTTACGCCTTCCAGGGTTTCTTCAATCGCTTTCGGCTGCCCGGGCAGGTTAAGGATCAGCGCCTGCTTGCGAATAACGCCAACCTGGCGAGAAAGAATGGCCGTCGGCACAAAATGCAGGCTCACCTGGCGCATTTGCTCGCCAAAGCCTGGCATCACCCGATCGGCAATCGCCAGCGTCGCATCCGGGGTCACGTCACGGCGAGCCGGGCCCGTGCCACCGGTAGTCAGGACCAGATGACAGCCCATTTCATCAACCAGTTCGCACAGCGTTTGCTCGATAATAACCTGTTCATCCGGGATCAAGCGGGTTTGCAATTCGAAAGGCGTGGATAGCGCACGGGCCAGCCACTCTTCGAGCGCCGGGATGCCTTTATCCTGATAGACGCCGCTGGAGGCGCGATCGGAGATGGAAACTAAGCCGATTCGTAAGGTGTTCATGATTATTCCGTTCAAACAGTATTAATAGCCAGAATAATACACCGAGGGGAGCAAGGCAGACAGTTTAATGTGGCCGACGGGCGTCGGCCACATGGGGGATTACAGCAGATCGCCGATCATTTTTTCCAGTTTTTCCTGGTCGATCGCAAACTTACGGATACCTTCCGCCAGTTTGTCTACCGCCATCGGATCCTGATTGTGCTGCCACAGGAATTCGGATTCGGTGATGCGAGCCGGACGGGCTTTCACTTCGCCGCTGAAAGACAGTTTACGCTCAACCGCGCCTTCGCTTTCAGCCAGCTCTTTCAGCAGGGCCGGAGCGATGGTCAGGCGATCGCAGCCGGCCAGTTCCAGGATCTCGCCAAGGTTACGGAAGCTTGCGCCCATAACCACAGTTTCGTAGCCGTGCTGTTTGTAGTATTCGTAGATTTCGCTCACGGACACCACGCCCGGATCTTCTGCCGGCGCGTATTCTTTCTTATCGGTGTTCGCTTTGTACCAGTCGAGGATACGGCCCACAAACGGAGAAATCAGGAATACGCCCGCTTCCGCACAAGCACGCGCCTGAGCGAAGGAGAACAGCAGAGTCAGGTTACAGTTGATGCCTTCTTTTTCCAGCTGCTCAGCGGCGCGAATGCCCTGCCAGGTAGAAGCCAGTTTGATCAGAATGCGATCGTTACTGATGCCGGCATCGTTATACAGCTTGATTAGGCGCTTAGCTTTGGCGATAGATGCATCGGTGTCATAGGACAGACGAGCATCAACTTCGGTGGAAATACGGCCAGGGATCAGCTTAAGGATTTCGAGACCAATGTTCACCGCCAGCTTATCGGAAGCATCGATAATCTGCTGCGCGCGATCGCTACTCTGGCCGCGAGCCCAGGCAACAGCGTCATCAATCAGCTTACGGTACTCAGGGATCTGAGCCGCGCCGAGAATCAAAGAAGGGTTAGTCGTGGCGTCCTGAGGCTGATACAGCTTCATTGCCGCGATATCTCCGGTATCAGCTACGACAGTGGTGTACTGACGCAGAGAAGTCAATTTATCCGTCATGATAGTGTTTCTCTTAAACAGCAGTTAAGGGGATGTAACCGGTCTGCCAAGATGATAACACGCTGCCGGGGCAGCGCAACCGCCTACAATGCATGAGCGCAGAGTGTGATAAACTGGGCCAATTAATTACCTGAACACTAAAGGATTGTCACTGGATTGGTAGCGCTTACACTCGCGCGCCGATATGGGCAAGAGGATGCTTGATGCCTGATTTTCTGTCGTTTATCAATGAAATACTTTGGGGCTCGGTAATGATCTACCTGTTACTGGGAGCTGGCGTCTGGTTTACCTGGCGAACAAAATATATTCAGTTCCGTTATATCCGCCAGTTCAGCAAAAGTCTGAAAAAAAGCCTTCAGCCGCAGCCCGGCGGCTTAACGTCTTTTCAGGCGCTGTGCATGAGCCTGGCGGCGCGCGTGGGCAGCGGCAATATGGCTGGGGTTGCGCTGGCCATTGCCGCTGGCGGCCCGGGCGCCGTTTTTTGGATGTGGATCTCGGCGCTGCTCGGCATGGCCAGCAGCTTCGCCGAATGCTCTCTGGCGCAGCTTTATAAAGAGCGCGACTCTCGCGGCCACTTTCGCGGCGGTCCGGCCTGGTATATGGCCCGGGGGCTCGGCATGCGCTGGATGGGCGTGCTGTTCTCTATTCTTCTCCTGCTGGCCTACGGTGTTATTTTTAACACCGTCCAGGCCAACTCCGTTGCCCATGCCATGGAGTATGCGTTTCGTTTACCTGATGTCATCACCGGCGGCGTGCTTGCGGCCCTGACCCTACTGGTCATCATTCGCGGTATTCGCGGCGTAGCGCGCTTGATGCAGTGGCTCGTGCCGGCTATGGCTTTGCTGTGGGTGATGGCCAGCCTGGTCATTGGCTTGTGGCATATCAGCGCCCTGCCGACGATTTTTGAAATTATTTTCCGCTGCGCTTTCGGTTGGCAGGAGGCCGCTGCAGGCGCGGTGGGCTATACCATCAGCCAGGCGCTCACCAGCGGCTTTCAGCGCGGGATGTTCTCCAATGAAGCGGGTATGGGTTCGACGCCAAATTCTGCCGCCGCCGCTGCCTCCTGGCCACCTCATCCCGCAGCGCAGGGGATCGTACAAATGATCGGCGTCTTTATTGATACCATCGTCATCTGTACCGCCAGCGCCGTGATCATTATGCTGGCGCCAAGAGACGGCAATGAAGGGGTGGCAAACGGTATTCAGGCTATCCAGCACTCGATGAACAATCTTGTCGGCGACTGGGGTGCCAGCTTTGTCGCTTGTATCGTGCTGCTGTTCGCCTTCAGTTCGATCGTCGCAAACTATATCTATGCCGAAAATAACCTCATCTTTCTGCGCATGGATAGCCTCCGCAACATCTGGCTGCTGCGTCTGCTGACGCTGTGCATGGTCATCACCGGAGCGGTAGTCAGCCTGCCGGTAGTCTGGCAGATGGCGGATATTATCATGGCGCTGATGGCGATAACTAACCTGACGGCTATCCTGCTGCTGTCGCCGACGGTGCGCATCATTGCCAGCGATTACCTGCGGCAGCGCAAGCTGGGCCAGCGGCCGGAATTTGACGTCACCCGCTACCCTGAAATCCATCAACAGCTGGTACCGGGAACCTGGGATAACCTGCCGCGCGAATAGCGCGGCAATCGCAGCTATCGATCCTCTCTTGAGGTTTTTTTGCTAAAGTCGTCAAAAATTTCCCGTAAGGACTGGATATGCTCATTCTGATTTCACCTGCCAAAACGCTTGATTATCAAAGTCCGCTGGCAACGACGCGTTATACTCAGCCAGAGCTGCTGGAACACTCTCAGGAGCTTATCGGCATTGCCCGCCAGCTGTCGGCACCACAGATTGCTAAACTGATGGGCATCAGCGACAAGCTGGCCGATCTGAACGCGACCCGCTTCCACGACTGGCAGCCAGACTTCACCCCGGACAATGCCCGTCAGGCGATCCTGGCGTTTAAGGGCGATGTCTATACCGGCCTGCAGGCAGAGACCTTTAGCGAAGCTGATTTCGATTTTGCCCAGCAGCATCTGCGGATGCTGTCCGGCCTGTATGGCGTTCTGCGCCCGCTGGATCTGATGCAGCCGTATCGCCTGGAAATGGGTATTAAGCTTGAGAATACGAGGGGTAAAGACCTGTATCACTATTGGGGAGACGTCATCACCGATAAGCTGAATCAGGCACTGAAAGCCCAGGGCGACGATATCGTGGTCAACCTTGCCTCTGATGAATACTTCAGGTCGGTGAAAGCCAAACGGCTTGAGGGCCAGCTGATTAAGCCGGTATTCCTTGATGAGAAAAACGGCAAGTTTAAAGTGATCAGCTTCTACGCTAAAAAAGCGCGCGGCTTGATGAGTCGTTATATCATTGAGAATCGCTTAACGAAGCCTGAGCAGTTGACCCGCTTTGATAGTGAAGGCTATTTCTTTGACGCCGAGGCTTCGGATAACGGAGAACTGGTCTTTAAACGCCACGAGCAGTAAAAACACGCTCCCCTGCTGCGGATAATGCAGGAGGGGAGCGCTGAATCAGGCTTAACCCATCATCAGCTTACGCAGCGCGGCAAAATCAGCCGGCAGATCATGCGACAGCAGCGGCAAATCGGCACGATCGGCCAGCTCTTTCGGCAGCGGCAGCGTCTCCTGCAGAATCTCTTCCACGCTCTCTTTAAATTTCGCCGGATGCGCCGTGCCGAGGAACAGGCCATATTCGCCAGGCTGCAGCTGGTCGCGTAGCGCGCGATAGGCAATCGCCGCATGCGGTTCAGAGGTATAGCCGATGGCTTTCAGCTCACGCATGGTCTTTTTGGTGGTTTCATCATCCACCGCCGCGTAGCCCAGCTCGTTCAGACGCCAGATTTTACGACGGAACAGCTCTTCCACACGCGGCCAGTTGTTCGGCTGGCTGACGTCCATCGCGTTAGACAGCGTGGCCTGAGTCGCTTTTGGCGACCAGTTACCGTCCTGCAGGAAGCGCGGCACGGTATCATTGGCGTTAGTCGCCGCGATAAAACGCTTGATCGGCAGCCCCAGAGATTTAGCCAGCAGACCGGCGGTCAGATCGCCAAAGTTACCGCTGGGTACCGAGATAACCAGCTGATTACGGGCTTCCTGAGGCAGCTGAGCAACGGCTTCAAAGTAGTAGCAAATCTGCGCCAGCAGGCGGCTGATATTGATTGAGTTAGCCGAGTTAAGACCCAGCGCGGCTTTCAGCTCTTCATCATCAAATGCCTGCTTAACCAGCGCCTGGCAGGCATCAAAGTCACCGTCGATTGCTACGGTTTCAATGTTGCCGCCCAGGGTGCAGAACAGCTTTTCCTGCAGCGGGCTGATTTTGCCGCGCGGATAGAGAATGACGACTTTGACGTTAGGCAGACCATAGAACGCATGCGCAACCGCCGCGCCGGTATCACCCGAGGTGGCCGTCAGAATAGTAACCGGTTTGTCGCCTGCGATATGGGTCAGCATTTGCGCCATAAAGCGGCCGCCGAAGTCTTTAAACGCCAGAGTCGGACCGTGAAACAGTTCGAGGCAGCCGACGTCGTCCTGCACTTTACTTACCGGTGCCGGGAAGGTAAAGGCGGCGCCGATACGTTCTTGCAGAACCTCCTGCGGGATCTCGTCGCCGATAAATGCCGACAAAATTTTTGCGCTACGCGACACGAAGTCCTGCTGCAGCATTTCGTCGATTTCAGTCAGGCTGAATTCCGGCAGATCGTGCGGGAAGAACAGCCCCTGATGCTTGCCAAGCCCCTGCGTAACGGCCTGCGCAAAGCTGACCTGTTCGTTATGATCTTTTAAGTTATAGAGTTTCATTGGTTATCCCACTACTCGAGCGCCCGCCGTGTCCAGCCGGCAAATATGAACGAAGCCTTCCTTATTTTGCAGATAGTGCGTAGCCAGCCAGTCGGCGACGCGCTGCGCGGTTTCCGGTTTATCGCATAATGCAAACAACGTTGGACCGGAACCGGAAATGCCGCACGCCTGCGCGCCAATTTCCATTGCTGCCTGACGCGCTTCGCTGAAGCCCGGCAGTAGTTTGGTACGATACGGTTCGGCAATGACATCTTTCATCAACTTCGCCGCCAGCTGAGGCTGACGGCTATAGCAGGCGTGAATAAAGCCCGCCAGATGGCGACCGTGGGCAATACAGTCCTGACGGCGATACTGCGCCGGGAGAATGGCCCGCGCTTCCGCAGTTGAGACTTTAATCCCCGGATAGGCCAGCACCCACAGCCATTCATCAAATGCCGGTATCTGCTGGCTGATGATGCCATTTTCCTCAAGCATCAGCTGAATCCCGCCCAGATAGCAAGGGGCGACGTTATCATAGTGAATGCTGCCGGAAATCCGCCCTTCCATCTCGCCCATCAGCGCCAGCATTCGGCTCTCATTGAGCGGCTTACCGCAGAATTCATTCATCGCCACCAGCGCGGCAACCACGGAACAGGCGCTGGAGCCCAGGCCGGAACCAATCGGCATGTTTTTTTCCAGCGTCATCGCCACCGGTACCTGTTTGCCAATCTCCTGGCAAAAACGCTCCCAGCATTGATAGACGATATTCTCCTGCGCAGCCGTCGGCAGTTTACTGGCGAAGCGACCCACGTTTTGCAGGCTAAAGCTCGCCGCCGCTTCAACCGAGACGTTGTCCCCCAGCAGCGTGCCGTCGACCGGCGTTACCGCCGCGCCCAGCACGTCAAACCCGACGCTCATGTTGGCACTGGAAGCCGGGGCATATACTTTGACCATCTTAAACTCCTAACTTCCATGACAGGGTACGCAGCAGGTCGGCAAAAACGCCAGCCGCGGTGACATCATTCCCCGCGCCATAACCGCGCAGCACCAGCGGCAGTGGCTGATAATAGTGGCTGTAAAACGCCAGCGCATTCTCGCCGTTTTTCACTTTAAACAGCGGATCGTTGCCGTCTACCGCGGCAATTTTCACGCGGCAGGTGCCATCCTCTTCGATATTGCCAACATAACGCAAGACTTTACCTTCATCGCGCGCTTTAGCGACCCGTGAAGCAAACTCATCATCCAGTGACGGCAGACGCGCCATAAAGCTATCAACATCGCCGTTGGCATCAAAATCCGCCGGCAGCGCCGGCTCTACGATAATGTCAGACAGCTCCAGCTCTCGCCCTGTTTCACGAGCCAGAATCAGCAGCTTACGCGCGACATCAACGCCAGAAAGATCGTCGCGCGGATCCGGTTCGGTATAGCCCATCTCACGCGCCAGCTTCGTCGCGGCAGAGAAGCTTACGCCCTCATCCAGCTTGCCGAAGATAAATGACAGCGAGCCGGACAGAATACCGGAGAAGTGCAGCAGTTCATCACCGGCATTCAGCAAATTTTGCAGGTTTTCGATTACCGGCAGCCCCGCGCCGACGTTGGTGTCGTAGAGAAACTTGCGTCGTGAGCTGCTCGCGGCATGACGCAGCTGATGATAGTAATCCAGCGATGAGGTATTGGCCTTTTTGTTCGGCGTCACCACGTGGAAGCCTTCGCGCAGGAAATCGGCATACTGATCGGCCACCGCCTGGCTGGAGGTACAGTCGACAATCACTGGGTTCAGCAGATGGTACTCTTTCACCAGACGAATGAGTCGTCCCAGGTTGAACGCATCTTTGGCTTCCGCTAGCTCATCGCGCCAGTGTTCCAGGTTCAGACCGTGTACGTTGGTCAGTAAAGCGCGAGAGTTGGCTACCCCGCAAACGCGCAGGTCAATATGTTTACTCTTCAACCAGCCCTGCTGGCGCTTAATCTGTTCGATCAACGCGCCGCCGACGCCGCCGATGCCAATAACAAACACTTCTATCACCTGATCGGTATTGAACAGCATCTGGTGCGTCACGCGAACGCCGGTAGTCGCATCATCGTTGCTGACGACAACGGAGATGGAGCGCTCGGAAGAGCCCTGTGCAATCGCCACAATGTTGATATTGGCGCGCGCCAGCGCAGCGAAGAATTTGGCGGAAATCCCGCGTAGCGTCCGCATGCCATCGCCGACAACCGAAATAATCGCCAGGCGTTCCATGATCGACAGCGGCTCAAGCAGCCCCTCTTTCAGCTCCAGATAAAATTCATCTTCCATTACCCGCTTCGCCCGAGCGCAGTCGCTCTGCGGCACGCAGAAGCTGATGCTGTATTCGGATGAGGATTGGGTGATAAGTACGACGGAGATTCCCGCGCGGGACATAGTGGCGAACACGCGCGCCGCCATGCCAACCATCCCCTTCATCCCCGGACCGGAGACGTTGAACATCGCCATGTTATTGAGATTAGAGATACCTTTCACCGGCAGATCGTCTTCATCGCTGCTGCCGCCGATAAGCGTACCCGGCGCCTGCGGATTACCGGTATTTTTGATTAAACAGGGGATCTGGAACTGGGCGATGGGGGCGATAGTACGCGGGTGCAAAACTTTAGCGCCGAAGTAGGAAAGCTCCATCGCTTCCTGATAGGACATCGACTTCAACAGACGCGCATCCGGGACCTGACGCGGGTCGCAGGTATAAACGCCGTCAACGTCGGTCCAGATCTCACAGCAGTCGGCGCGCAGGCAGGCTGCCAGTACCGCTGCGGAGTAGTCAGAGCCGTTACGGCCCAGCACCACCAGCTCACCCTTTTCGTTACCCGCGGTAAAGCCCGCCATCAGCACCATATGGTCAGCCGGGATCTGGCTGGCGGCAATGCGACGAGTCGACTCTGCGATATCTACGGTGGATTCGAGGTAATGGCCAACGGCAAGCAGTTTTTCAACCGGGTTAATCACCGTGACGTTATGACCGCGCGCTTCCAGCAAGCCGGCCATAATGGCGATTGAGAGCTTTTCACCCCGGCAAATAAGGGACGCGTTAACGCTATCCGGACACTGCCCAAGCAGGCTAATACCGTGCAGAACGTGTTTGATTTGCGCAAATTCCTGCTCGACAAAAACCTTCAGCTGAGCGTGTGGAAAGCCCGGCTGAGCATCGGCGAGCCCTTGCAGAAGTTCGGCGAAAATGCGTTCGGCATCAGCGATATTGGTCAACGCATCCTGCCCGCCGATCGTTTTTTCGATCATCGCAACCAGGTGGTTAGTGATCTTCGCCGGGGCAGACAGTACGGTCGCTACCTGCCCCTGCCTGGCATTACTTTCCAGAATATCGGCAACACGCAGAAAACGTTCTGCATTTGCCACTGATGTACCGCCGAACTTCAACACACGCATGGTTATGACCCCTTGATTTTTTATCGAAAAAAAAGCCCGCACTGTTCAGGTGCGGGCTTTTTTCTGTGTTTCCTGTACGCGTCAGCCCGCACCGTTACCTGTGGTAATAGTGGTGGTGATAATCGTGGTGATCATGCCGATGCGATTCATGGATGTTGTGTACTCTGTAATTTTTATCTGTCTGTGTCCTGTGCCTATATTGGTTAAAGTATCTGCCGACTTAAGTCAATGAATTTCTACTTTTAGCCGGTTTTTATGCACCTGGCCAATACGCCACAACAACCTGATACTTCATCCGTATTTACGCATTTCTTCGTTGTTTTTTAGCACATAAAACTATGTTGAAACAACATGGCAGAGCTTTACTCTGGAAGGTTTTTTTCAATATCATGCAGTAAACGATGCAGCATGGCGGTGTCTCGCTGCTGCAGCAGACCTATTCGCTGCTGAAGCCAGTCGGTCAATTTTATATCGTCGCCTACGCCGAGGCGATTGAGCAGATCGAGCGTGCGCAGACGTAACGCCTGCAGCTGATTGTCATCGACGCCTGGGGCTACGGTCGTGGTTTTTTGCAGCAAAGAGGTCAGCTGATAGCAATATACCATCACCGACTGCCCCAGATTCAGCGAAGGATAGTCTGCCGCCATCGGCACGCCGGTCAGCACATCGGCAAGCGCCAGCTCTTCATTGGTCAGACCGGAATCTTCACGGCCAAATACCAGCGCGGCATGATGCATCCACTGCGCTTTCTCTTCCAGTAGCGGTAAAAGCTGCTGCGGCGTCGCGTAGTAGTGAAAACGAGCCCGACTGCGGGCCGTCGTGGCGACGGTAAAATCGACATCGTGTAGCGCCTGCTCCAGAGTGGCATAAGTCTGAATATTATCGAGAATATCGCCGGAGCCGTGCGCGACCCAGCGCGCGGCAGGCTGCAAATGAGCCTCGCTATCGACGATCCTCATATCGCTAAACCCCATAGTTTTCATTGCCCTGGCTGCCGCACCCACGTTTTCTGCCCGCGCCGGGGACACTAATACTATTGATAAACGCATTCGTTCTCTCTTTTGCTTTTCCAGGCGTGGAAATGACAATTCATCCCTTCATTTTACGCGTCGTAAATTTACAAATTTGCAACAAAAATCACTAAATTTGAGCTTTATCACCCATAAAAAAAACTAAACTATTCCCAAGGCACCATGACACAGAGTATGTTAACAGAACAGCTTTATCCGTATGTTTGGCAATGAGATTTATGCCCGAATACGTTTTGAAGCTTTGGATTCACCACGTTTATTATTTTCTCATTGCAACTAGTTGAGCAGGGTATGAATTGTGAGTATGAATCCGGTTTAGATGCAATGATTTCACATGACTGTTAACGTGCTACAATTGAACTTGATATATGTCAACGAAGCGTAGTTTTATTGGGTGTCATGCCTCACTTAGCCTGTTATGTTGCTGTTAAAATGGTTAGGATGACAGCCGTTTTTGACACCGTCGGGTCCAGAGGGAAAGTACCCACGACCAAGCTAATGATGTTGTTGACGTTGATGGAAAGTGCATCAAGAACGCAATTACGTACTTTAGTCATGTTACGCCGGGCATGTTAATTTGCGACATGCACCAGGCAGGTCAGGGACTTTGGTACTTCCTGTTTCGATTTAGTTGGCAATTTAGGTAGCAAACATGCAGACCCCGCACATTCTTATCGTTGAAGACGAGTTGGTAACACGCAACACGTTAAAAAGTATTTTCGAAGCAGAAGGTTATGATGTATTCGAAGCGACCGATGGCGCGGAAATGCATCAGATCCTGTCTGAAAATGATATCAACCTGGTGATCATGGATATCAACCTGCCAGGCAAAAATGGTCTCCTGTTAGCACGCGAGCTGCGTGAGCAGGCGGACGTCGCGCTGATGTTCCTCACCGGTCGCGATAACGAAGTGGATAAAATCCTTGGCCTCGAAATCGGCGCCGATGACTATATCACTAAACCGTTCAACCCGCGTGAACTGACGATCCGCGCTCGCAACCTCCTCTCCCGTACCATGAACCTGGGTACCGTGAGCGAAGAACGCCGCAGCGTAGAAAGCTATAAGTTCAACGGCTGGGAGCTGGATATCAATAGCCGTTCGCTGGTAAGCCCAAATGGTGAGCAGTATAAGCTGCCGCGCAGTGAATTCCGCGCCATGCTGCACTTCTGCGAAAATCCGGGCAAAATCCAGTCGCGTGCAGAACTGCTGAAGAAAATGACCGGCCGTGAGCTGAAGCCGCACGACCGTACCGTGGACGTGACCATCCGTCGCATTCGTAAGCATTTTGAGTCCACTCCGGACACCCCGGAAATTATCGCCACCATTCATGGCGAGGGGTACCGCTTCTGTGGCGACCTGCAGGAATAACTCCGTTTTTCTTGCTGTCATAACGTAAAAACGGCGCTATTCGCGCCGTTTTTTTATTTCCAGATCCTGAGCCTATCGTCATCATCGCCAACATCATCGCCAACGCCTGGCTGATTATCTTTGGCTTTCGGCAGAGATAACGCGTACCAGTCAACATGGCGCGTCAGGAACATAAGCGCACTTAACGCCAGCAGCAGCACACCGGTTCCCAGCAATAATGCGCTATCTTCCGAACGCAGCAGCAGCCACATAATGCCATCCAGCAGCAGTAGCGCACAGACGAACAGGAAGCTATTCCGCCACCCTTTCAGCACCGCCTGAAGATACACGCCATTGATGAGCGCGCCAATCAAACTGGCGGCAATCCATGATGACGTAAAGCCGATATGTTCGGACAGCGCCAGCAGCACCAGATAGAACATAACCAGCGACAGCCCCACCAGCATATACTGCATGGGGTGCATACGATAAAGGGTTAAACTTTCAAACACAAAGAACGCCATAAATGTCAGTGCTATCAATAGAATGGCATATTTTGTCGCCCTGTCGGTCAGCTGATATTGATCGGCAGGTGTGGTGACATTCACGTTGAATGCAGGTAGCTGACGCCACTCAATTTCCCGGTCATCGACAAAAAACCTGGCCATATTGTTGGCAAACCAGGTGCTTTGCCACTGTGCGCTATAGCCTGTTGGGCTAACCTCACGCTTGCCGGGTAAAAAATCGCCAAGGAATCCCGGATGCGGCCAGTTGCTGGTTAGCTGTAGCGTGCTGTTGCGCCCAAGCGGTACCACCGAGAAGCTGCCGCTACCATTCAGATTAAGTGTGAATTCAATATCCAGCGCTTTTTGTTCAGGTAACAACAGCGGCATTGGCATATGAATGCCCTCTCCGCTCTCGCCAGTGCCGGGCCCTGGCTCAACGGACAGCGTCTCGCCGTTGACCTCAGGAGCCTTAATCTCGCCAATCCCGCGCGCATCGCTAACGCTAACGACCAGAAATGGCCTCCCCAGCGTAATCGTACTTTTCCTGAGCGCCGTGATTCGTGCCGGGTCAAAATGCGCCTTGATGCTGAGATTATTGTGCCAGATTTGCCCTTCATAGATACCGACCCGCCGGGATTCAACGTCCTGATTACCGTTAACCGCCAGCGTCTCCGGCAGCCAGTAATGCACCCATTGATTCTGATATTCGACCGTTTTTTTGCCCTCAACCCGAGTCAACGTCTCGGTTACGGGAATGGCGATGAGCGGCCCGGCCAGCTTCTGCGCCCCGCTGGTGCTGCTCTCCAGAGCCTCAATGACGTCGCTACGATAATCCGCGCGTTCGTCGATCAGCTGTCTGACAATCATCAGCGGGATCGACAACAGTAAAATACATCCCAGCAGGGTGCTCATTTTCCAGAATAGTGGTGATTTCAACATAGCCCTCTCCTTAGTGATGCGCTCACCTTAATGAGGCTATGTGGGGAGAGTTTGAAGCTATGTGAAGTGAGCGTGAAGTCTCAGCAAAGCGCACGCCCCGCCTTCAGGGCGATTAATCAGCTGAATATCCCCCTGATGCAGGCGCGCAACCTCACGCACAAATGCCAGCCCCAGGCCGCTGCTTTTATGTCCATCGTCGCGCGGCAGTGAGTAGAAACGCTCAAAAATACGCCCCAGCGCATAGTCTGGAATACCGCTTCCCGTATCGCTTACGGTCAAGAGTACGCCGCCATCGTTTTCTTCCGCGCCAAGCAGGATCTCTCCTTCCACAGGAGTGAAATCGATAGCGTTATCAAGGAGATTGCCCAACGCCTGCGCCAAAAGCTCGCGATCGCCCTCAACCGTCAGGGTTGTCTCCTGCCAGCGTAGCCTGAGGTTTTTCGCCGCCAGCGCGATCTCTCGCTCCTCGGCAAGGCGGCGAAAAAGCGCCGCTACAGAGACGGGACGCCTGGCGATCTCCAGCCGATTCTCCAGTCGGGCCTGCTGGAGTAAATTTTCTACTAGCGACTGCATACGCGCATTCTGCGCCAGGATATTACGGGTAAAACGCGCGGCGATCTCAGGCGGAGGCGCTTCCTGGAGAATTTCTGCCGCGCCGCGAATCGCCGCCAGCGGGCTCTTCAGCTCATGGGTCAAGGCATACACGTAGTTTTCAATGGCGTTTTTTCCTTCCAGCTTAAGGCGCATACTCTCCAGCGCCTGCGCCAGCCTACGCAGTTCGCTGCCGCCGACATCCGGCAACGGAACCGGGCGGTCGGCGGTCACGGAGTCCGCGTAGCGAACCAGCTTGCCGATGGAGAAATTAATCCACCACACCATCCCGGCGCCGATCAGTAGCGCGATACCCAGCAGCGCGCCTCCGGCCCACAGAATACGGCGCTCGCTGCGTTTGATTACCGGGGCCATGGCCAGATTGGGTTTCCCAACGCTCAGCACGCCAATGATCCGGCCATTGTCGCTCACCGGCGCGGCAATATACATCACCGAGCTGTTGTCGTCGTTCGGGTCGCTGCGGGTACTGCGCGCCCCATATTGACCGCGTAAAGTGAGCCAGACATCGTTCCAGCGCGAATAGTCCTGTCCCAGCGCTTTGCCCGCCGAATCAAATACCACTTTGCCCTGCGCGTCGGTCAGATAGATATGATATTCGTTACGCACTTTATTAATGCCGGCGATATTGGCGTTAATCGGTTGTCGATGAAGCGACTGGAAAGCCTGGGCCAGCCGCCCATGCTGGGGATCGGCGGAGAGTAAATCCTCGCGGGCCAACTCGGCAAGCAAGGTGGCCGTATCAATCAGCGTACCTTCCGTTGCCCGCCGCACCCCGGGCTTAATCTCCTGGACAAAGATGGAAAGCACAAACCAGGCCGCGATAGCGACAATCAAAAAATAGCCCAGCAGCAGCCGCATTCCGATGCGCATCACTAACCTCCAAGGCTGTATCCCATGCCGCGATGCGTACTAATAGGGGAGATATTGGGGTTAACTTCTCGCAGCTTCGCGCGCAGCGTTTTGATATGGGTATCCACGGTGCGATCGAAGCTCTCGTTCGCGTCGCCCCAAACTTGCTCCATCAGCAGCTGGCGAGAAAAAATGCGGCCGGGAGAGTGAAGCAGCGTTTTTAATAATAAAAACTCATAGCGGGTCAGATTCAGGGGCTGTCCGCACCACGTAACCTGAGCCGCAGCGTCATGCAGAGTAAATTCCCCTACCCGTAGCAGCGGCGAAGGCGCGGCAAATTTTTGCAGCCGCCGCAGGACGGTGCGCACCCTGGCGCACACTTCACGAGGGGAAAAGGGCTTGGCGATATAATCATCGGCGCCGATTTCCAGGCCAAGCAGCTTATCCACCTCTTCGCTGCGGGCCGTCAGGAACAGCACCGGCAACGCCGGATAGCGGGCCAGCAGACGACGGCATAGCTCAAAACCGCTGATATCCGGCAGCCCGACGTCGAGGATCGCCAGGTCGGGTATTTGATGATGGGCGGCATCCAGAGCGGGTAGCCCGCGCTCAAACGCCGTAACGATAAATCCTTCCTGTTGCAGCATGTAGACAAGCGTATCGGCAATGCTGAGCTCATCTTCCACCAACCAGATCCGCGGTTGTTGCATCGGCGTTCCCTGTTATTTATTCCATGGCATAATCGGCACGGCGCTAAGCGCATTCTTCGGCGAGCCATCAACGATTTTATCTGAATAGGTCAGATAGACCAGCGCATTGCGTTTCGCATCATAAAAACGCACGACCTGCAGCTTTTTAAAAACCAGCGAGGTGCGTTTCTGGAATACCACATCGCCCTGCTTTTTCCCGTTTTTAATTTTATCCGTCAGCTCAATGGGCCCCACCTGCTGACAGGAAATTGCGGCATCAGAGGTATCTTCCGCCAGGCCTAACCCGCCTTTAATTCCGCCGGTTTTCGCGCGACTGATGTAGCACGTCACGTTCTGGACATCCGGATCGTCAAAGGCCTCCACGACGATTTTATGATCCGGACCAAGAAACTTAAATACCGTATCCACGGAGCCGATTTGCTCCGCCTGGGCCACCTGACAGCCGGCCAGTAAAAACATTCCTGCAACTAACTTCTTGTATTTCATATTGTTACCATTCTTAAAAATTTAGCTGAGTGATTATCACTCATTATGAAGAAAAGTTTTATAGATCACAGCTTTACAAAATTACCACCGATACTTGTGGAATAATCGCATTTAAAAGCAAAAAAAACACTGAATGCTAAAACATCAAAAAATGCTATTATCCGCTACCTTTAGTATCAGGCACCTGAGTTTAAGGATGGGGATATTTTATGGATCAAGCAGGGATTATTCGCGATCTCCTTAGCTGGCTGGAAGGTCACCTGGATCAGCCACTCTCACTGGACAATGTGGCAGCGAAGGCAGGTTATTCCAAGTGGCATCTGCAAAGAATGTTCAAGGACGTCACCGGCCACGCCATCGGTGCCTATATTCGCGCCCGTCGCTTATCTAAGTCAGCGGTTGCCCTGCGCCTGACCGCACGTCCGATTCTCGATATCGCGCTGCAGTATCGTTTTGATTCGCAGCAGACGTTTACGCGTGCTTTCAAAAAGCAGTTTTCGCTGACGCCAGCCCTCTATCGACGCTCTCCAGACTGGAGTTCTTACGGTATGCGCCCTCCGCTGCGTCTGGGCGAGTTCACCATGCCGCAGTATGAATTCGTCACGCTGAACACCACTCAGCTGGTTGGCGTCACTCAGAGCTATACCTGTAAGCTGGAAGAGATCTCCGATTTCCGTAATCAGATGCGCGTTCAGTTCTGGCGTGAATTCCTCGCCAATACGCCGTCAATTCCTCCGACGCTGTACGGCCTGCACGAACCGCGCCCCAGCATGGATAAAGACGATGAGCAGGAGGTGTTCTACACCACCGCGCTGACGCCGGAGCTGGCTAACGGTCACCTGCACAACGCCCATCCGGTGACGCTGGAAGGCGGCGAGTACGTGATGTTTACCTACGAAGGATTGGGTACCGGGTTACAGGAATTTATTCTGACGGTTTACGGCACCTGCATGCCGATGCTCAACCTCACCCGCCGTAAAGGTCTGGATATCGAACGTTTCTTTCCGGAAGATGAAAGCCGGAATCAGGAACCGCCCATTCAGCTACGCTGCGAATACCTGATCCCGATTCGTCGTTAACGCTGTAGTTCATCCATCGCGGGGGCATCAAGATGCGAAACATCCCCCGCGGTTTCCACTACCCATCCTGACGCCAGCCAGGGGCTCTGCTGATAGTCAACGCGGGAAATGGAGCAGTTGCGCAGACGCAGACGTCGCTCCGCGTATGCCGGCAAACCAAGAATCGTACTCACCAGACATCCCAGCGCCATGCCGTGGCTCACCAACAGCGGCCGGCTGCCTGCGGGCAGTTCCAGGCAAGATGCCAGCGCCGCATGCATACGCTCGCTCAGCTCCTGCATCGATTCCCCCTGCGGGATACGCCCATCGGGCGTGCCGTTGACCAGCTGGCGACGCCAGCCCTCTTCTTCTTCGCTTAGCGAGTCAATATGGCGCTTTTCCAGCACGCCCATATCCAGCTCACGCAAGCGTGAATCGGTTATGACGCTGCATCCGCAGGCTTCAGCGATGATTTCTGCGGTACGCCGCGTCCGACCTAAGTCGCTGGCAATTATATGCGTAATCCCCAGCGTTCTGGCGCGCTCGCCTACCTGCCAGGCCTGACGCTCACCGTGGGCGGTAAGCGGACTGTCGGACTGGCCCTGAATACGTCGCTCGGCGTTCCACTGCGTTTCACCGTGGCGAACAAGGTATACCTGTAACATGCTTTATTATCCGTTATGAGCTCTTAACCCTCTCGCTTCAAGCATAGCCGCCTGCAACAAGAAGGGTTTGGAGTATACTGCGATGATGTTAAGTCATTCTGAGTTATTTTGATTATGCACCATGTTGTCTCAGCTACCACTAATCCCGCCAAAATTCAGGCAATTCTGCAGGCTTTCAACGAGATCTTCGGCGAAGGATCCTGCCACATTGAGTCCGTCTCCGTCGAGAGCGGCGTGCCGGAACAGCCTTTTGGCAGCGACGAAACGCGCGCTGGCGCACGAAATCGCGTGGCTAACGCGCGTCTTGCGCAGCCAAATGCGGACTTCTGGGTCGCCATTGAAGCCGGAATCGACGAGGGCAGCACTTTTAGCTGGGTGATCATCGATAACGGTAGCCTGCGCGGCGAAGCGCGCTCGGCAACCCTACCGCTGCCGCAGGTCATTCTTGAAAAAGTTCAGGCAGGGGAAGCGCTGGGTCCAGTGATGTCTCAGCATACCGGCATCGATGAAATTGGCCGTAAAGAGGGCGCAATTGGCGTATTTACGGCCGGAAAACTGACCCGCAGCAGCGTTTATCATCAGGCCGTCGTGCTGGCGCTAAGTCCGTTTCATAACGCTATTTATCGCCAGCGTTAAACAACGACTGCTCCAGCCATAAACGCAGCTCCGGCGGCGCTGACTTGAGGCTGTTCGAACCGCGGGTGATAGTCGCGATGCCGGCGCCGAGTTCATTTTTTAGCTCGCGCTGGCTCATCTCACCGCGCAGCAGCTCTTCAATAATACGTACCCGCGTACCCAGCGCCTCGCGCTCGTCGGGGGTCAGCATAAGCTGTAAAAGCGGCAGATGAAGATCGTCGGCGTACGCCTGCTGTAAGAGCGCGACAAAACGCAGCCACTCCTGATGACGCTGTTCGGCTACCGCTGCTGAATAGGGGGATTGTTGGGTCATGTTACGCCACCTGTCGGATGTACTCACTAACGAGTACAAAGCATAACATACTTCTGTCCGGACTCTACGGATTTCGGGCAACATCGCCTTTTGCTATGTTGCCCGAAAACGACAGCGCTAGTAGCGCAGCTTCCACTCCGCATCGCTCAGCAGAGCATCTTTCTGGCCCATAAAATAGCGATAGTAGGCATCATAGGACAAAACGTTTTTGACGTAGCCGCGCGTTTCAGAGAACGGAATGCTCTCGACGAACGCCACCGCGTCAATACGGCCGCCGCTGTTGCCCCGCCACGTGCGCACCCGCCCTGGCCCGGCGTTATAGGCCGCTGAGGCGAAGATACGGTTATTGCCAAACTGCTGATAAACATACTGCAGATAGCTGGTACCAATGTTGATGTTCATTTCCGGATCCAGCAGCTGCGATGGACCGCTATAGCCAGGGATACTGAACATGCTCACCGTATGCGTCGCCGTACCCGGCATAATCTGCATCAGACCGCGGGCACCTACCGGTGAACCGGCTTTCGGGTTCCAGGCGCTCTCCTGACGCGCAATGGCCATCGCGTAGCTTTGCGGAATATCTTTCCCGCTGATGTAGCGTTTGAAAAGATCGTTATAGGCCAGCGGGAAACGCTCTTCCAGCTGATCCCACAGTTTCCCGGCGATCGTGGCCTGAACGCTGAGATCCCACCAGTTCTGATTAAACGCGTAACGCGCCAGCTGTGCCTGCTGATCTTTGGTCTTGCTGGTGACCAGATTGGCCCACTCGCTGCGGGCGGTATTGTCCATATTCCAGTACATGAGCTCGCGGACTCGCGCCATTTCCGGCCCGGAGGTCAGCGCCGGATCGAGATTAGCGGGAGCTTTATCAATACGGAAAGTGTACTCCTCGCCCAGGCGCTGGGCTGCGACCATCGGGTAGAAACCGCGCTGCTGCATCAGCGAGCGCAGAATATCTTTCGCTTCATCATCGCGCCCGCGCTCCAGCAGCAGATCGGCCTGCCAGTAGCGCCATTCATCCTTCTCTTTCGCTTCCATCGGCAAACGCGCCAGCCAGGTATTCAGGCCGCGACGATCGCCAAGACCAAGCGCCATACGTACCCGGCGCTCCACCAACGAAGTCGATTGGGAGCGCATGATAGCGTCGTCGCGCCAGATGGCCTGCTCTTCGGTCACGTCGCTGCCCATCAGTCGCCAGGCGACGATGTCACGCAGCTCCTGGATTTGATCTTCATTAAGCTGCTGCGCCTGCGCTAATGAAGGGATCATCAGGCGCGCATTTTCCACGTCCTGCCGCGCAACGCTGGCAAAGGCGACCGCCGCCATCTGGCGGGTAAAATCCGTTGCGCCGGTTGTACGGGCAAAGGTCATAACGCTATTCGGATCGTTAGCCAGCGCGATAACCGCCGTCGCAATCGTTTGATAATCAGACGGCATCTGTTGAGCCAGAACCCTTACCAGGCTGGTATTTCCCGCCTTCATCGCCAGACGGATCCGTTCAAGATAGGCCAACGGATCCTGCTGACCTGAGGCCCGCCAGGCGCCAAATAGCCGATCGCAGGCGTTTGGCTGGCTTTTGCCGCTCAGCCACAGCGCTTTCGCCCCATCCCAGGCTTCCTGAGTCTGGCCGACGTTCCATTTCGCATAGTAGTAATTACACTGCGCTTCGGTGCCGGTCGGTTTCTCCGGGCTAAACGCCAGCAGGCCTCGCCAGTCGTCGCGACGCGCCAGTTCGTTAACAAAGCGGGATTTCAGCGATCGTGCGGGAGGCAGCGTAGGGTTAGCGGCGATAAAATTGGTGACCACCAGCGCCGGTTGGTTCATCAGCTCGTCGGTTATCTGACGATACTGGAGATAAGGATAAAGCGGATAGGTCGTCAGGGTGGGCATCAGCTGATTGACGACATCCATCTGTCGGTTGTCCCATGCCTGTTTAGTTTGAGCATAGCGGCTGCGCTGTTCATCCAGTGAATCCGCATGCGCCAGTTGGCTTAACGTCAGCAGACTTACGCCGGCGGCCAGAAGACGCCACGTCACAGTTTTGGCTTTTTCCACAAGCTCTTCCTCTATTCAGGTACATCACAGCAGCATCATGCCGCGGGCAAAAATTTCAGGTATTACGTAGATATGCTAATCAGACAACGCGAATCGCGCCACGTCCCGGACATTTTTTTACTCTTTTGTGAAACCCATCGCCTCGCTGGGATTAAAGCGCGAAAAAGGCTACACTTCGCCTTTGAAAACTATCTATCATTATAAATGAGAGGCGAAGTCCAACGTGGCTCAATTCGTTTATACCATGCATCGTGTCGGCAAAGTGGTTCCGCCGAAACGTCATATTCTGAAAAATATCTCCCTGAGCTTCTTCCCTGGCGCAAAAATCGGTGTTCTCGGTCTGAACGGCGCCGGTAAGTCTACCCTGCTACGCATCATGGCCGGCATTGATACCGATATCGAAGGCGAAGCTCGTCCGCAGCCGGGCCTGAAAATCGGCTATCTGCCGCAGGAGCCGCAGCTCAATCCAGAGCAGACCGTACGTGAGTCGGTTGAAGAGGCGGTGGCCGAAGTGGTCAATGCGCTGAAAGGTCTGGACGAGGTGTACGCGAAGTACGCTGAGCCGGATGCCGACTTCGACAAGCTCGCCGCTCAGCAGGGCAAGTTTGAAGAGATTATCCAGGCGCACGACGGCCATAACCTGAACGTGCAGCTGGAGCGCGCCGCAGATGCCCTGCGTCTGCCGGACTGGGACGCGAAAATCGCCAATCTCTCCGGGGGTGAACGCCGCCGCGTCGCGCTGTGCCGTCTGCTGCTTGAAAAGCCAGACATGCTGCTGCTCGACGAACCGACTAACCACCTGGATGCGGAATCCGTAGCGTGGCTGGAACGTTTCCTTCACGACTTCGAAGGTACCGTGGTGGCGATTACCCACGACCGTTACTTCCTCGACAACGTGGCCGGCTGGATCCTTGAGCTTGACCGCGGCGAAGGTATTCCGTGGGAAGGTAACTACTCCTCCTGGCTGGAGCAGAAAGACCAGCGTCTGGCGCAGGAAGCTTCTCAGGAAGCGGCGCGTCGTAAGTCAATCGAGAAAGAGCTGGAGTGGGTCCGTCAGGGCGCGAAGGGCCGTCAGTCTAAGGGTAAGGCCCGTCTGGCGCGCTTTGAAGAGCTTAACAACGTCGAGTATCAGAAACGTAACGAAACCAACGAACTGTTTATTCCGCCAGGCCCGCGTCTGGGGGATAAAGTCGTGGAAGTCAGCAATCTGCGTAAGTCCTACGGCGACCGCGTGCTGATTGACGATCTGAGCTTCTCAGTACCGAAGGGCGCTATCGTCGGCATCATCGGTCCTAACGGCGCGGGTAAATCGACCCTGTTCCGCATGATGTCCGGTCAGGAACAGCCTGACGCCGGTTCTATCACCCTGGGTGAAACCGTCAAGCTGGCCTCCGTCGATCAGTTCCGCGACGCTATGGACAACAGCAAAACCGTGTGGGAAGAAGTTTCCGGCGGCCTGGATATCATGAAGATCGGCAACACCGAGATGCCGAGCCGCGCCTACGTGGGCCGCTTTAACTTCAAAGGCGTTGACCAGGGCAAGCGCGTTGGCGAACTGTCCGGCGGTGAGCGCGGTCGTCTGCACCTGGCGAAGCTGCTGCAGGTTGGCGGTAACGTCCTGCTGCTCGATGAACCGACCAACGACCTGGATATCGAAACCCTGCGCGCGCTGGAAAACGCCCTGCTGGAGTTCCCGGGCTGCGCGATGGTTATCTCGCACGACCGCTGGTTCCTCGACCGCATCGCGACCCACATTCTGGACTACCAGGATGAAGGTAAGGTGGAGTTCTTCGAAGGTAACTTTACCGAATACGAAGAGTATAAGAAACGCACCCTCGGCGCCGATGCGCTGGAGCCGAAGCGTATCAAGTACAAACGTATTGCGAAATAAGAGCATAAGGGCAACGCAGGTTGCCCTTTTTAGTATTTGTCTCTCTCCCGCCGGAAGAGTGTTGTAGCCCGGCTCAGGCATTCATGCCGCCAGCCGGGAAACCAACTGCAATACCGCTTCAGCCATTTCCCCGGCTCACGCTGCGCTTAGCCGGGCCAGGGATTCATGCGGCATCAGGCCGCAGAAGGCCTATCCCTGCTCGCCCATCATCTCTTTCACCAGCTCAACGCAGCGCAGGAAGCGGGCGTCGTAATCAGCCTCTTTCACATGCACAAAATCTATCTCGTTCTCCCTGAGCAGCGACACCAGCAGCGACTGGAACTCTTTACGGTCTACGGAGCTGCCAAGGCTTCGCAAGCCATCGGCTACCCACGGCGTGTTGTTTTCCAGCAGAATGACCAGGTCGAAGCGATACTCATCGATCAGCGCCTGAACAAAGGGATGTTCCCGCCCTTCATACTTCAAACAAAACGCCTGAGTACTGACAAAGTCAGTATCGATAAATGCCACTTTATTGGCATATTTTACTGCAAAATCAATATACTGCGCATGACCGAGAGCGATTTTGTCATAGTCGGAATATTGCAGCGCCATCTCATCGCCGCCGAGGTGCGAAAAGACGTAGTCGCGGCCATACTCCCAGGCGCTGGTGGTATTAAAGATATTGGAAAGCTTATTCACCAGCGTCGACTTCCCGCTCGACTCACCGCCGAGGATCGCCACCGTGCGTACGAAAAAGGGCTTCACTTCGGTAGGAATATATTCCCAATAGCGGAACGGATTCTCACGAATCTGTCCGCCGCTGATGTTCATAAAGGTGCGTTTAGGATCGATAAGAACGGTTTCAATCCCCAGATGATCCAGATACTGCGGCGCGTCGCCCTCTTCCGAGGTGTAGATCCAGTTAGGCTCAATGCCCTTCTCGCTCATAAAGGCGCGGATCCCGCGGCTCCAGACGTCCCAGCCGTGCGGATAAGGCTCCATTCCCTCTTCATTGAAGGCGTGGATGCGGATATTTTTTTGATATTTGAACGTTTGCAGCAGCCAGCGCAGGCGGTCAGGCACGGTCGGTTGCTGCGACATCGCGCTCTTTTCAAACAGCTCGCGATCGCGGGGATCGTCGTAGCCCATAATGATATGCAGCTCATCGACCTGGCTACAGGCGCGCTGAATCAAGTAGATGTGCCCGGTGTGCAGCGGGTAAAACTTACCAAATACCACGCCAACGCTTTTTTGCCGACGCGGAAACTCAAGCCCGAGAAACCGGTGCAGCGCTTCCAGCTTTTGCGCGCTGGGGCTTTTAATTTTGGCGTTCAGCAGCTGGCTCAGGTAGCCTTTTGTCATTCCGCTGGCGTCCGCCACCTGCTGTAGCGTACAGCCCTTCTGCTTTATGGCGCTTTTTAAATAGTCAAATGACGACATGGCGAGTCTCCTTTTAACTTATTATAAGTCGTCAAAGACGCTTAGCGCGTCCGCAAGCTTTTTCACGCCAAAGATTTGCATCCCTTCCGGCACTTTTTTCGGCACATTCGCGGCCGGCACAATCGCCCGACGAAAACCATGCTTAGCCGCTTCGGAAATACGCTCCTGGCCGCTCGGCACCGGGCGAATTTCGCCCGCCAGACCCACTTCGCCGAAAACCACCAGGTCCTGCGGCAGAGGACGGTCGCGCAGGCTGGAAACCATCGCCAGCAGCAGCGCCAGGTCGGCGCTGGTTTCGGTGACCTTCACACCGCCAACAACGTTGACGAACACGTCCTGGTCAGCCATCTGCAGACCACCGTGACGATGCAGTACCGCCAGCAGGATCGCCAGACGGTTCTGCTCCAGCCCCACCGCCACGCGGCGCGGGTTGGACATCATTGAGTGATCGACCAGCGCCTGGATCTCCACCAGCAGCGGTCGGGTACCTTCCCAGACCACCATTACCGAACTGCCCGAAGTCACTTCGTCACCGCGGCTCAGGAAGATAGCCGAGGGGTTGCTCACTTCACGTAGCCCCTGCTCGGTCATAGCGAATACGCCCAGCTCGTTGACTGCGCCGAAGCGGTTTTTATGGCTGCGCAAGGTGCGAAAACGAGAATCGGCGTCGCCGTCGAGCAGCACGGAGCAGTCAATACAGTGCTCCAGCACTTTCGGCCCGGCCAGCGAGCCGTCTTTGGTCACGTGGCCGACCATGACGATCGCCACGCCGCGCGTCTTGGCAAAGCGCGTTAAATAGGCCGCCGTTTCGCGCACCTGAGCCACGCTGCCCGGCGACGACTGCACGTCGGCCATATGCATCACCTGGATGGAGTCGATAACCATCAGCTGCGGCTTTTCTTCGTCGGCAATCTGGCAAATCTGCTCAATGCTGGTTTCTGACAGCATATTCAGGTTGGCGGTGGGCAGACCTAAGCGGTGAGCGCGCATCGCCACCTGCTGAAGCGACTCTTCCCCGGTGACGTAGAGCGTTTTCATGCCTTCGGAGAGCTTACACAGGGTTTGCAGCAGCAGCGTCGACTTGCCCGCGCCGGGGTTACCGCCGATCAGAATCGCGCTTCCCGGCACCACGCCGCCGCCGAGCACGCGGTCAAATTCTTTAAATCCGGTCGAAAAGCGCGGCAGCGCTTCGAGGCTGATATCGGAGAGCTTTTGCACCTTCGATACGCCGGCATTACCGGCGTAACCTGACAGGCGTTCGTTTCTTGCCACCTGCGGCGAAGCGGCAATGCGCATCTCGGTTATGGTATTCCAGGCATGACAGGCGCTGCACTGCCCCTGCCAGCGCGGATAATCCGCACCGCATTCATTACAGACAAATGCGCGTTTTGGAGCTTTCGCCACGTTAACCTCTTACTTTTGATTCATGCTGCCGGAGAGAATACAGAATACCCCCATCAGGTCAGCGTGGCGGATTGTCACTTCCGCCAGTTCATTCACTTTGGGCTTAGCATGATAGGCGATGCCGAGTCCTGCCGCTTTAATCATCGGCAGATCGTTTGCGCCATCGCCAATAGCGACGGTTTGCGCCGGCGGGATTTCATACTTTTCCGCCAGTTTACGCAGCGTACTGGCTTTATATTTCGCATCGACGATATCGCCGATGACGTTGCCGGTCAGCTTACCGTCCATGATCTCCAGTTCGTTGGCGAACACCGCGTCGAGATGCAGCTTGTCGCGCAAATACTCGGCAAAGAAGGTGAAGCCGCCGGAGGCGATCGCCACCTTCCAGCCGAGCGTTTCCAGCTTCAGCACCAGCTGGGTCAGCCCCGGCATCAGCGGCAGCGTTTCACGCACCTGCAGAAGAATATTGGCATCGGCATCTTTCAGCGTTGCTACCCGCTGACGCAGGCTGGCGGTGAAATCAAGTTCGCCGCGCATCGCGCGCTCGGTCACTTCAGAGACCAGCTCGCCGGTACCGGCCAGTTTGGCGATTTCATCAATGCACTCGATCTGAATCGCCGTCGAGTCCATATCCATAACCAGCAGGCCCGGCGTGCGTAAATGCGGGATTTTCCCCAGCGGCGCGACGTCAAACCCGGCCTCATGGGCCAGACGGGTCGCTCGTAGCGTTAACGAACCAGCCAGACGAATCACCTGATAGTCGTCAACCGCCCAGGAGGCAACAATCACCAGGGCCGCCCCCAGCTCCCGCTGCCACTCGGTCAGACGACGCTTGTTGAGACCGCGACCATACAGCAGCCAGCCGCTACGTCCGGCATGATAATCCAACGGCATAACCTCATCACCGCTCAGGGAAAGCGGCAATCCAGGCCACTGGGAAACATCTTCAGGCAGGTCGCACCAGGTCAAACTGTTTGGCATCACGGCTCCACATAACTTCATTCAGGCGAGGAAAATAACGCATGAGGCTACCTTGTAACCAGCGCTTCTGGCAACATTAAGCTGCAAATTTTCAAAGGTGGAATATGGTACGCGCAAAACTTAAATTCCGGCTGCATCGCGCGGTGATAGTTCTGATCTGTCTCGCACTCCTCGTCGCCCTTATGCAGGGCGCTTCGTGGTTTAGCCAGAACAGCCAGAAGCAGCGCAATCCGCAGCTGGAAGAACTGGCCCGCACGCTCGCCCAGCAGGTCACGCTGAACCTGGCGCCGCTGATGCACAGCGAAACTCCCGACGAAAAGCGAATTAGCCAGCTGCTGGACCAGCTTACCCATAAAAGCCGGATCCTCGACGCCGGCGTGTATGACGAACAGGGTGACCTGGTGGCGCGTTCCGGCGAAAGCGTCGAGGTACGCGATCGGCTGGCGCTGGACGGGAAAAAAGCGGGCGGCTACTTCAACCAGCAAATCGTTGAGCCTGTTCAGGGTAAAAACGGGCCGCTCGGCTACCTGCGCCTGACGCTGGATACCCACACGTTAGCCACTGAAGCGCAGCAGGTCGATAATACCACCAATATCCTGCGTCTGATGCTGCTGCTATCTCTGGCCATCGGCGTCGTCCTGACGCGCACCCTGCTGCAGGGTAAACGTACCCGCTGGCAGCAATCGCCTTTCCTGCTCACCGCCAATAAGCCGGTGCAGGATGAAGATAAAGATGAATCAGAATAAGGAAATCGCTATGCCCACGCTGCGCCTGCTGCTCTCTGACTCTTACGACCCCTGGTTCAATCTGGCGGTTGAGGAGTCCATTTTTCGCCAGATGCCCGCAACTCAACGGGTGCTGTTTCTGTGGCGCAACGCCGATACGGTGGTCATTGGCCGCGCACAAAATCCGTGGAAAGAGTGCAACACCCGACGTATGGAAGAAGACAACGTGCGCCTGGCGCGTCGCAGCAGCGGCGGCGGCGCGGTATTCCACGATCTGGGCAATACCTGCTTTACCTTTATGGCCGGAAAGCCAGAGTACGATAAAACCGTTTCCACGAAAATCGTCCTGACGGCGCTGAATTCGCTGGGCGTCACGGCGGAAGCCTCAGGCCGTAACGATCTGGTCGTAAAAACCGCTGAAGGCGACCGAAAAGTCTCCGGCTCCGCCTATCGCGAAACGATGGTTCGCGGCTTTCACCACGGAACGCTGCTGCTGAACGCCGATTTAAGCCGTCTGGCCAACTACCTCAATCCCGATAAGAAAAAGCTGCAGGCTAAAGGCATTACCTCCGTACGCGGGCGCGTAGCCAATCTGGTCGAGCTGCTGCCGGGCATTACCCATCAGCAGGTCTGCGAGGCGATCCAGGAGGCGTTTTTCGCCCATTACGGCGAACGCGTCACTGCAGAAGTGATCTCCCCGGAGAAAATGCCGGACCTGCCGAATTTTGCCGCGACCTTTGCTCGCCAGAGCAGCTGGGAGTGGAACTTTGGCCAGGCACCGGCTTTCAGCCATCTGCTGGACGAACGTTTTACCTGGGGCGGCGTAGAGCTCCATTTCGACGTCGAAAAAGGCCATATCACGCGCACTCAGGTCTTTACCGACAGCCTTAACCCGGCACCGCTGGAAGCGCTTGCCGCCCGACTGCAGGGTTGCCTGTACCGCTCAGATATGCTCCAGCAGGAGTGCGAGGCTTTATTCGTTGATTTCCCGGAGCAGGAGAAAGAGCTGCGTGAGCTGTCGGCGTGGATTGCCGGCGCGGTACGCTAACGTGCGGTCAGATCACGTCGCCCCGCCCCTCTCCCATAGGGAGAGGGAGGAAGAGATGATTACTCTTTATCGCCCAGCAGAACGGATTCCAGCGCGATTTTGATCATATCGTTGAAGGTCGTCTGGCGTTCAGCAGCCGTGGTCTGCTCGTGGGTACGGATGTGGTCAGATACGGTGCAGATGGTCAGCGCTTTCGCACCGAATTCCGCCGCGACGCCGTAGATCCCGGCCGCTTCCATTTCCACGCCCAGAATGCCGTATTTTTCCATTACGTCGAACATCTCACCGCCGTCCGGCGCATAAAACAGATCAGCAGAGAAGATGTTGCCCACGCGAGCGTCAACGCCCAGCGCTTTTGCCGCGTCAACCGCGTTACGCACCATGCCAAAGTCGGCAATCGCCGCAAAGTCGTGGTCTTTGAAACGCATACGGTTAACTTTAGAGTCGGTGCAGGCGCCCATGCCGATAACCACGTCGCGCAGTTTAACGTCCATACGCACCGCGCCGCAGGAGCCTACGCGAATGATTTTTTTGACGCCGAAGTCGGTGATCAGCTCTTTCGCATAAATGGAGCAGGAGGGGATACCCATACCGTGACCCATAACGGAAATTTTGCGGCCTTTATAGGTACCGGTGAAGCCCAGCATACCGCGGACGTTGTTTACTTCACGGATATCTTCAAGGAAAGTTTCGGCAATGTGCTTCGCGCGCAGCGGGTCGCCAGGCATCAGCACAACGTCAGCGAAATCGCCCATTTCTGCGTTAATGTGTGGAGTAGCCATCGTTAAATCCTTCTGAATGTTATACCTGATGGCGACTACGCCTAATCAGGCTGACAAAAAAGGCCCGGTGAGCGTGACTCACCGGGCAAAAAATCACAGCATGTTTTTGCCGTATTCCATCGGAGACGTACCGAAGTACGTTGCCAGAGTCTGGCCGATATCGGCGAAGGTTTCGCGGTGACCCAGCGAACCCGGCTTCACTTTCGGGCCATAAATCAGTACCGGAATATGTTCGCGGGTATGGTCAGTACCGGTCCAGGTCGGGTCGCAGCCGTGGTCAGCGGTCAGGATCAGAATGTCATCTTCCCCTACCAGTTCCATCAGCTCCGGCAGACGGCGATCGAACAGCTCCAGGCCCGCAGCATAGCCAGCAACATCGCGGCGATGGCCCCAGGAAGAGTCGAAGTCCACGAAGTTGGTGAAAACGATGGTTTCGTCCCCCGCTTCTTTCATCTCTTTTATGGTGGCGTCAAACAGCGCATCCAGGCCGGTCGCCTTCACTTTTTTGGTAATGCCGCAGTTGGCATAGATGTCGGCGATTTTACCGACCGAAACCACCTGCCCCTTTTTCTCGTCAACCAGCTTCTGTAGCACCGTCGGTGCCGGCGGCTCAACGGCCAGATCGTGGCGGTTACCGGTGCGCTGGAAGTGACCGGCTTTGTCGCCGATAAACGGACGCGCAATAACGCGGCCGATGTTATAGCCGCCTTCGGTCAGCTCTTCACGCGCGATTTCGCACAGTTCGTACAGCTTATCGAGACCAAAGGTCTCTTCATGGCAGGCAATCTGGAACACCGAGTCAGCAGAGGTATAGAAAATCGGCTTGCCGGTTTTCATATGCTCTTCGCCCAGTTGATCGAGGATAACGGTACCGGAAGAGTGGCAGTTGCCGAGGTAGCCCGGCAGATTTGCGCGCTTAACCAGTTTATCAAGCAGCTCCTGCGGGAAGCTGTTTTCATGCTCAGGAAAGTAGCCCCAGTCAAACAGAACCGGCACGCCAGCGATTTCCCAGTGGCCTGACGGGGTGTCTTTGCCGGAAGAGAGCTCATGCGCCCATGCGTAAGCGCCGATAACTTCCGCGTTGCCGTCCATACCGGCTGCAACTTTACCGGTAGAACCTTCATGGGCCTTAACCAGCCCCAGGCGGGTCAGATTAGGCAAATTGAGCGGACCTTTACGGCCGTTGTCAGCCTCGCCTTTGGCACAAGCTTCTGCAATATGGCCCATGGTGTCTGAACCGACGTCGCCAAAGCGTTCAGCGTCTTCAGTCGCACCGATGCCGAATGAGTCCAGCACCATAATAAATGCACGTTTCATATTATTCTCCGTACCTTTTGCGCTGCAAAAAAGCGATCAGATCAGTATATAACTATTCGGTGATACGACGATAGACTGTCGGCGTAATTTCAGGCGCTTTATCGTCAAGTTTTATGGCCGCTTTCACTGCTTTGGCCGCTTCCTGCCAGCTGTTCTCATCTTTCGCATGGATAACCGCCAGCGGCTGCTGCGTATCAATGCGCGCGCCGAGGGGAACCATGTCGGTGAAGCCGACGCTGTAATCAATTAGATCTGCAGCCTGACGGCGACCGCCGCCCATAGAGACCACCGCCATGCCCAGCGCGCGAGTGTCCATTTCGGCAACAAATCCTTCGCCTTCGGCGTAGACCGCTTTGCTTAGCATCGCGCCCGGCAGGTATTTATCGTAGTTTTCCACGAAATCGCCAGGGCCTTTTTGCGCCGCCACCATCCGGCCAAAGACTTCTGCGGCTTTACCGTTATCCAGCACCGCCTGAAGCTTAGCCCGCGCATCGGCATCGTTCTCCGCCAGCTTGCCGGAAATCAGCATCTCAACGCAGAGCGCCATCGTCACCTCAAGCAGCCGCGGATTGCGGTACTCGCCGGTGAGGAACTGCACGGCTTCCCGCACTTCCACCGCATTACCGGCGCTGGAAGCCAGCACCTGGTTCATATCGGTCAACAGGGCTGTCGTCCGCACGCCGGCGCCGTTAGCAACGCCGACGATCGCTTCGGCCAGCGCGGCGGAAAGCTCATAAGTAGGCATAAAGGCGCCGCTGCCGACTTTGACATCCATCACCAGCGCGTCCAGCCCTTCCGCCAGCTTCTTGGCGAGAATCGAGGCGGTGATCAGAGGGATAGAGTCCACCGTCGCGGTGATATCACGCGTGGCGTAAAAACGTTTGTCCGCCGGTGCCAGAGAGCTGGTCTGCCCGATAATCGCGACGCCGACATCTTTAATGATTTCACGGAAGCGGCTATCGTCCGGGAAGATATCGAAACCGGGGATCGCTTCCAGCTTGTCCAGCGTACCGCCGGTATGACCGAGTCCGCGCCCGGAGATCATCGGTACATAACCGCCGCAGGCAGCGACCATCGGCCCCAGCATCAGGGAAGTCACATCGCCTACGCCGCCGGTAGAGTGTTTATCGACAATCGGGCCGTTAAGATTAAGGCTCTTCCAGTCGAGGACGGTTCCTGAATCCCGCATCGCCATGGTCAGCGAAACGCGTTCCGGCATAGACATATCGTGGAAAAAAATGGTCATCGCCAGCGCGGCGATCTGCCCTTCAGAGATGGTGTTATCGCGGATACCGTTAATGAAAAAACGAATTTCTTCATCGCTCAGCGCATGACCATCACGTTTTTTACGAATAATTTCTTGTGCGAGAAACAAGATTACCTCCCGAGGAAAGAGTCAAAGACCAGCCTCAGGCCGGACGACATCCGGCCTTAAGGTCAGACAAATTACGTATTAGTAGCTGCTGGCGCTCTTACCATCGCCGTGACCCAACGCTTTCAGCAGGCTTGCCAGCAGGCTGGAAGCGCCGAAGCGATAGTGGCGAGAATCGGCCCAGTCGGCCCCGAACAGCTCATCAGCAATGGCGAGGAACTTTTGCGCGTCTTCCGCGCTGCGCACGCCGCCTGCCGGTTTGAAGCCAACGCTCTGCTGAACACCCATATCGCGGATGACTTCCAGCATAATGCGCGCGCTTTCCGGGGTCGCATTCACCGGAACTTTACCGGTCGACGTTTTGATAAAATCAGCGCCGGCTTTGATGGAAATTTCAGACGCTTTACGAATCAGCGCTTCTTCTTTCAGCTCGCCGGTTTCGATAATGACTTTCAGCAGCACGTTTGCTGCCGCGCAGGCTTCTTTACAGGCTTTGACCAGGTCAAAACCCACCTGTTCGTTGCCCGCAATCAGCGCGCGATAAGGGAACACGACGTCGACTTCATCCGCGCCGTAGGCAATCGCCGCGCGGGTTTCCGCCAGCGCAATATCGATATCATCGTTACCGTGCGGGAAGTTGGTCACCGTCGCAATGCGGATATCCGGGGTTCCCTGTTCGTTCAGCGTTTTGCGTGCGATCGGGATAAAGCGCGGGTAGATACACACTGCGGCGGTATTCCCTACCGGTGTTTTGGCCTGATGACACAACGCGATCACTTTCTCATTAGTGTCGTCATCATTCAGGGTGGTCAGGTCCATCAGTTTCAACGCGCGCAGGCTGCTTGCAGTTAAATCAGTCATTTCATACTCCGACGGCGTATTGCCGGTTAAAAGTTTGTTCACCTTGCGAGTCTGTTACTATTGTAACATTGCCTCGCCGCCACACTTCGATATACATCACAGTTAATGAAAACTAATTGCCAATTTGCATTACTTTGACGTGATTAAAATCACACTAAATAGCCAAGCCCGGGCTTCATGAGCGTACAGCACTTTATAAGCATAAACAGCAATCTCCGGCCCGACGGAATGTTATTATTATAACATATCCGAACGCGACAACTCGATATCAGCAGGGTCATTTTGTGCGAACAACGGCGAAAAAGAGCACTAACGATGGAAAAACAGAGCGTTGCAGGATGATGGAATTTTAACAATTGTGGTAAAAATACCGGCGGCAGCGCCGCCGCCGGTATTTTCTCGCTGAAGGACGCGTTATAGCGCGAGGAAGACGCCTGCGATGGTGGCGCTCATCAGATTTGAGAGCGTACCCGCCGCCACCGCCCGCATGCCCAGCTGTGCGATTTCCTGGCGGCGATTGGGCGCCATACCGCCTAAACCGCCAATCAGAATGGCAATGGATGACAGGTTGGCAAAACCGCAAAGGGCAAAGGAGATAATGGCCTTAGTGTGGGTTGAAATGACCTGCAAACCTGCGGCAGCCACCTCGGCGTCGGCTTTCAGATATTCGCCGAAATTCATATAGGCCACAAACTCATTGATGATCAGCTTCTGGCCGATAAATGAGCCGGCCACGGTGGCTTCACTCCATGGAACGCCAATCACCCACGCCAGCGGCGAGAAGACCCAGCCGAGAATCATTTGCAGCGACAGATCCGGGTAGTTAAACCAGCCGCCCACGCCGGAGAGGATCCCGTTAACCAGCGCAATCAGCGCGATAAACGCCAGCAGCATCGCGCCAACGTTAAGCGCCAGCTGCATCCCCGAAGCTGCCCCGGATGCGGCAGCATCCAGTACGTTTGCCGGCGCTTCCGGATCGGCGTCATTTTTTTCCAGCGCCGGGCTATCTTGCGGCTGCTCGGTTTCCGGCACGATAATTTTCGCAAACAGCAGGCCGCCCGGTGCCGCCATAAATGAAGCGGCAATCAGATATTCCAACGGTACGCCCATCTGGGCATAACCGGCCAGAACGGAGCCTGCGACCGAAGCCAGGCCCCCGCACATCACCGCAAACAGCTCAGAGCGCGTCATGGTGGCGATGTAAGGACGCACGACCAGCGGCGCTTCGGTCTGGCCAACGAAAATATTCGCCGTGGCAGAGAGCGATTCCGTGCGCGAGGTTTTCAATACCGCGCGCAGCGCCCCGCCGAGTATGCGGATCACAAACTGCATAATGCCCAGGTAATAAAGCACGGCGATCAGCGATGAGAAGAAGACAATGACCGGCAGGACGCGCAGGGCAAAAACAAACCCGCCGCCGCCGAAGACCTCAAACATCTTGTCGGAAACCAGACCGCCGAAAATAAAGCCGATCCCTTCATTGCCGTAAGCAATCACGTTGGCAACGCCGTTAGACATGGCCAGCAGCGCCGTGCGCCCGGCCGGCACGTAGAGAATTAACGCGCCGATCCCCACCTGGATAATCCAGGCGCCGAGGACGGTGCGCAGGTTGATGGCTTTTCGATTACTGGAGAGGAGCACTGCGATGGCTAACAGCACCACCATGCCGATAAGTCCCATGATAATTTGCATACAGAATCCCTGTGTATTGATAGTTCAGCGTAAAACCCCGCGATTATAACGGCATGGAACCATCACGCTCATCACAGCTCACACATTTTAGGCAAAACAATGAGATAAAAAGGCAGGAATGAGACACAAGTCACTCAATAAAAGGTTATAAAATAGCAAAAACCTCTTTTGTATTACAAAACATGGTATTAGCTATCTCTTCAGCAGGCTCAGAGCGTAGCTCACATAAGGCGGTGAAGACGCGAGCCGCTTGCTCAGGCCTGTTCGGCTGCCCCTGGAAACCGTTTAACGGCATATCCGGCGCATCGGTCTCCAGTAACAGCGCAGAAAGCGGTAGCTGCGCCATCACGTCGCGGGTCTTGCTGGCGCGCGGGTAGGTAATGGTACCGCCAACGCCGATTTTATAGCCCAGCTGGACAAAGCGTTCGGCTTGCTGAAGACTACCGGCAAAACCGTGCACCACGCCGGTACGCGGTAAAGCGTGCTTTTTTAGCAGCATCGCCAGCTTGTCATGAGTGCGTCTGGAGTGGAGGATGACCGGCAAGTCGTAGCGTTTCGCCAGACGCAACTGCGCCTCCAGGAGAGAAATCTGGCGCTCGAACTGCGGATCTTCGCGATAGAGATCGAGGCCAATTTCCCCAACCGCGATCAGCTTAGCATCGCGTTTCGCCAGGCAGGCTTCAAGCCGCGCCAGACTCTCTTCTTCATGCCGCTCAATTACTATCGGATGAAGCCCCAGGGCCGCGTAGAGCGGAGCATACTGCGCCGCAAGCCCTAATACGCGGGCAAAGTTATCCGCTTCTGTCGCCGGTACGATGATTTGCCTCACGCCAGCCTGAGCCGCTCGGGCAATACTGGCAGTTTCGTCGCCGGTGAAAGGAGGGAAATCGAAGTGACAGTGGGTATCAACAAATCGCAAGGTCACGCGAGGTCCTCATTATCAAAGCTGGCATCATTGGCCTGCTCAGCCGCGATGACCGGAACCTGAGGGATCTCGTTGGCCACGGGCGCCGGCGGGATAACCACCGTTTTCGGTACCGCAATGCGTGGCGCATGACGCAGCAAAGGAGGCCTGTCGGCCAGCAGTTTACCGACCGTAGCGAGGAAATAGCGCCCGCACTGGCGCCCGGTTTTGTAGTCTTCCAGTAAAGCAGGAAGACGGCTGCCTAACGCCATACTTTTCAATGGCTTCTGTGGATATATTTCCAGAATTCTCAGCTTACCCGGTGGCTTCTCAATGAACTCTTGTGTGGAGCGATAGGTGGTTTCGTGGTGCTGTACCAGATTCACAAACGGCTGCAGGCTACTTTCGCCAAGCCAGCGCTCCATCCGTTTAAACCACTGCGGGGTGTAGTACATCTGCGAAGGCACGGTGCGGATCACTACAATTGTTTGCGCGCCCCGACGGGCGGCCTCCTGCACCGGGATCGCATCGCTGACGCCGCCGTCCAGATAGCTCACCCCATCCAGCATAACGCCGCTGCGGTAAAAACCGGGAATCGCGCTGGAGGCGCGAATCAGATCGAGCCAGGTTTGCTGGGTAGGGGAAAAGTAGTTGGGCGTATAATCATCGCCGCGGCAGGCGCACATCCAGAACTCTTTACCCTGAGCAAAACGGTCTTCAGCATAAGCCATCGCCAGCGGCATTTTTTTGGCGGTGCTGTCGACCAGCCAGTCGAGATCGATGAGGTTGCCTCCGCGGACAAAACGCATCGGGTCGAAAAACTCGCGGGCGGTGGTGTAGCGGGTGATCACCTTGCGGGCATAGCCGGGCTGGTTGCACAGATAGGCCGAGAGATTTTGCGCCCCGGCAGAGGTGCCAAACAGCATATCGAACGGGTTAAATCCCGCGCGCATAAATTCGTCCAGCACCCCGGCGGTAAAAATGCCCCTCTGTCCCCCACCTTCGCACACCAGCGCAAGCCTGCCCGGCTGGAAGGGTTTAACAGATAACGGCGTAATGTTGCCCAACGTCACGGGAATTCGCTGCCCCACCCTGCTTTCCTGTCTGGCTTATTATAAAAACAAAGGTAACGCAATTTTTAACGCCCTGAAACAGAGAAAGCCAGTCTCATTGACTGGCTTTATGTAAGACGGTATTTCACTGATTAACGTCTAGGGACGTCGACGGCCGGTGAACAGGCTGACCAGGAACAGAATAATACCGACAACAAAGACAATTTTAGCAGCCCAGGCAGCGGTACCTGCCAGGCCACCAAAACCCAGAGCGGCGGCAATTAAAGCGATCACCAGAAAAATAATGCCCCATCTAAACATACGTCTCTCCTTACCATAGTTAATGACGGTCGATTTTCTGCGCACTCAGGCCGCGCATACACAACCCTGTGGTGCTACACATCCTGCGGAAAGACCGCAGAATAAATTCTTTTAATGAATGGATTTATTTAACGCTAAGATCGTTCTTCACGCTTTTGACGCCGGAAACGGCTTTAGCAATGCCTTCCGCACGTTCCGACTGCTTGCTGGACTCGACCGTGCCGGATAAATGTACGACGCCATCGGTGGTCTCAACTTTCACGTTACGCGACGGGACGATATCGTCAGCCAGTAATTTAGCTTTGATCTCGCTGGTCACCGCGGTATCGCCCGCGTAGCCCTTCAGCGACGCTGATTTTTCGTTCTGCACGCTAAGCTTGTCGTTTACCGAGCTCACGCCTTCAACGGCTTTAGCTACGCTAAGCGCTTGTTTATGCTGCTCTGAACTATCAACTGTACCGCTTAACGTGACGACTTTATTTTCCGTTTTCACCGAGATATCGGTGCTGCGAATATCCTTATGATCGATCAGCGCCGCTTTCACCCTGGCGGTGATGGTGCTGTCGTCCATAAAGTTTCCGACTTTGTTCATCGAATTATCAACGGCTTGACCGGCATTGCTGGCTGCAGATTTTGCGCTGTCTACGGTCGAGTTTTCTGCATACGCCGAAGCGCTGATTATTGCTGAGCCCAGGAAGAGGGCCAGGAGTGTCTTGCCGCTCTTAAGTCTTGTCATCGTCGTTCCTCGTTATATCTAAGCAGGTAAAGCAAAATAAGTAGTCTATTAAGCCAGGATTCCAAAAATTACTTATTAAATGTAGTAGATACACGGAAGAGTGCGGCATGAACGGGTAAAAAAGCAGGCAAAACGGTAAGAATTAAGAACTTTCCAGATAGGGGCTTCTGAAAGAAAAACGACGTGGAGCGCGGCGAAAACCGCGCTCCGGAGAGGATTAATGCTCGCGAGTTTTGCGGAACTGGACGTCAGGATAACGCTCCTGCGTCAGGTTCAGGTTAACCATGGTCGGGGCGATGTAGGTCAGATTATCGCCGCCATCGAGCGCCAGCTGAATTTCGTTCTTACGCTTAAACTCTTCGAATTTCTTCGCGTCGCTGCATTCCACCCAGCGGGCGGTGGCGACGTTGACCGACTCGTAGATCGCCTCAACGTTGTATTCGCTCTTCAGGCGAGCGACGACGACGTCAAACTGCAGTACCCCCACCGCGCCGACGATCAGATCGTTATTGGCGATCGGACGGAACACCTGCACCGCGCCTTCTTCAGAAAGCTGAACCAGACCCTTCAGCAGCTGTTTCTGCTTGAGCGGATCTTTCAGGCGAATGCGGCGGAACAGTTCCGGGGCGAAGTTCGGGATACCGGTGAACTTCATCATTTCACCCTGGGTGAAGGTATCGCCAATCTGGATGGTGCCGTGGTTATGCAGACCCAGGATATCGCCCGGATACGCTTCTTCCACATGCGAACGGTCGCCGGCCATGAAGGTCAGCGCGTCGGAGATCACCACATCCTTGCCGATACGCACCTGGCGCATCTTCATGCCCTTCTCGTACTTACCGGAAACCACGCGCATAAAGGCCACGCGGTCGCGGTGTTTCGGGTCCATGTTGGCCTGAATTTTAAAGACAAAGCCGGTGAACTTCTCTTCCGAGGCTTCCACGGTGCGGGTATCGGTTTTACGCGGCATCGGCGCAGGCGCCCACTCCACTAAACCGTCCAGCATATGGTCAACGCCGAAGTTACCCAGCGCGGTTCCGAAGAATACCGGCGTAATTTCGCCCGCCAGGAACAGATCTTTATCGAATTCGTTAGACGCGCCCTGCACCAGCTCCAGCTCGTCGCGCAGCTGCTGCGCCAGGTCTTCGCCCACCGCCGCGTCCAGATCCGGGTTATTTAACCCTTTAACGATGCGCACTTCTTGGATAGTGTGACCTTTACCGGTCTGGTAGAGATAGGTTTCATCTTTATAGAGGTGGTAAACGCCCTTGAACAGCTTGCCGCAGCCAATGGGCCAGGTGATCGGCGCGCAGCCGATTTTCAGCTCGTTTTCCACTTCATCCAGCAGCTCCATCGGGTCGCGGATGTCACGGTCAAGTTTGTTCATAAACGTCAGGATCGGCGTATCGCGCAGACGGGTGACTTCCATCAGCTTACGGGTACGATCCTCAACGCCTTTCGCGGCATCGATAACCATCAGACAGCAGTCCACCGCCGTCAGCGTACGATAGGTATCTTCGGAGAAGTCTTCGTGCCCCGGAGTATCCAGCAGATTGACCAGACAGTCGTGATACGGGAACTGCATTACGGAAGTGGTAATGGAGATACCGCGCTGCTTTTCCATTTCCATCCAGTCAGACTTCGCATGCTGACTGGAGCCGCGGCCTTTTACCGTACCGGCGGTCTGGATAGCCTGTCCGAATAACAGCACCTTTTCAGTAATGGTCGTTTTACCGGCATCCGGGTGAGAAATAATGGCAAAAGTGCGGCGCTTGGCCACCTCCTGCAAATAAGGAGACAACGTCATAATTCAATCTTCTTAGTAAACGCGGCAATGCGCCGCGCATGTTGAATACGAAAAAATTGCGGCTATTTTACCCATCAATGGGGGGGAGGCAATCAGTGTTTACACAGGAGTTGCTCCAGTTCGCTTAAAGAGGTGACCGTCCAGTCCGCGCGGAGGTCGGCAGGCAGCTCGCGTTGATGAGGGTTAAACCAGCAGGTGGCCAGGCCGGCATTCACGCCGCCGCGAATATCAGATTCCGCCGTATCACCCACCATCAGCACCCGTGAACGATCGGGGTTACCCGCCTGCGCCAGGGCATAATCAAAGATGCGCGTATCCGGTTTAGCGACCCCAACCTCTTCGGAAATAATCAGTAAATCAAAATGATCGCGTAACCCGGTACGTTCAAGACGCGTCTGCTGTAGCGAGGTAAAACCGTTGGTGATGATGCCCATTTTCACCTTACCCTGCAGCGAATCCAGCAGCGACACCGCGCCCGGCAGCGGCGAGCAGATCTCCGCCATCGCGTTCATAAACGCGGCGTTCAGCTCACCAGGAGGGACGTTCAGGCGCTCCGCCCAACCGTCAAAGCGCTGATGCTGCAGTTGAAGAGAAGTGATAGCGCCGTTCTGATAATCCACCCACAGCGGCTTATTCACGGCCTGGTAGTCCTGAAAATCCTCTGCGGAGAAGGTCACGCTATAGTCGAGAAACATCCGCTGTAGGCCGCTAAACGAGTCAAACGTAAATAACGTTTCATCGGCATCAAAGAAAATCCAGTCCCACTTCATCGTATCACCTTGTCTTACATACTGATTGGCAGTGCCATAATAATGGCGTCCTCACGTCCGTCGACCGTGGGGTAATAGTTGCGGCGAATCGTCGCCTCGTTAAAGCCTAAGCTTTCATAGAGCGCGATGGCGGCGACGTTAGACGCGCGCACCTCCAGCCACAGCGTGACGACGCCGCGTTTTTCTACTTCATCAATCACCTGCTCCAGCAGCGCTCTGCCCAGACCACGACGCTGAAAAGCGGGATCGACGGCGATATTAAACAGCGTCGCCTCGTCGAGCACGATTTGCGTAATAGCAAAGGCCGCCATCTCCCCGTCTACGGACAGCTGAAGATTCAGATAGCGATCGCCCTGATTGCTGGCAAACGTCTGCTCGCTCCAGGGGAAAGCGTGGGCGCGCGTTTCAATTTGCCAGGCCCGTGGCAAATCAGCCGCGTTGAGGGTAGAAATCGTGTTCATGTGAGCAGATCTGTTGCCAGAGCGCCATGCGAGCAGGCGTACTGGTCTGAAGTTCATCGAAAGCGGGCGTGGATAGCTGCGCGCCCGCCAGCATCAGCGGCGTGTCCGTACCCAGCCGCCAGCTATTACAGCGTGCGTCCTGAGGCAACATCGCCACGCGCTCAGGCGTCAACTGCATTACCTGCTCCGGCGTCAGGGACAGCGTGCGCAGAATATCGCGGATAAGCGGTTCGGTCAGCGATGGCGGTTCTTCCGCCACCATCACCAGACGAATGTGTCCAGGAAGCGAGATAGCGATTTCACCCTGTAACGCCCCAGGACGACGCAGCGACCACTGGGTAATACCCAGCTGCTGTAATTGCCAGTCTCGTCGGGATGTCATAGCGAAACACTCCTGTTAATTAAGCGCGCAATATAGCAAATACGTCGTATTTGCGCCAACAAACTACGCGGCGGCCGGCGCGCATCCCGCCGCCAACAAAGAGGCAGGCTGAAAGATAACGTGTATAATCGGCGCCAGTCTTAATGAAGGAGTGTTTCATGTCCGCTTTTACCCCGGCAAGTGAAGTCTTGCTGCGCCACAGTGATGATTTCGAGTCCGCCCGCGTTCTGTTTGCCGGTGACCTGCAGGATGACCTGCCCGCTCGTCTGGATACGGCTGCCAGCCGCGCCCATACCCAGCAGTTTCACCACTGGCAGGTACTGAGCCGCCAGATGGCTGAAAACGCCCGTTTTAGCCTGGTCGCGGAAGCCAGCGATGTTGCCGATTGCGATACGCTGATCTACTACTGGCCAAAAAACAAACCCGAAGCTCAGTTTCAGCTGATGAATCTGCTTTCCCTGATGCCGGTCGGTATTGATATTTTCGTGGTTGGCGAAAACCGCAGCGGCGTGCGCAGCGCCGAGCAGATGCTGGCGGAATATGCGCCGCTGACTAAAGTCGACAGCGCGCGCCGCTGTGGTCTCTATCACGGTCGTCTGGAAAAACAGCCGGCCTTCGATCCCGAGCAGTTCTGGGGCGAGTATCCGCTGGAAAATCTGACGATTAAAACGCTGCCGGGCGTCTTCAGCCGCGATGGCCTGGATATTGGTAGCCAGCTGCTGCTTTCAACCCTGACGCCGCACACCAAAGGTAAAATATTGGACGTCGGCTGCGGCGCCGGCGTGCTGGCAACCGTGCTGGCCAGCCACTCGCCTAAAGTCCGCTTATCCTTATGCGACGTCAGCGCCCCGGCAGTTGAAGCCAGCCGCGCCACGCTCGCCGCTAACGGTATCGAAGGGGAAGTATTCGCCAGCAATGTATTTTCTGAAGTGAACGGCCGCTTCGATATGATTATCTCCAATCCGCCTTTCCACGATGGTCTGCAGACCAGCCTGGAAGCCGCTCAGACCCTGATTCGCGGCGCCGTTCGGCATTTGAACAGCGGCGGAGAGCTACGCATCGTCGCCAACGCCTTCTTGCCCTATCCGAATGTGCTGGATGAGATCTTCGGCTTCCATGAAGTGATTGCCCAGACGGGCCGCTTTAAGGTTTACCGGACGGTGATGACGCGTCAGGCCAGGAAATAGTTCCGCGTTTTTTCGGCGACAGCAGACGCTCGTCGCCGAACTTTACCCTCTCAGCCGCCCATTTTTGCAACAATCAATCCAACTGATACAATTAACTATTGACGAATAGCTGAAAACCACTAGAATGCGCCTCCGTGGTAACGATACTTTTATAGTGTCGATGGTATGCGAAGGTGGCGGAATTGGTAGACGCGCTAGCTTCAGGTGTTAGTGTCCTTACGGACGTGGGGGTTCAAGTCCCCCCCCTCGCACCATAATCCACGTTGATATTGCTCGCACTGGGCGAAGGTGGCGGAATTGGTAGACGCGCTAGCTTCAGGTGTTAGTGTTCTTACGGACGTGGGGGTTCAAGTCCCCCCCCTCGCACCAACGAGGCGATATCAAAAATTAAGAATACTGTGCGAAGGTGGCGGAATTGGTAGACGCGCTAGCTTCAGGTGTTAGTGTCCTTACGGACGTGGGGGTTCAAGTCCCCCCCCTCGCACCAATATTCTTACCCTTCTGCTTTATCCCATCAGCCTAAAATTCAGCAATATCAGCATTATTCCACCGATCAGCGCCACGCATGATGGCAGCAAAACAAAATGCCGTAGCTGCCGGTGCCAAATCATCATCGCTGACATCAGCATTCCCAAAGTGACCAATCCACGCCAGGCATCTACCGACAAATCGGCAAACCCGAGGGCGGCAAGCACTACGCCAGGGATCAACACGCCCCATCCACTCCCTAAAGTTCGCTGCAACATGTTTTCGCCTCTCACAACGATAATGATAACCAATACCATATGATAATTTTTATCATTTGTCATCCAGGGAAAATAGCGCATCCTTATTCTTTACGTTTGCGGTAATGACATACATTCATGAAGGTGATAAATTAAACAAAATAATTTATATATTAAATTGTCTGATTATTTCGTAAAAACCTTATTTTACGCACTGTTTTTTATTATTCATTCCAACCTCACATCACTTTGAATTTTAACGATTAATAATGACAACTCCGACATGACTGCACAATCCTGGCGATCCCATTACGAACAGAAATATCAGTATTCCTTACGGCTATTTTTACTGCTTAATTTGGTTTCATCCTTTTTATCGCTGGTCAGCCCGCTCTTTACCGTCATTACATTTACCCCACCCTGCTTTTTGATCGTGGCCTGCAGCGCGGTTCTGCTGCTATGGCACTGGAAATTCGCCCAGCACAAAATAAATATTCCGCTTATTTCACTGATATTTGGTCTGCTGTGGGCATGGCATGTAGCCCTAAAAGCAATGGTGATGGGCCCCCCACATTTTAACTACCTGGTCATCGCGTTATTAAGCGTGTTATTTATCGGCACCATTGCTTTTTCCAGCAATATCATTGCCTTTACGTTGCACTCGTTACCCACCTACGTGACCTGCCTGTTCCTCGGCGGAGGCGAACAGTGGTTGCGCATGTCCTGGTGCTTTGTGTTGCCGATTGCAGGGATCGCCCTGCAAAGCCTGATGCAAAAACGCAGCGATGTTTTCACCCAGGGCCTCATGGATAAACTGTTGAAAGAACGTAATACCCTTAACGATCTCAGCATGTTGGATCCTCTCACCGGCTTGTATAACCGTCGGGGCTTACAAAATCGTCTGGACACCATTCTTTCTTTGGATAGTAGCGAGCATTACGTCCTGCTGCTGGATATTGATCATTTCAAAGCCTATAACGACCACTATGGGCATATGATGGGCGACCAGGCCTTAATTCAGGTCTCCGCAGCCATTCGTAACGCCGTGCGCTCGCGCGATATTGTGGCCCGCTTTGGCGGCGAAGAGTTTATGGTGCTCTTGACCAGCAGTAGTGCGGAAAACGCCCTTCAGGCCGCGGAGCGAATCAGGCAGCGGGTCTACGATCTGAAAATCCCGCATATGTTCAATGAAAGCGTCGCGACCAATGTCACCATTAGTATCGGCATGACGCCGCTCGTAGATGCCGATATCGATAGCGCCCTGAAACGAGCGGATAACGCGCTCTATGAAGCCAAAAATATGGGGCGAAACATTATTCTCGCCAGCTAACCCCTGTATCGCGCAGCAGGGTGTCATCAGGCGGACAAATCGCTTGCCAAGCTGGCGCCCCGGCATTAACATCGGAAATCATTATCATTTAGATTTGTATCTGGCGCGCAATGGCTTACCGTTCACTTGCATTCAATAATGACCTCATCTGGCGGGCCCCGCTGCCTTCGGCTGAGCGCGAACTGGCGAATGCATTACATGACAAGATCGCTGCGCTACGTCCCCATCTGCTTGATTTTCTGAGACTAAATGAAGAAGCCCCCCATCATGCGCTGACGCTTACAGAGTGGTCGCAGCCCGCAATGCTAAGTTCCCTGTTGGCGACCTGGTCCGACCATATTTATCGTAACCAGCCGGGGAAACCCCGTGAGCAGAAACCGCTGCTTTCCCTGTGGGCACAGTGGTACATCGGTTTGCTGGTTCCGCCATTAATGCTGGCGCTGTTGAGTGAAGAGCGCGCCCTTAGCCTGGCGCCGGAGCATTTTCGCGTCGAGTTTCACGAAACCGGCCGTGCGGCCCGTTTCTGGATTGAGGTACATTCGGCGGGCGCCTCGCCGGAACAATCTGCGCAATCAAGGATGGAAAAGCTGATCGCTACGGCTCTCCAACCTGTCGTTCAGGCGCTTGAAGCCACGGGTGATATCAATGGCAAACTTATCTGGAGCAATACGGGTTACCTGATCAACTGGTATCTGGGTGAAATGAAAACCCTGCTCGGAGATGAAAAAATTGCCGCTCTGCGTCAGCACTGCTTCTTCGAAAAACAGTTTTCTGATGGCCAGGATAATCCGCTCTGGCGTACGGTCGTTTTGCGGGAAGGGCAGCTCGTCCGTCGAACCTGCTGCCAGCGCTATCGCCTGCCGGATGTTCAGCAGTGCGGGGACTGCACGTTGAAATAAACAATTGTTAAAAACGGGCGGCTAAAATAGCCGCCCGTTTTTTTATGCCGTTTGTTGACTCTCTTCCGCCATGCGCTGTGCCTCTTCGGCCTCCTGCGCCAGCAGCTGTTTCTCATACACCTTGAAGAACGGGAAGTAGATAATCGCGGAAACGCAGGCGAGAACGACGACCAGAATCGCCGCCCGGAAATCCCATCCCAGCGCCCACGCGCCGCCGATCGGCGCCGGAGCCGTCCACGGAACAACCGAAATCACCCGGCCGATAAGATCCAGCTTCATTGCCGCCCACGCCAGTACGGCGTTAACCATCGGCGCCAGCAGAAAGGGAATAAAGAACACCGGGTTCATCACGATAGGGGTGCCAAAGATAACCGGTTCGTTGATATTGAAAAGGCTTGGCACCACGCTAAGACGACCAATTGAACGCAGATGCGCCGAGCGGCTACGCAAATAGCAGAATACTAACCCCATCGTCGCCCCGGAACCGCCAATTACAATGAAGAATGTCCAGAACGCCTCCATAAAAATATGCGGCAGCGGAGCCCCCTGAGCCAGAGCCTGCTGGTTCATTCCAAGGTTAGTCAGCCAGAACATCTGCAGCATACCGGAAACAATAGCGGCACCGTGGATCCCCGCAAACCATAGCAGGTGCCCCACCAGTACCGCCAATAAAATCGCCGGCAGCGAATCCGCTGCGGAAACCAGCGGTTTAAAAATAGCCATAATGGCCTGGGGGATCAGCATATCGAAATGATGCTGGATAAGCAGACTCAAAGGATAAAGCGTCAGGACGACCACCAGTACCGGGATCAACAGATCAAAAGAGTTTTTGATCATCGGCGGCACCTGATCCGGCAGGCGAATACCAATATTATGTGCTTTAAGAAAGCGCATCATCTCAACGCAGTAAACGGCAACCAGAATCGCGGTAAAAATCCCCGTTCCGCCCAGGCTATCTACCGGCAGGTTACCGTTCGTTTTTGGCGCCGCCACCAGCAGAAAGGCCATAATCGACAGCATGGCGCACATGAAGGGATCGAGCTGATTGCTTTTTTCGTAATGCTTTCCGAGGTTATAGGCGATCGCGGCGCAGATGTAGATAGACATGATGCCCATCGTCATATCGAACGGCGTCAGAATACGTCCTTCAAACTCTTTTGCCAGATCCAGCCAGGCGCGAGCAAATCCCCAGGTGGTATCCGGCGAAAACGGCGGGTAAGCAAATACCAGAAGAAATGAACCAACAATCATAAACGGCATCGCGGAGATGAAACCATCACGAATAGCCATCACGTGACGCTGGGACGAGATGCGTCCGGCGACAGGGCTGATGTAATTCTCTACAAAGCGAAATATCAGATTAAATGCAGCATGGTTAGCAGACATGGCAGCCCTCCTGACAGGCTAGATGAACAGGCCCAACAACGATTATTTTGCCGTTGTGATGAATGCGCTTCTGCGAAGAACCCATCCGTTTGGATAAGCTACCGCCTCTACAGCTCAAGACTTTTCGATTCATCCACGGCTCTTTTGTTATAGGTGAAGCAGGGAAGTTACCTTGTCAGTATTCATATCTAAATGAATAACCGCAACCGGTTACAGTAACCGGTTGCGGCGAATGTGAAGAAGATCCAGAAATTGGAAAGATTCTTGATTATCTATCAGGAATATTTACACTTTGCGAAGCTTGTGACAGATTTTTAACAAGCCTTAATCAGGAGATTCCAATGAGTCTGCAGTCCGTGCGGCAGTTTTTTGCTGACCGCGCCCCCGATATCGAAATCATCGAACTTAATCAGAGTACGGCCACGGTAGCGTTAGCCGCGGCGGCGCATAACGTTGAACCCGGACAAATAGCAAAAACCCTCTCTTTAAAAATAAAGGAAAGGGTCGTACTTGTTGTCGCAAAAGGCGATGCACGCCTGGATAATAAAAAACTCAAGGAAGCATTCGGCGCTAAAGCGCGCATGCTGAGTAGCGATGAGGTCATTACGTTAACCGGACACCCCATTGGCGGCGTTTGCCCTTTTGGCCTGGAAGTTCCGCTGGCAGTGTATTGCGATATTTCATTAAGACAGTATCCGGAAGTGCTTCCAGCAGCAGGTTCAATACATAGCGCCGTTCGCATTTCACCCGAGCGAATGGCGCAGCTGACGGATGCTACATGGATTGACGTTTGTCTTTAATAGACAATTAGCACTACTGGGCAAGGCGCATTACCCTGGCATCATCATTGTTTGCCGATAAGCGCATTAATATATCAGCCGCGCTCAGTAGTCCCATATCAGAACTGACGCCCAGCTTGGTCATGGCATTAAATTTATGCGCTCGAATCGTTTTAATATTGCGCTCCAGCTGTGTCGCAATCTCAGGCAACGAATAGCCATAAGACATATAGCGCAGGATGGTATGTTCCGTCGGGCTCAAAATTTGACTACACATGCCCTGCTTTTGGTTTAGCGAGCTTTCATTTGGCGGACCGCTGCGTTCGAGAAGCTGCAGCAGATGTTCCTGCAGCTGTAGCCGACAGGCTGATTTATTCAAAATGCCGTGCAGGCGTGAAGGCGTCAGATGGCTAACCAGACGCATTTCAGCCTCATCATTGGCTAAGACAATTCTTTGCATTTCAGGGCAGTAGCGTGCAATCTCATGAAGAAAGAGTAAGCTTTCAAGCCGGGATCGGCGGTTACCTGAAAGAGAAAAAATAATCGCCGAAAAATCTTTAGACTGGAACTCCCGCTTTAATGCCTGAGTATCTTTAAAGAATTGAATGCGATAATTCTTACCACTTTCATTAATTAAAATGTAGCGAAGGGCCACTTCCGTCATCGCACATTTCTCTACGATAGCGACATATCGTGCTGTGAGGTCTTTTTCCATTCAGTTTGCTCTCCATAGGCTGAATAAATATTCAGCTCCTTCATTCCCTGTGCACTATTAATCCAGGCATACATCTCTGCATTGCTACGCAAAGCCAAGCGGCGCATAGCACTATTTTTCTGCGCACTTATGGTTTTATTGCTCTTCTTCAATAAAGCAGCAATTTGATTAATTCCCCATCCTTTAGCAAGAAGCCGTAACACTTTTCGCTCAGAGAGCGTCAGAATGACCATTTTTTGCTGTTCTTCACCGATGTGTTCCACTTCAGGAGAGAACAATGTCTGGCTGATTCGCTCGGCGGCAAGCCCACCCGCGCGAACCACCTCGATGAGACGTTTTACCGGCTCGCTGTCTGAAATTAATGTGCTTTCAGGCCGCATTAATAATTCAACCGCTAATGGGAAACAGGCGCTTCCTACCATAAAGACCCAGTGTATATCCCTGTATTGCGTCATTAAGGAGTAGTAGTGTTCACAAATATTTCTTGGATTCTCTATTTCGCCGGATAAATCTGCAATAACCAGTACTGCGCGCCGCAGTTGCAGAAGAGTGAGCTCATCCTGAGAACGGCAAAAACTCAATTCATAATCGGGTAGATGCTCCCCAACAATGGCCTTCAAGCCGGACTGCATAACCGGTATTCTGCTGATAATAATGCCGAACTTACCCTGTCCTGGTAACATAAACCCTCCGCTTCCTGTCGAAGATTCACGACCGGCAGAAAAACAATTGGATGAATAACTTAATAGCCATCATATTATTTTGCCAAAATGAATCTTTATCGTCCCTGGCGAACACGCGGTACCGCGCTCTAAAGCCAATTTATATTATAGGGAGTAACATATTGCTGTTATCCCCGCCAATGATTAACATTAACACAGGTAGTTGTCAGCAATAAATTAGAAATGATTAAAAGCTTCGTTAGATACGCTAACTTAAGATATATTTAATAAATCTTTTTTCATTTTATTTTGTTCCTAAATGCTTTAGGAGATTCGCCGTTATAACGACGAAAGAAACGAGAAAAATAGGCTGCATCAGTAAATCCTAAATAATCAGAAAGTTGTGCAATCGTCATGCTGGTGTATTGCAGATTGCGACGCGCCTCAAGCATCAATCTTTGATGTAATACTCCCAGCGCGCTGCAGCCGTAGAATTCATGGCACAAATAATTCAGATGCGTTGCAGAAACGCCCGCCAGCTTTGCATAAGCGGCTAAGGGCATATGTTCGCGATAATGACTTTCTATTAGTCGAGAAAAATGACGCATAACGCTACGCTTGCGCTCAGCTTTGTCTGCCGTTATCGGCTGCGGACGATGCTGCCGGTTCAACCACACTAGCAGCGCCCCCAGCAGGGAATGCAGCATCATTTCACGCGCGTCATACTCTTCGCGATACTCTTCGCGCAAAGCGGTGAACAGCGCCCGAATATGGCCCCGCGACGCCTTCACCGGCACGCATCGCGGCTGGCCGAGTACATCCAACTGACTGGCAAACTGACTTTCGAGACTTCCGAGCAGCGGCAGCGCCAGCGACAAGACGTAGCCTTCCGTACCCGGGGAAAAACGAAAACCATGAATACACAGCGCCGGAACGATCTGAATACAGGACTCCCTCATCACGGTCGTCGTACCTTCGATTTCAATTTCCGCCTCCCCTTTATGCAGATATAGCAACTGCACCAGCTCTGCGTGCTGATGCAGGCGGATATGCCATTCATAAAGATGGCTTCGCTGGAGTATCGACTCGCAGTGCAGCAGATCGGGCGTCGGCCAGCCCTGCTCTTCGCCATACAGTTTGAAAACGGGAATGCTACTCACTGCCTGCATCGGGACTCCTGAACGGTTTCTCTTTATGCCACTCGCTCCATCGGCAAACCGACATAGTTTTCAGCGATCGTGGTTAATCCGGCGCGTGAGCCAAGATAATAACGCCGATCCGCCGCCTGCATTTTTCTATCGAACTCGCTTTGTTGCGGGAAATCATGCAGCAGACGGGTCATAAACCAGCTGAATCTTTCGCCTTTCCATACCCTATCCAGCGCAAAACGAGAGTAGCTCGCCAGCAGGTCAACGCGACCATGGTGATAATATTCACGGAGGATGCGCCATAAATAGTTCACATCGGACGCCGCGAGATTCAATCCTTTTGCCCCGGTAGGCGGTACGATATGCGCCGCATCCCCCACCAGAAACAATCTGCCGTACTGCATCGGCTCCACCACATAGCTGCGCAGCGGCGCGATGCTCTTCTCGAGTGAGTGACCAGTCACTAACTTGCTGGACAGCTCTTCAGGGAGGCGGCGTTTGAGTTCATTCCAGAAACGCTCATCAGACCATGCCTCAACCTTTTCACTGAGCGGGACCTGGAGGTAATAACGGCTCCGAGTTAGTGAGCGCTGACTACAAAGAACAAACCCGCGTTCGTGGTGCGCGTAAATAAGCTCCGGGTTCACCGGCGGCGTATCGGCCAGCAGCCCCAGCCAGCCAAACGGCCAGACGCTTTCGTACTCTTTCAGCACCCCAGGAGGAATACTTTGACGGGACACGCCGTGAAAGCCATCGCAGCCGGCGATAAAGTCGCACTCTAAGCGGCAGTGTTCGCCATTGCTGATAAAAGAGACCGATGGTCGATCGCTCTTTGCCTCATTAATAGTGACTTCGCTGACGCCATAAATCGTCGCCGCCCCGCATTCCGCCCGCGCGGCCATCAAATCCCGCGTCACTTCAGTCTGGCCATAAACCATCACGCTTTTGCCCGCCGTCAGTTCCGTCAGCGCAACCGGTACCCGCTTGCCCTCAAACAAAAATTCGACGCCATGATGCACCAGGCCTTCAGCCTCCATTCGCCGGGCGGCGCCGGCTTCGCGCAGCAGCTCTACCGTTCCGCTTTCCAGAATGCCCGCGCGGATCCTCCCCAGCACGTACTCAGGAGTCTGTCGCTCAAGGATGACGGTTTGAATCCCGGCGTGATGTAACAACTGCCCCAGCAGGAGTCCGGATGGGCCAGCCCCGATAATCGCCACCTGTGTTTTCATAGCATCGCCTCAGCATGGTTAATTATTTGTTTGTTTTTTGTTTATTAAAAGTTTGAATTTGCATTTTTGATAAGTCTGGCGGGAAAAAGAAGGGAGAAATTGGTGCGAAAATTGTACTTTTCACCAATCTTGCGGAAGTGTGGCGGAGTTCAAATTTCAGCGCCCCTCTGGATGCGGCGGTTTTTTACACATTGTTTGATCCGGACCGCTCAGATAAAACGCAACTTCAGGTAAAAGTATCGCCAGACACTACGGCATCGGGCATCACGGACAGCAGGTATCTATGCAAGCAGATCGGGCAACTCAGCGCGCAATCACGCGATTGTGCATTCAATGTGGTCTTTTCTTATTACAACACGGAGCGGAAAGCGCGCTGGTAGAGGAGCTTTCAACCCGCCTGGGCCTGGCGCTGGGGATGGATAGCGTGGAAAGCGCCATCTCTTCAAATGCGATTGTTCTCACCACCATCAAAGATGGCGAGTGTCTGACGTCGACGCGGAAAAACAGCGATCGCGGCATCAACATGCACGTCGTCACGGAAGTTCAGCATATTGTGATTATGGCGGAACATAAACTGCTGGATTATAAAGACGTCGAAAAACGCTTCGCCCAGATCAAGCCGCTGCGCTATCCACGCTGGCTGCTGGTTTTAATGGTCGGCCTCTCCTGCGCCTGCTTTTGCAAGCTTAACAACGGCGGCTGGGACGGCGCGCTGGTCACTTTCTGCGCCAGCACGGTAGCGATGTATATTCGCCAGGTCCTGACTCATCGCTCCATGCATCCGCAAATCAACTTCTGCCTCACCGCCTTTGTCGCAACCACCATCTCCGGACTGATGCTGCGCCTGCCGGCTTTCGCCAGCACGCCGACGATCGCGATGGCCGCCAGCGTGCTGCTGCTGGTACCCGGCTTTCCGCTGATCAATGCGGTTGCCGACATGTTTAAGGGACATATCAACACCGGCCTGGCGCGCTGGGCAATCGCCAGCCTGTTAACCCTCGCGACCTGTATTGGCGTGGTGATGGCGATGACAATGTGGGGGCTACGCGGATGGGCATAATCATTTATCTCTACGAACTGGCGCTGGATATGGTGCTGGCCGCCATCCCTGCCGTTGGGTTTGCGATGGTATTCAACGTTCCGCAGCGAGCGCTGCGCTGGTGCGCCCTGTTGGGGGCTATCGGCCACGGCTCGCGCATGGTTATGATGACGGCAGGTTTTAATATTGAATGGGCGACGTTTATGGCCGCCCTGGTGGTTGGCAGCATCGGCATCCAGTGGTCGCGCTGGTATCTGGCTCACCCGAAGATTTTCACCGTTGCTGCGGTAATCCCGATGTTCCCGGGCATCTCCGCCTATACCGCGATGATCTCTGCGGTGAAAATCAGCCATTTTGGTTACTCGGAAGAGATGATGATTATGCTGTTAAGCAATTTTCTTAAGGCTTCGTCTATCGTTGGTGCATTATCCATCGGGCTTTCTATTCCGGGACTTTGGCTGTATCGCAAGCGTCCGCGCGTCTAGCTAACCGCGCCGCCGGTTCGCCCGCGGCGCTCCTTCCTGAGCGACCTCTATGCTACTATGTGTGCAGCTACCCCTCTCTTTTTAGTTGTTCAGAGTTGAGATTGATTTATGTCTTCACGAATATTAACTACCGATTTTAGCGGTCTGGATGACTTCATGCAGGATCACGCGGCGGTGCTGGCAAAATCCACCGCCGGCGCCGTCGCCGTATTTGCCAACAACGCGCCCGCATTCTATGCGCTGACGCCGGAGCGTCTGGCGCAGCTGCTGGAGCTGGAAGCCAAATTATCGCGCCCTAATAGCGATATTGCGCTGGATGCGCAGTTTTTTGACGAGCCGACGACGGCCCCCGTTGCGGTACCGATGGGTAAATTTCCGATGTATGCCGACTGGCAGCCGGATGCCGATTTCCAGCGTCTGGCCGCGCTGTGGGGCATCGCCCTCAGCCAGCCCGTCACGCCGGAAGAGCTGGCGGCATTTGTCGCTTACTGGCAGGCGGAAGGTAAAGTCTTTCATCATGTCCAGTGGCAGCAGAAGCTAGCGCGCAGCGTGCAGATTGGCCGGGCCAGCAACGGCGGCCAGCCGCGACGGGATGTCAACGCGATTAGCGAACCCGATAACCATATTCCACGAGGATTCCGAGGATGAGCATGAAAAATGTCGGCGATTTAATGAAGCGCCTGCAAAAGATGATGCCAGCCCATGTCGAACCCGCGTTCAAGACAGGTGAAGAGCTGCTGGCGTGGCAAAAAGAACAGGGCAAGCTGCGCTCTGAGGCGCTGGAACGCGAAAACCGCGCCATGAAAATGCAGCGTACCTTTAACCGCTCCGGCATCCGCCCGCTGCACCAGAACTGTTCGCTGGATAACTACCGGGTTGAGTGCGAGGGCCAGATGATTGCGCTGTCCAGAGCGCGCCAGTACGTTGAGGAGTTCGACGGCAATATCGCCAGCTTTATCTTCTCCGGAAAGCCGGGTACCGGAAAAAACCACCTTGCCGCCGCTATCTGCAACGAGCTGCTGCTGCGGGGGAAATCGGTATTGATTATCACCGTCGCCGATATTATGTCAGCGATGAAAGATACCTTCGGCAACCGGGAAACCAGCGAAGAGCAGCTACTCACCGATTTGAGCAAGGTCGACCTGCTGGTAATAGACGAAATCGGTATGCAAACGGAATCACGCTACGAGAAGGTCATCATTAATCAGATTGTCGATCGCCGCTCTTCGTCAAAGCGCCCAACCGGTATGCTGACGAACAGCACCATGGACGAGATGAACAAACTACTTGGCGAGCGCGTAATGGACCGTATGCGGCTGGGCAATAGCCTGTGGGTCAATTTTAACTGGGAAAGCTACCGCGATCGCGTAACCGGAAAAGAGTATTAAGATATTTCTAAACACCGCCAGCGTTATAATCTTTGCATGTTCAGCCACGGCGAAGAGTACGTCTATGAAATCTGCAAAAACGTTGTTCCGCACGGCGATGGTGGCCGGCGCTTTATTCACCTTCGGCGCCCACGCCACCTCCTGGCAGGATTCGCTCTCCAGCGCCGCAAACCAGCTCAGCAGCCAGAACGGTAGCCAGCAAAGCGGCGGGATGTCCCTCTCTTCGCTGACCGGTTTGCTCAACGGCGGCAACCAGTCGTTGACCGCCAGCAGCATGAATAATGCCGCAGGGATTATGTCTTATTGCGCGAAACAGAAGCTGGCTTCAGTCACCAATACTGAAAACATCAAAAATCAGGTGCTGGATAAACTGGGTCTCAGCACGCCGGAAAAACAAAAAGAAGACACCAGCTATCTTGAGGGTCTTCAGGGTTTGCTGACCAGCAAAGATGGCCAGCAGCTGAATCTGAACAACCTTGGCAGCAGCCCGCTGGCGGAAAAAGTCAAAACCAAAGCCTGCGACCTGGTCTTAAAACAGGGCGTGAGCTTCCTCTCCTGATTTATCCTCTTAATGCCGCGTTTGGCGGGTTACCCTGGCCAACGCGGCGGCAACGTCTGTTTTTTAACATCTTTGCCCGGAATCTCCTGTCTGACAGGATGTGAGGCAGATCAAAAACGGCGATTTCTAAACCAATTCTGAACCACAGCACAAATTCATGACGTTACAATTGCGGCAATATTGCGCTGCAATTACAGTGTAGCGTGGAAAAAGATCTATCTGGCCAGCAGACAACTGGCGTGAATGAGGATGAGCTGTGTCAGAGTTGTTATCCATCGCCCTGTTTCTTGCTTCGGTGATGATTTATGCATTAAAAGCCGGTCGTAATACCTGGTGGTTCGCCGCCACGCTCACGGTGCTGGGCCTGTTCGTTATTTTGAATATTACCCTCTACGCCAGCAATTACTTCACCGGCGATGGTATCAATGACGCGGTACTTTATACGTTGACCAACAGCCTGACGGGCGCTGGCGTGGGCAAATATATCCTGCCTGGCGTTGGGCTGGTCGTGGCGCTGGTCGCGGTATTTGGCGCACTCGGCTGGGTGCTCCGCCGCCGCCGGCATCACCCTCATCACTTTGGCTACAGCCTCGTGGCGCTGGTTCTGGGGCTGGCTTCAGTGGATGCCAGCCCCGCTTTTCGCCAGATTAGCGAGTTGGTTAAATCCCAGTCCCGCGATGGCGATCCTGACTTCGTGGCTTACTACAAAGAGCCATCAAAAAGCATCGCCAATCCGCAACTGAACCTGGTGTACATCTACGGCGAAAGTCTGGAGCGCACTTATTTTGATAACGACGCCTTCCCGGACCTGACGCCGGAGCTCGGTAAACTCAAAAGCGAGGGGCTGGATTTCAGCAATACCGCCCAGTTGCCCGGCACCGACTACACGATTGCCGGAATGGTCGCCTCTCAGTGCGGGATCCCGCTGTTTGCGCCGTTTGAAGGCAACGCCTCGGCCTCGGTTTCCAGCTTTTTCCCGCAGAATATCTGCCTTGGGGATATCCTGAAAAACTCGGGTTATGAGAACTACTTCGTACAGGGCGCGAATCTGCGCTTCGCCGGAAAAGATGTCTTCCTGAAGTCTCACGGCTTCGATCATCTGTACGGCGCGGAAGAGCTAAAAACCACGGTTGCCGATCCGGCCTATCGTAACGACTGGGGCTTCTACGATGATACGGTTCTTGATGAAACCTGGAAAAAATTCGAAGCGCTTTCACAGTCCGGTAAACGCTTCTCGCTGTTTGCTTTGACGGTCGATACCCATCATCCGGATGGTTTCATCTCCCGAACCTGCCAGCGCAAAAGCTACGACATGGACGGCAAAAAGAACCTTTCCTTTAGCGCCGTATCCTGCAGTCAGGAGCACATTGCGGCGTTAATCGAGAAGATTAAAGCTTCTCCGTGGTTCAAAAATACGGTCATCGTAGTATCATCCGATCACCTGGCGATGAAAAACAGCGCCTGGGATTATCTGAATAAGCAGGATCGCAGCAATCTGTTTTTCGTCCTGCGCGGCGATCAACCCCAGCAGGATACGCTGGCCGTCAAACGTAATACCATGGATAACGGCGCGACGGTGCTCGATATTCTCGGCGGCGATAACTTTATTGGCCTTGGCCGCAGCAGCCTTTCCGGAGAGTCGCTCTCCACCGTGTTCCTCAATATGAAAGAGAAAGTGCTGGCGTGGAAGCCGGATATCATCCGCCTGTGGAATTTCCCCAAAGAGATGAAGAATTTCACCGTTGATGCGCAGAAAAATATGATCTCCTTCTCCGGCAGCCATTTCCGCCTGCCGCTGCTGCTGCGCATCTCCGACAAACGCGTTGAGCCGCTGCCGGAAAGCGAATACTCCGCACCGTTGCGCTTCCAGCTGGCCGACTTTGCGCCGCGTGATAATTTCGTCTGGGTCGACCGCTGCTACAAGATGGGTCAGCTGTGGTCGCCGGAAGTGGCGCTCTCCACCGACTGGTGCGTATCGCAGGGCCAGCTGGGAGGCGAACAGAAAGTCCAGCGCGTCGACAAAGCCCAGTGGCAGGGTAAAACCGCGTTCAAAGATACCCTTATCGATATGGAACGTTATAAGGGCAACGTCGATACGCTGAAGATTGTCGATAACGACATTCGCTATAAAGCCGACAGCTTCCTGTTCAACGTTGCCGGCGCGCCGGAAGAGGTGAAGCAATTTAGCGGTATCTCTCGACCGGAAACATGGGGGCGATGGTCTAACGCTCAGCTCGGCAGCGAAGTGAAAATTGAATATAAGGAGCCGCTGCCGGAGAAATTCGATCTGGTGATTACCGCCAAAGCCTACGGGCCGAATGCCAATAAGCCGATTCCGGTACGGGTAGGCAGCAGCGAACAAACGATCGTACTGGCTAATGATGTCACCACCACTACCCTGCATTTCGATAATCCGTCGCGTAGCAGTACGTTGACGATTGCGCCGCCGGACCCGCAGTCCACGAACGAGGGCAATATTCTCGGCCACTCCCCGCGTCAGTTGGGCATCGGTATGGTTGAAATCAAAGTGGTGAAAAGCGAAGGGTAGCCCCTTCCACCCGGCGGCTTTTGCGCCGGGTCGCGGTGACTGGGTGCGGATATTAGCTATGCAGCGGCTTTAACTCATCCGCTGAGAGCCCGGTAATCCGCTGAACCGTCTCGGTATCTAAACCGTTTTGCAGCATACTGCCGGCAATGCGCAACGCTTCCCGCCGGCTCCCTTCCTGCAGACCTTCCAGGCGCCCTTCCTGCCGGCCTTCCTGTATCCCTTCCTGCCTTCCCTCCTGACGACCTTCTTGTCGACCTTCCTGCTTGAGTTTTTGAGCGATAGACATCAACCTCTCCTCATATTGTGGCAGACGGCGGGCCAACCGGCGGAGAAACACGCTCGGATCGGCGGTGTTGCCGTACTGCAGCATATAATGAAACAGCACTCTCAACTGCCTGCGGTTAGTGTATCCCAGCATGACAAGGGTCGCCAACGACTCCGTAATCCCGCTGAGATCGCGCTGGCGAATATGCTTTTGCATCAGTTCCAGCAGCGCGACCCGCCGGTGTTGAACAATTTCATCGTCCGGTATCACCGTCACATCAACCAGCGGAAACGGACAGGCATACAGCGTCCTCGCCATCTGCGGGTCGGCAAATTCGTCCAGCCAGTTCAGGGAAAAGGGATAGGGGCTGGTCGCACCGTGATAAAAAAGCATCGGCACCACCAGCGGTAGCGTTTTGTGCCCGGCGTCGAGGTGACGCTGCATGGCGGCAATCGCATAGCGCATCAGGCGAAAAGCCATATGGTTATCCGGCGAGCTCTGATGCTCTATCACCACATACACATATCCCAGGCCGCAGGGGGTTTGTACCGACCATAGTACGTCCGAGTACCAGGCGCGCAGATCTTCATCGACAAAGCTCGCCGGTTCCAGCCGCAGGGTAGAAAAATCACATCGCTGACGGATCGCTTCCGGCAGGTGCAGCGTGAGAAAATCATTCGCCGTTTCCGGGTGGCGAAGAAATCGCTTAAAAACCGCATCATGCGGCGTTGAGGTCATCCGTTTTTTCATGGCCGTCCGCTTGCCAGAAAGAGAAGGAAAGCCGGACTCTACCATCAGTTTTTGACCCGTTGGGTTTGACGATAATTTTCTGGGAAGCGCCTCGGAGAATAGCGCGGCGGCCAGCCGGGCTGGCCGCCATCAGCATAGCTTAGTAATCAAACTGACGATAATAACGACGGATATTAAGGTCGTGTCCGGTATGATGTTCAAAGTGGGCCGCCAGCCGGTCCACCAGCAGAGTAGAAACGACACACGGCGCCATGATCCAGCGGAAAGCATCATCAATACCGTTCAGCGGATAGTCACGCGGGTCGATAACCACCAGGTGGTCGGTGATCTTCTCAGCAAAGCGCTCAACGCGCTCATCCAGCGCCCGACATTTACCCTCGCCTTTCACCAGGAACAGGGGGACCTCTTTTTCCAGTAACTCCAGGGTGCCGTGGAAAAACTCAGCCGAACTCACCGACTTGGTCCGCTTCCACTGCATCTCTTCGAGAATACACATCGAGAACAGATAGACCTCGCCCCACATTTCCGCCCCGCCGATCCACATCATATAGTCGCAGTCGTGATACTGAGCGGCAATTTTATCCGCCTGCGGATCGAACTGGCGTTTGGCCTGCAGAAGATTTTCCGGCAGCAACTCCAGCTGGCTGGCAAAACGATCGTAATGGGCGAAATCGCCGTGACGATAAATGACGCGGAAGAATAACCAGTAGAGCAGCATATATTCATATTCCACGCCGTTCTTGTGGCACATCGGAATATGCCAGCTCGCCGCCTCAGCTAATGGCGAATCGGCATTACGGGTAATGGCCACGACGCGAATCCCCTGTGCTTTGCACCATTCGGCAATGGCCACCGACTCTTTGGTATCGCCGGATTTGGATAACGTCACCACCACCGCATCTTTATTTAATTTTTTATGCCCGCGATGGATTAATTCCGCCGCCTGCTCAAGATAAACCGGCACGCCGGTTAATTCTTTAGCAAACTCATTAATTGCCATCATCGGAGCTAAAGAACCGCCTACCGAGGCGAAAAATAAGGCGCTGCAGCCGCTGTGATAAATATCGTCGGCGACGTCTTCCGCCTGTTTGCGCGCAGCGATGATTTCGCGAGCACTGGTCAGGTACTCGTCCTGATTAAAACCCAACATAGTTTTCTCCTGAATAATCAGATTTTACTTTTTAAGACGCGGTCAAAATCGTCAAAAATACGTTTAGCCAGATCGATGCCTTTCAGTCCGGCGGTATGCCAGGCCAGCATCTGGACGGGAACAATCAGCAGCAGCGGCGCCAGGTGATGTTCACACGGGCAGTTTAGCGCCAGCGTCTGCGCATCCTCTTCGTCGCTCAGCGTCAGCGTAAAGGCGCGGGCAATGGACGGCGCCATATAGTCCCGCAGCGCCCGGGTCCGCCCATCCGGCGCATCTTCAATAAACAGCATCACATGGCGGCAATTCGCCTCCAGATAGGGACCGTGCATATAAGCTTCCAGCTCAAAGCCGCTGGAAGGCACGCGCACCGTTTCGGTAAATTTAGTTTCAAACTCTTTCGCAACCCCAACCAGAGCGCCATAGCCGGTGGCGACAAAGCGCTCGCCGCCCCGCAACGCTTCGCCATGCCTGTCGATAAACCGCGAGGTGCGGTCAATGACATCCGGGATCGCCGCCGCCAGCCGCTGCAGTTCGGCAAGATAGCGCTGCTCCTCGGCCTCGCTGGCTTTTCCCTGGCTACGGGCGATGGTCAGCGCCATCAGCAGCAAATTCAGCACCGTCGCGCTAAACCCTCTGGTGACAAACCCCACGCTCTCAATCCCGGTGTTGATATCCAGTATCCCGTCGCAGGCCCGGGCTATCGGGCTTTGCGGATCGGAGGTCAGAGCAAAAACCGGCAGGCTCAATGCCTGCACCTTACGCATCGCCTCCAGCGTTGAGGCGCTTTTACCGCTCTGCGAAATCGCCACCACCAGATCGGTATGCGGATCGACCGCCTCGTAGTGCGTAAAGTTGTACGGCTCTTTAATCTCAACCAGGACGCCGAAGCGCTGCTCAAAGAAATAGCGCGCGCACAGGGCGGCGTTCAGCGACGACCCGGTCGCCAACAGCAGAATGCGGCGCACCGGGTGCTGGCGGGCAAAAGTCTCAATCGCCGCCAGCTTTTGCCGGTAGTCGCGCAGGATCTGCGTCAGACAGGCCGACTCCTCGCTGATATAGGTCATCATCGTTGCTACCATTTTCGACTCCTGTTAAAACAAGCCAATCCACGAACCCAGAATGCCCACCAGCGCCATCCCCCCGATAATAGAGAGCGGTTTAACCTTGCGCCCCAGCAGCCAGTAAACGATGCCGAAACTTACCAGCGGCAGCATGCAGGGCAGAATGTCGTTGATAATGTCCTGCACCTGGGTTTTCGCCTCTCCGGCGCCGAATGCGATGGGGATGGTGATATCAATCATTGAAGCGGTCATCGCCCCGACCACCATCAGGCCAATAATCGACGCGCCGTAGGTCAGGCTCTCCATCATTCCGCTCTTCTGGATGCGCTGCAGTACCCCGGTGCCCAGCACATAGCCCCAGCGGGTAAAGAACCAGCGCACCAGGATGTGCGGCACGTTAAACACCAGCAGAAACAGGATGGGACCGAGAATATTACCTTTCAGGGCCAGGCTGGTGCCGATGCCGGTGGCGATCAGGCGCAGCGTGCCCCAGAAGAAGGAGTCCCCCAGCCCGGCCAGCGGCCCCATCAGCGACGCTTTGACGTTATCAATCGCGTTGGCGTCCATGTTCTTCTGCTGGCTATTCTTCTCCTCCATCGCCGCGGTGATCCCCAGCAGCAGGGTGACGATATGCGGCGTGGTATTGAAAAACACCAGATGTCGCTTTAACGCCCCGGCCAGCTCCTCTTTGCGCGGATAGAGCTTTTTCAGCACCGGAATCAAGGCGTAAACAAAGGCAAGATTCATCTGCCGCTCATAGTTCCAGGAGAACTCCATCTGGAAGGAGCGCCAGAAGACCCGGCGTAGATCGCGCGGCGTAATACGGGCCTCTTCCTGCGCCTGCGGCTGCAGAGTTTCTTCAGAAATCATCTTCGTCGTCATCGCTGACTCCTTGTTCTGTCGTCGTACGAGGTGAGCTCAACGCGGTGACGTTAACCATGACCACCGCCACAATAGCGCCGAGAATGGCGATGCCGGTTACCGGAATTTTCAGGTAGGCCATCAGCACGAAACCGAGGAAAAAGTACGGCGCAACTTTCTTATTAATCAGTAGCCTGGCGAGCATTGCGAAGCCGAGGGCCGGAATGATGCCAGTGGCGACGCTGAGCCCGTGTTTGATAAATTCCGGGATCGTGTCAAGCAGGGATTTCACCGCATTGCTGCCGACCAGGAATGACACGGTGACCACCGTGGCGAGCATCAGCGACAGCCCGAAGCCAGCAATCAAATGCATACGTTCAATGCCGCGGGTATCCGCCCGCTCCGCATAGCCGTCAGCCTTCTGGCTGAGCATCGGAATAAACATCCCCAGATAGACGTTTTTCAGGATCAGCGTCAGGGTGGCGATGGGCAGTCCAAGCAGCAGCGCCGTTTCCGTTCCCGCGCCGGAGGTAATGGCGAACGCCACGCCGAGAATACCGCCGGTTACTACATCAGGCGGAATCGATGCGCCGACCGAGAAAGAGCCAATAAAGGCCAGCTCAAGCGTCGCGCCCATGATGACGCCGGTTTGTACATCCCCCAGCACCAGCCCGGTCAGCAGCCCGGTCACGATAGGCCGCGAAATCAGCGACGTTCCTAACGCATATTCCGATTGCGCGATAAACGCCACCAGCCCCAGTAAGAGAGCCTCTACCATAATCTGTCCTCCGCGGAATTAAACGCATTCCGCAAAAAGCTGTTTGCGGTCGTTAGGGACCTGGCGAATCTCAACTTCGACGCCTTTCCCAACCAGTTGCTGCAGTTGCTCTATTTCTTCCGGGAGTAAATTAATCGCCTTAGAGATATTTTTACTGCCCTCTTTGGCTTTAATTCCGCCGAGATTAATACTTTTAATTTCCTCGACGGCGCTGGCAATCCGCCAGGCATCATTTACCGATTCCACGACGATAAACAGATTATATTTGTCGGTCACGCCGCTTTTTATCGATTCAATAGAGTCGTTAATATTTTTAATCACCAGTTTGACTGAAGGGGGTTTAGCGAGCTTAATCGTCGTTTTCCGTAGCTCATCATCTGGGACATTATCGTTGGCAATTAAAATGCAATCAGCGCCGACATACTGCGTCCAGGAAAAGGCAACCTGGCCGTGAAGTAATCGATGGTCAACCCTTAATAGCGTAATCATAGTGTTCCCTCATTTCAGAAGTCTTTATCAATAGTCATCGCACTGGCAATCGTCTGATTGCAGTATTGAATGCTCTCTTTGGCGCTTATTAATGCTTCAGAAATTAATTTTTCGGTATTCTCTTCGCCAGCTGAAATGAGCAAATCAATAATCAGCGGCAGATTTAAGCCGGACAATAAATGAAAGTGCGGGCGTGATAGAAAGCGCACAAATTCATTATTGACGCTACCGGCGAAAATATCCGTAATCACAATCAGCTCATCCTGGGCGGGAAAACGCGCCAGCAGCGTCTCCACCTGCTGCGTGAGGTCGGCCTCCTCCTCGACGTAGGCGCACAGGGTATGAATATCCGGCTGTTTACCGAGGATCAGCTCCACGGAGTTCAGCAAACCGTTAGCAAAGGTGCCATGGCTGGCAAAAATATAGTGTCGTTTCATCCTTACCTCGAAAGCGCATTCCACTGCTTTCTTGATTGCAACCGGCGTGCCAGAAACAGTGGCGCGCCGGCTAGCGCAAGGATCAACTAATGAAGGGGATTAAAACTCTTGATCTTCCTGAATAAATTCCGTTTCCCGCGTCAGAATATCGTGAATGTAGTACAGCTCTACGGCGGGGATTTTGACACTATACCCACTCTCTATGACACTAAAAGCCTCGCGGAGCGTCGCCAGCTCGCTCTGCGGACACTGCCTTCCGGAATAATGGGATGGCGAGGCGTTGCGGATCAGGCGCTCTATCAGACAGCTGATATGCACATACAGCGCGACCTTGCGATCGTTAGGCACATCGCAGCCGGCCAGATGCTCATAGCGCAGTAAAAACTGCTCAACCTGATTGATCACTTTACCGGTATCGAGGATCGTCACCGACTCGATCACCCGGCGCAGCGAGAAATTCTTCAGGATCAGGTTATTGATTTCGCTGACCTGCTCAGCGGTGGCCAGCTCGCCGAAGATGCGCATCAGCGGGCGGCTCCCTTCGCCGGAGATTAACGAATCCAGCGAAATCCACGGCAGATCGGCAAGCTGCGGGTCCAGGGTTCCGACGATCGCCAGCACCTCATAGCGGCTCAGCATCGGCTGCCGCCGCGCGGGATCGGCGAGCGTCTCCACATCGCATGCCACAATATCGATCCCCAGCGCTTCAGGGATGCTGGCTTTTAACAGCGCCGACAGATTCGCCGCCGCTCCCAGGCCGGTGGCGCAGGTCGTAAGAATCGCCCGCGGTTTGTCCGCTTGCGGGTAATAGAGCTGATGCTCGATCGCGAGGTCACCGCGGATCTCCCGGACGATATCTTCCAGCATGTCGCCCTGCAAAATTCGCTCGCCGACGTACATCGCCATCCCGGTCGAGACGTTATTAATTATCGCCATCGGCGTCGTCAGCCGACGGTTAAAATGGCTATGAATGGCGTTCAGCGAACCCATATCGACCAGGATGACCAGTCCGGAGGCCAGCGCGTGACTCTCAATATAGGCCATCACCTGGTTAGCAATAGCCTCCGGCGTGACATCAAGCGGCATATCGAATGACTCAAACAGCTGGCTTTTCAGCAACCGGTTCGCCACATTAGCGATACTGCTGGCGGTGGCGTAACCGTGGGCGAGGATAATTGCCCGGGTCACCTGCTGCTGGCTAATGGCGCCATTTTTCTGTAACCACAGTACCAGTAACAACAGGTCAATACGTCGGGGTTCAATGTCCAGCTTCAGCGCCAGCGCGGCGAGGATCTCTTCACAAAAGCGATACAGCAACGGATATTTTTGCGCCAGGAAATCCTCCAGCTGGCGGCTTTTCTCGTTGCTCATCGTCGACTGCGCCTGGCGGGAACGATGAATCAGGTAGTGGCTTAGAGCATAAATACAGTTGCCGTTAAACTGGATATTGAAGCGCTTTTCAAGGCGATAAAATTCCTCCCGCACCTGATGCGTTATCAGCAGCAGCATATGCGAACTCTGGGTATCGTGATTATCAAATATCAGCCGATCGAAGAGGGTTTCAATCTCCTCGCCCATGCTTTTTTGCGCTTCTTCCCAGAGCCTTTTTTTGCTCAGCACCGCCTCATACAGCGCGAGAACGCGGCACTGAGTATCATAAATCAGCCCCTGAACCGGGTCGCGCGCGCGCAGCAGCCAGACCAGGCTGGTCTGCGGTTCGATAAGCAGCGGCTCTTCATGGCCCATCGGTTCACTAAGCGCCGGCGTCGCGGCCATGATATTTTCCGGCAGATCGTGCAGCGTGACGTTCAGCTTCTCGCTGCCCGGAGCCCTGGCCCAGGCTGACGCAACGGCGTACTTAATCACGTTTTTTAGCTCACCGACGTTACCGCGATATACGTAGTGCGTCAGCACCTGCAAAAGCCGGGGCGTCAGCTGCAGCCGGGCGGCGAGCGTGCGCGCCTCCTGCCAGAAAAACTGCAGCGTGAGCGCTTCTTTCTCGTGGCGGCTGCGGGTCTGTAAATCAGGCAGGCTAACGAGGATCGGGATACGACGAATAAAGGTGGTCAGAAACGTGCTGTGAATATCTTCGGTGGTGGCAAACACCAGCCGCAGGGATATCGGCATCCCCTGCGCCGTTTCTCCCACCCGATAGATCTCTTTGCGATCCAGCCAGGTGAAGAGCTTCTCCTGTCCCTGCGCATCCAGACGGTGGACTTCATCGAGAAACAGCACGCCGCCGTTTGCCGCTTCAAACGCCCCGGCTTTATCGCCTTGCGCGCCGGTAAACGCGCCTTTCACGTAGCCAAACAGGTTGGCGGCCAGCAGCTCCGGGTTGCTGGCATACTGGGCGCAGTTGAAGCTGACAAAGGGCGCATCGGGCGGCAGCAGTCCCTGGGCGATGGCAAACTCATGCATCAGCTCCGCCATATAGCTTTTGCCAGTTCCGCTGTCGCCGACGATCAGTAGCGGCAGGCCACCGTTGGGATAAAACAGCGCGGTTTTCATCTGTTCGATCGGCTTGCGCAGGCTACCGTCATGGCCGGTAAGCAATGAAAAATGATCCGCCTGCTCCGGCTGTCGATCGCTCTCCGCGAGCAGCTCCGCCATGCTGGCGTACTCGCTGCGGGAAAGGGGGAAAAACTGCTGGCAGAAGGCGGCCTTATGCAGAAAATAGACCGGACGGGTATTAATCTTCACCAGCACATCCTGGGCCACCAGCTGATTCAGATAGTGGCTGGCGGTATTTCTTTGCATGGCAAAACGCCGGGCCAGGTAGCCAGCGGTGAAGACCTCGCTCAGGTTATCCGGATCAAAAAAATCGGTCTGATTTTGCAGAAAAGCCAATAGTTCCGTTTTACGCATCGCATCCCCCTCTTCACCTTTCAGGGGCTTATGATGCGGGAAATCCGCCAACCATTGGCGCTTAATTTATTTTTTGCGGTTCAGAGCACAAAAAAAACGGCGTCCAAATCCGCGGACGCCGCACAACAAACCGACTACAGCCGCCTCAGGGCCTCCCGCATCCCCGCGCTCAAAATCATTTCCAGATACCGCGTGACCTGATCGGCAAGCCCCGGAACGGTCGTCAGATCTTCACCCCAGTGCGCTGCATCCTGCAGGACTTCCGTGACCAGTTCATGCAGCGGGCGGCCGCGCGCCACCTGCGCCCATCCTTCGGCAAAACGGGTTAGCCAGACGTCATCATCCTGCAGCGGATAGGTCTGTCCGTCGCGCTGGCCGCGATAGAAGGCGATGAGCGCCGCCAGGGCAAACGTTAGCCGCGGCGGGATCGTGCCGTGCCGGCGAATATTCGTCAGCAGCTGCGGCAGGATCCGGGTACGAAACTTAGTCATGCCGTTCAGGGCGATGGAGAGCAGCTGATGGCGAATCCAGGGATTAAGAAAGCGCCCGGTCACGGCATCGGCAAACTGCCGTAGCTCATCGGCGGGTAAATCCAGCGCCGGGATAATCTCCTCGTCGATAGTTTGCTGCACATAATGGCGTATGGCCTGATCATGCATCGCTTCGCCAACAGTATCGACACCGCACAGCCACGCCACCGGCACCAGCGCGGTATGCGCGCCGTTAAGAATGGCAACCTTGCGCTCTTTGTAGGGCCGGATATCCTCTACGATACGGATATTGAGCGGGTAGCGATCTAGCCGCAGCGTCTCCGCCAGCACCTGCGATCCCTGGATGACGAATAACCAATAGTATTCGGCGGTATCCAGGAAAGCATCATGGTAGCCCAGTTCCGCCTCCAGCTTTGCCGCTTCCTCGCGCGGATAACCGGTGACGATACGGTCAACCAGCGTTGAACAAAATGTATTGGCGGTCTCAACCCAGTCGCGAAAAGCCGCGGGCAGTTGCCACTCGTCGGCGTAGCGTAGTACCAGCGCCTTCAGGGCTTCGCCGTTGTAGTCGATCAGCTCACAGGGGATAATCGTCCACCCCTTATCCGCTGCACCGTTGAAATGGCGGAAACGTTCGAGCAGCAGCTGGGTCAGCTTCGCCGGAAAGCTGACCGGCGGCTTATCATCAGGCCGGACCCCGGCATGATAGCTAATACCCGCTTCAGTGGTATTTGAAAATACAAACTCAATCGCCGGATTACGAGCCAGCGCCAGATAGCCAGCAAAATCCTGCCAGGGGTTGATCTCGTTATTAACGGAGCGAATAATCCGCGCTTCGCTCACTGCCTCGCCACGTTCGTCCAGCCCGCGGATCACCGTGGTGTAAAGTCCATCCTGGGTATTGAGCGACGGCGGAAACTCGGTGTTGATCGGGCGAATAATGGTCACCCCTGCCGCCAGATCGGTTTGCTCATTCAGCCGATCCAGCTGCCAGTCGATAAACGCCCGCAGGAAGTTGCCCTCGCCGAACTGAATCACGCGCGTCGGGTAGTGCGGCCCGGGAAAATCTTGTCTGTTTAACGATTTCATAGCCTTTCCTGCTAAAAATGAATGACGCCTTTAATAAGCTGGCGATTGTTAATCACTTCGCTTTCGTAAATCTCGGCCAGCGACCTGAAATCGTAACGGTGGGTCAGCATCATTCTGGCGGTCACTTTCCCCTCAGCCATTAGACGTCCGACTTTGGCGAAATCCTCTTCCGTCGCATTACGGCTGCCCATCATGGTGGTCTCTTTCTTATGAAACTCCGGGTCCGGGAACTGCAGTTCACCTTTAAACAGGCCAACAAAAATGATGCTGCCGCCGTGGCGGATTAAATTTACCGTGTTGTTCATCGCCTGCTGATTCCCCGTGGCGTCGATCACCTTCTGCGCCAGCGAACCACCAAACATGTCACACAGCTGTTCGGTGAATTGCGGGTCAGAGGGGTCGAGCGTGGCCAGACCAAGGTGCTGCGCCACATGGTCGCGCCGCGCCGGGCTGGTATCCGCCACCACCACCTGCGCCCCGTCGGCTTTAGCGATAGCCGCCGCCCCGAGACCAATGGGTCCCGCGCCGACCACCAGCACCTGCTCTCCCGGCTGGATAGCGGCGCGACGCACCGCGTGGGCGCTGATGGCGAAAGGCTCAATCAGCGCTGCGGCTTCCGGCTCGACGTCATCCACCACCAGCAGATTTTTTACCGGCACGCAGAGGTACTCGCTAAACCCGCCGTCCCGATGCACGCCGATCACCGAAATTTTCTCGCAGCAATTAGTCCTGCCGCTCAAACAGGCCGGACACTGACGGCAGGCAACGTAAGGTATGACGACTACCTGCTGTCCGCTTTTCAAGTTAAGAATATTTTTACCGAGACCGATAATCTCGCCGCATATTTCATGTCCGAGCACGCGTGGATAACTAAAAAAAGGTTGATCCCCTCCCCAGGCGTGAATATCCGTACCACAAATCCCCACCGTTTTTATTTTAATGAGCACTTCATCATCACCGGGAATGGGAATCTGGCGTTTTTCCCAGCGCAATATTTTAGGTTCCTGACAAACTAATGTATTCATCGACGTCATAATAATTGCCTCCGTATTTGTTGGCTTAGATATCGATGAAAAACAGAGGTGAGAATAAATTCATTGCAAAAATTGTGAAATCTCACGCACAAAACTGTTTTAAATCCGGCTTTAATAGCTAAAAAATGGAGATGTATAATGAGCCGCTCGCAAAACCTTCGTCACAACGTCATTAACCAGGTCATTAACGATATGGCGCGCGGCTTTCTTCCGTCGCCGCTGCCCTCACAAAGCGCGCTGGCGGAGATGTACAACATCAGCCGCACCACCGTGCGCCATATCCTCAGCCACCTGTGCGAGCGGGGCGTATTGCGTCAAAACGCTCGGGATTATCAGATCCTTCGCCAGCCGGAGATGCAGGACGGCTTCGATGGCTCCAGCGCCTCGCTGGCCGAGCAGAACCGTCTCTTTGAGCAGGCGTTTTTCACCATGATTAACCAGCGCCAGCTGCGCGCCGGAGAGATGTTTTCCGAGCTGCAGCTGGCGCGTGCTGCCGGCGTCAGTCCGGTCGTAGTGAGGGAATTTTTGTTGAAATTCAGCCGCTACAACCTGATTGAAAGCGAAAAGCGCGGCCAGTGGAACATGAAGAAATTTGAGCAATCCTGGGCTGAGCAGCTGTTCGAGCTGCGGGAAATGCTGGAAACCCACGCGCTTCAGCATTTTCTCAATCTCCCGGACAACGACGCCCGCTGGCTGCAGGCGAAAACCCTGCTTGAGCGCCATCGCGCACTGCGTGACAGCATCGGCGACAGCTTTCGTATGTTTTCCCAGCTCGATCGCGACTTTCACTCGCTGCTCCTGTCCGCGGCTGAGAATATATTTTTCAATCAATCGCTTGAGATTATTTCCGTGATTTTCCACTTTCACTATCAGTGGGATGAGAGTGACCTTAAACAGCGTAATATCATCGCCATTGATGAACATATGACCATCCTGAGCGCGCTTATCTGCCGCAGCGATCTGGACGCCAATCTGGCGCTGCGTAACCACCTGAACTCGGCGAAGCAATCGATGATTAACTCGCTCAGGCAGAGCGAATCCCTGGCTCATTAAGTACCGATTAAAAACAGAAAATGATTATCAGCAGCACAGTTCTCAAAACATAATCCAGTGCCAGAAAAAAGGTTATTTATGCTGAAAACAAGTCGACTTACTTTACTGTGAAATAGGTGGGTGGGTTTAAACCATTCGATGTCACTTGTCGTTCAAATAGAATAACCAGGAGTCAGGCGTGGAATCACGAAATATAACTATCGACCCGCAGACAACCTTTGATAAAGGAAAGGCGGAGACTGCCAGCGTTCCGTTAAATAATACGTTAACGCGCAGCGCGCGCATTAAAAAAATTCAGACAACGGCAATGATCCTGTTATTTCTGGCGGCGGTGATTAACTACCTCGACAGAAGTTCATTGTCCGTCGCGAACTTAACGATTCGCGAAGAGCTGGGGCTCAGCGCCACCGAAATCGGCGCATTGCTGTCCGTTTTCTCGTTGGCCTACGGCATCGCCCAGCTCCCCTGCGGGCCGCTGCTGGACCGTAAAGGCCCGCGCATCATGCTGGGGCTGGGCATGTTTTTCTGGTCGCTGTTCCAGGCGGTCTCCGGGATGGTACATAGCTTTACCCAGTTCGTGCTGGTGCGTATCGGCATGGGGATCGGCGAAGCGCCGATGAACCCGTGCGGCGTCAAGGTGATCAACGACTGGTTTAATATTAAAGAGCGCGGCCGCCCGATGGGCTTCTTTAACGCCGCCTCGACGATTGGCGTCGCGATCAGCCCGCCGATCCTTGCCGCGATGATGCTGATGATGGGCTGGCGCTGGATGTTCATTACCATCGGCGTGCTGGGGATCTTCGTCGCTATCGGCTGGTATATGCTCTATCGCAACCGGGAGGATATCCCCCTCACCGCCGATGAGCAGGCCTACCTTAATGCCGGAAGCGTCAACGTTCGCCGCGACCCGCTGAGCTTTGCCGAATGGCGCAGCCTGTTTAAAAACAAAACCATGTGGGGAATGATGCTGGGCTTCAGCGGCATCAACTATACCGCCTGGCTGTATCTGGCCTGGCTGCCGGGCTACCTGCAAACGGCGTATAACCTCGATCTGAAAAGTACCGGGTTTATGGCCGCCATTCCTTTTCTGTTCGGCGCCGCCGGTATGCTCATCAACGGTTACGTTACCGACTGGCTGGTTAAAGGCGGCATGGCGCCGATCAAAAGCCGTAAAATTTGTATTATTGCCGGGATGTTCTGCTCCGCCGCGTTTACGCTGATCGTGCCGCATGCCACCACCTCTATCGCTGCGGTGCTGTTAATCGGCATGGCGCTGTTCTGCATCCACTTTGCCGGTACTTCCTGCTGGGGATTGATTCACGTCGCGGTGGCATCAAGAATGACCGCGTCCGTCGGCAGCATCCAGAACTTCGCCAGCTTTATCTGCGCCTCCTTCGCGCCGGTAGTGACCGGGTTTATTGTCGATACCACCCACTCATTCCAGCTGGCGCTGGTGATCTGCGGCTGCGTCACCGCCCTCGGCGCGCTGGCCTATATCTTCCTGGTCCGTCAGCCGATTAGCGACCCGCGTAACGGCTGAATCTTAACGCCCTGCTGATGGCAGGGCGCTCAGCGTTGCGCTCATTTCATACTGTTTTAATACCCCAGGCGTATAGCCGGCGGTCTGGAACAGGGGCGTAAAGCGTTCCGGGATGGTCACCGAGGTCCCGAGCCCTGGAAACTGTCGGGCAAGCGCCATCAGCATTTCCCGCCCTAGCCCGCGCCCGCGTGCGGCTGGCTCGACCCATAAAAACTGCAGCTGCGGCCTGCTGGATAAGGTCGCCAGCACGGCGAAAACCTGCTGATGGAGGCTCAGCGCCCGGCACGGCAGGGTGCTGAAGGTGAGCGGGTCCATCAGCCACGGCAGCTGGCCATTAAGCTCGGCGCCGGCCCTGCGCGTCAGCGCCAGCACGTCATACTCCTGCAATACGGATGACTCCTCGCTCGCGGTCTGCGCGCTCAGATAGCCGCACAGCCCGTGCCGCACCTCGAAGCCCAGCGAGTGATACAGCGCTACCGCCGCGTGGTTATCGCGAATAACCTCCAGCCACATCCGCCGTACGCCCTGCTCGCGCAATGCATCCAGCAGCGACCCCATCAGCCGGCGTCCGACGCCCTTTCCGCGATACGCGGGTCGCATCGCAAATGCCGCCAGCCTGGCTTCATCGCCGCGCCGGGCGACAACGGCCATCGCCGCAGGGACATCACCATCCAGCCAGACGCAGGAATCCAGCAGGCTCAGCCCTTCGGCGCTAAAACGCTGGACAAAAACCTCTACCGACAGCGTGACGGGAACCAGGTAATCTTCGAAACAGTCGCAAAGGATCGTCGTCAGCTGCGCGACGCTAAACTGAGTGGCGGAAACGGCGGTAAGCTCCATACATTTCTCCCGGAGGCTGCTATGCTGAGGTGATGAAAACTAACACTATAACCGCCGCCGCGACGTTACGCCTGACTGAGGAGAGAGACATCCCTCTTCTGCCCGCCATTGAGCGCTCGGCGGCCCAGGCTTTTCGCCAGATTCCGGCGCTGGCCTGGCTGGCGGAAAGCGAAGTGATAAGCCCCGAGCGCCACCGGCTGTTCCTTGAAACTGACCACAGCCTGCTGGCCGTGGCCGATGACCAACCGATAGGCTTCCTGCTGAGCGAACCGCTGGATGATGCGCTGTTTATCGTCGAGATCGCCGTTCATCAGGCATGGCAGGGGCGAGGCATTGGCCGCATGATGCTGGAGCAGGTCATTGAGACAGCCCGCCAGGCGGCTTATCCGGCGGTCACGCTCACCACCTTCCGCGATGTGCCCTGGAACGCGCCGTTTTACACGCGACTGGGGTTTTCAATGTTAAGTGAGCGAAGACTACTGGCGGGACTGGCGGCGAAAAGGGAGCTGGAAACGGAACACGGTCTGCCGCCGGAGACGCGCTGCGCCATGCGCCTAACGCTGTAGCCTCCGGCGCTGATTTCAGCGGCGGAATATGGTACAAAGTATCATTGATAACTTACCTGTTGATACCCGTATGTCCTGGTCAATCGATATCATTTCCTGCATAACCGATCGCTTTGTGGAACTCACGGCGACCGAAAAGCGCATCGCGCAGTTCATTCTCGATGATGTCGCGGCGGCGGCGGAGCTGCCCATCGCGGAGATGGCGCGTCTGACCCACACCAGCCAGGCCTCCGTTACCCGCTTTGCCCGGGCGCTCGGCTGTAAAGACGTCCGCGAGCTGAAGATGAGGCTCGCGCAATCTCTGGCGGTCGGACAGCGATTTATCCTCGATGTCCCGGACCTTGAGGGCGTACAGGGGATCTACGAGTCGATCATCGGCGTGCTGGAAACCAACCGCCGGGCGCTGGACATTGAAGCGCTGAAGCGTGCGGTGAGCTGGCTGAGCGACGCGCGGCAGATCCTGGCGCTCGGGATGGGCGGCGGCTCTACCATCTGCGCTCAGGAGATCCAGTATCGCCTGTTTCGCCTCGGCCTCCCGGTTGTCAGCCAGAACGACGGTCTGCTGGTGCGCATGATGAGCTCGGCGGTGACGCCAAAGGATGTGGTTATCGTGCTGTCGTTGGGCGGCTATACCCAGGAAATCATTGAGAGCGCGGCGATTGCCAGGCAGTACGGCGCAAAGGTCATTGCCATCACCCCCGCCGGAACGCCGCTGGCGGAGCAGGCGGATCTGGTGCTGCCGCTGCTGGTGCGCGAAAACGACTACATTTTCAAGCCCAGCACTTCACGCTATGCGATGCTGGCGATGGTTGACGTGCTGGCCACCGAACTGGCGATGGCCAATAAAACTCAGGCAAAAGGCAGACTGCGCCGGATTAAGCTGGCGCTCGACAGCCACCGCGGCGGCGTCGATCGCCAGCCGCTGGGCGATTAACCGCAGCGGGCGGCGGCGATAAACCTCTCCGCCTGCTGACGGGTACGTTCCACGGCCTGCCCGGCGCGATACAGATCGCTTCCCAGGCCAGCGCCGGCGCACCCGGCCTCAACCCAGCTTGCCAGATTCTCCGGCGTCACGCCGCCGACCGCCAGCACCGGCACCTCCGACGGCAGCACCGCTTTCAGCGCCCGAATGTAGTCCGGGCCAAAAGTGGAAGACGGGAAAATTTTCAACCACTGCGCCCCGGCATCCAGCGCGTTAAACGCCTCGGTCGCGGTGGCGCACCCGGCGCAAACCCGCATTCCGCGCGCCACCGCCCGGCGGATCGTCGTCGGCTCAGTATTCGGCGTCACGATAAGCTTCGCTCCGGCATCGGCCAGAAAATCGACCTGTTCCACCTTAAGTACCGTTCCCGCGCCAATCACCGCCTGCTCGCCAAAGCGCGCGACCATCTGCGGAATACTCTGCTGCCAGTCCGGCGAATTGAGCGGAATTTCGATATAGCGAAATCCTGCCTCTATCAGCGTCTCAATATGCTCCGCTGCCTCAGCGGGGCGAATACCGCGTAAAATCGCCACCAGTTTAATCTTGTCCATGCATTATCCTCGCCATGCCGCTCAGCAGCGCCTCATCGCCGCTGCAGCTGTTAACCGTCATTCCGCGCGCCTTCATCGCCCGACTGTAGCGGGCATTCAGCGCCGGGTCGCCAACCAGCGTGACGCCAGAGGTACGGTAACGCTGCCCCAGGGTCGCCACTTCCGCGCCAATCAGCAGCCCGGAGAGATAGTCGCTGACCGAGGTCGCGGCCAGGCCTCCCAGCACCCGGGCGGCCCTGGCGACAAACAGTTCGCTAATCAGCGACGGCTGCGCCAGTCCTTTTTCCAGCCCCCGTTCAAACGCCGTCTCGTCCGGCTGCTGGACCGGCAGCCCTTTGCCGATCAGCGATTGCGTCATCAGCAGATGATGCAGTTCACCGGTCATCGCCGTGGCAAAATGACGCACCGCGCTGTTCGCCACCTGTACCCATTTGCAGTGGGTGCCCGGCAGCACGTAACACTCCGCCGGCGCCAGCTGCCAGGCCCCCAGCAGCTGCGTCTCTTCGCCGCGCATCACGTTGAAATCCCCGTCCTGTTCAATCTTGAGGCCGGGAATAATCCACACGCCTTCAGCAACGGCGCATAGCTGCTGCCCTGGCGCGTCGATCGCTGCCGGACAGTCCAGATACGGCACCGCTTGCCAGCCCGCATCGCTGCCGATCATCCCGGCCATCAGCACCGGCAGCGCCTCCGCGCCGCGCCAGGGGGCCAAATGCTCCGCGAATACGTCGGCAGGCGCTCGTCCGTTCAGGCGGGTGATACCCAGCGGCAGCTGCTTTGTTTCGACGCACTGGCCATTGCGAATCAGCCAGCCGCGCAGCTGGGTAGAGCCCCAGTCGACGGCAATATAGTCCTTCATTGTGCTTCTCCTGAGACCTGCACCGTCGTCTTCGCCGGCATCGCCTGCCCTTCACGCTCCTGCGTGATCATTTCCAGCGCCTGCTCACGGCTAACTTTGCTGGCTGGCGTCAAGAGGGTGACAAAAATCGCGAAAACAAAGCTGCCGACGACCGACGGAATGCACGGGTTCCCCCAGTAAGCCAGCCAGTCGGCTTTCATCAGAACCACAAGAGAAACCAGCATGCCGCTCAGCAGCGCGGTAAACGCGCCCTGCCAGTTGAAGCGCAGCCAGAAGCGGCCGAGAATCGAACAGACGAACAGACCGGACATCAGCATGGAGATCATTTTGGTGATATAGCTGATGATATCGTTCGAGGTCAGGGCGAAGATCATCGCCAGGCCGATAACGAACGCCAGCATCCAGCGGGAGAGCGTTATCGCTTTATCCGCCGGGGGCATTTTCCCGGTGATGAGGGTATAAACATCACGCATCATGATGGCCACGGCGGCTATCGCGTCAGAGCTGGCCGAGGACATGGTGGCCGAAAGCCCGGCAATCAGCACCACTAGCCCGAGGATGGCCGGTAAGAAGCTGGTGGCGAACAGGAAGGCGTAATTACTGTTCTCGAGATTGGGGTTCATGGTCCATGCCGCCATGCCAATAATCGCCGGCAGCACCGAGAAAAACAGATACAGCACGCCGGTATAGACAAACGAGCGGCGCACCGAAGAGACATCTTTCCCCGAGTAAATACGCTGGCGATAGGAAGGGGTCGCCAGCACGCCGACGCCGATGACCATCGCCAGCGATAGCGCCGGAATGGCCCCCAGTTTATCGACCGCAAACAGGCTCATCGCCTTGGGATCCATCGCCTGGACGATGGCATCCCATCCCCCGACGTGAACCACCGCCAGAATCGCCATCAGGATAAAACCGAAAAACAGAATTAATGCCTGAATGGTATCCGTCCACACCACCGCAGAATAACCGCCGATGATGACGTAAATCGCAAAGGCCAGAGCGATAATAATTTTCGCTAGCGTCAGATTTATTCCCGTCGCCCAGGATAAATACATGCTGCCGCCAAGAATATGCGCCCCCAGCCAGCCAATAGAGGCCACAAATATCATTATGCCGACGATATTTTTAATTAAATGACTACCGCCGGTATAATAAGAGAGCTCTTCGCTCATGGTCATAAAGCGCAGCTTGCGCACCGGGGCGAACAGCCAGGCCACCAGCAAAATACCGATGGCCCCGCCCACGCCGTACAGCATCCCGGCCCAGCCGATGCTGTAGCCGAAGCCAACAGCGCCCATGCTTGAACCGGTGCCCACCATGGTCGCCACGGTAGAGCCCAGGGTCAGAAACAGCGGTAAGGAACGGCCACCGAGTAAAAAATCTTCTCCGCTTTTTTGATTACGCGACACGTACCAGCCAAGCCAAATCATGGCCAGCGCGTAAATAATAAAGCCGACTAAAAAGATATGACTATTCATAATTCACATCCTGCCAGTTGAGTAGGTAAAAGGCTACGAAGCGCTGAATGAATTCAGCGCTCAAAAATCCTGTTTATATTTCTGGTTAATAAATTTTTATACGCGAGCCGCGTTATAACAGGTCACATCCACTTCAACTTTACAATCCACTACCAGGTCCGCGACGCAGCAGATACGGGCAGGCGGATTGTCGCCAAAGAACTCGCGGAATACTTTATTGAAAGACTGAAAATAGCGCGCATCGGTGAGGATCACCTTGACGTGCACCACGTCGGCCAGGGTGTAGCCCGCTTCGGTCATGATATCCACACAGTTCTGAATCGCCAGACGCGCCTGGTCAACGATGCCCCCTTCCACCACTTCACCCTCCTTCATCGGCGTCTGGCCGGAAACGTACAGCCAGCCCCCCGCCTCCACCGCGCGCGCGAACGGCAGATGCTGCCCACCGGTCCCGGTACCGCCCTCAACGCCATAACGTTTAATGCTCATTTTTCTCTCCTTAGTTCATTCGGCGGCGCAGGAAACGCCCTGCGCGCCCGGTAATCTTTTTATCGCTGCCGTAGCTCATCACGCCGTTAACCATCACCGCCTCGATACCGTCCGCCGGTTGTTTCGGGTCGGAGAAGCTGGCGACATCGCGCACCGTCTGCGGATCAAACAGCACCAGATCGGCAAAATAGCCCACTTTCACCAGCCCACGCTCTGCCAGCTGGAAACGCGCCGCCGACAGACCGGTCATTTTGTGGATAGCGGTGGTCAGCGGAAACAGCCGTTCATCTCGGCAGTAGTGGCCCAGGACCCGCGGAAACGCGCCCCATAGCCGCGGGTGCGGCATCGGGTCGTTCGGCAGACCGTCTGAGCCGATCATGGTCACCGGATAACGCAGTACCCGCCGCACGTCCTGCTCGTCCATGTTGTAGTAGATGGCGCCTGCAGGCATCAGCCGCGCCGCCGCCTCGTGCAGGCTAACCTGCCAGCCGTCAGCAATCTGCTGCAGGGTTTTTCCGGCCTGCTCGGGCTGCGCCTCCGACCAGGTAATGACGATATCGAACTCATCGGTGACCTGCTTCATATCCAGCGTCGACGAGCTGGCAGAATAGGGGTAGCAGTCACAGGCGATCTCCTGGCGCTGGCGCATCTCATCGAAGAAAGCCAGCGTCTCCTTCGTGCGACCCCAGTTTTTCGCGCCGGCGCACTTATGGTGCGATACCACCACCGGTACGTTACCGTGGCGGCCAATGCGGAACGCCTCGTCGAGCGCCTCCAGAATCGGTTCGAACTCCGAACGCAGGTGGGTGGTATAAATTCCCCCTTCTGCCGCCAGCTCCTCGGCCAGCGCCATCACTTCTTCAGTGGTGGACTGAAACGCGCTGGCGTAGGCCAGCCCGCTACTCAGCCCCAGCGCGCCCTGACGCAGCGCGTCGCGCAGCTGCACCCGCATTCCGGCAATCTCGATCTCCGTCGCCGGGCGGAACAGATCGTCCATATGGTTATTACGCAGCGCGGTATGGCCAATCAGCGTGCCGACGTTTAATGACGGCTTCGCCGCCGCCACCGCGTGGGCATAAGCGTCAACGGTGGGATAAACAAAGTGCTCCGCCTCACCCAGAAGATTCATCGGGTCCGGTACGCCGTCGCGCATGGTCGCCGTCGCCGCGCTGATCCCGCAGTTGCCGACAATCACCGTCGTCACCCCCTGGCTCAGCTTCGGTAAATACTCCGGCATACGGATGACGTTGATATCATCATGGGTATGCACATCGATAAATCCGGGAGCCAGCACGCGCCCCTGCCCGTCAATCACCTGCTCCGCCGCCAGGTTCAGCGCCGGGGCCATATCCACAATTCGATCGCCCTTCACCGCCACGTCGCCGCGAAACTGTGGTCCGCCGCTGCCGTCAATGACCGTGACGTTTTTGAAAAGCCAGTTAACTTTCATCGCAATTACTCCCTTTCAACTCTGCCGACAAGTAAACCATTTACAAGGCGGAAAAACAGTGGAAAACTACGCAAAAACCAGATCAAATTGTGATACTTTTATTCACAAACAACACAACCAAATTATATATTCCATATATTTCAATAAATTAATCTTGATACTTAGATTTAATCCGATCATAAACCCTAAAAGGATAGTGTTATGAAATACCATTCCGATACGCTTATTCCGCACAAAGCCGCCATAATGTCCGCACCGGCCAATCTGCTGGCGGAGGAGGTTTGCCTTCCGGCCGCGCTGCTGAAAAAAACGGCGCTGGAAAATAACATCGCCTGGATGCAGCGTTACGCCGACGCGCGCGGCGTCTCGCTGGCCCCGCACGGTAAAACAACGATGACGCCGTGGATTTTTCAGGCGCAGCAGCGGGCGGGCGCATGGGGAATCGGCGTCGGCAGCGCCTGGCAGGCCAGCGCGGCGATGGCCAGCGGCGTTGAGCGCGTCCTGATGGTCAATCAGCTGGTCGGCAGGGCGAATATGCAGGCGGTATCGCGCCTGAAAGCGCATTACCGTACGGCGGAGTTTATCTGCTGCATCGATAGCCTTGCCAACGCCCGCGCGCTGTCGACTTTCTTCGACGAACGGCGGCAAACGCTGGACGTGCTGATTGAACTGGGCGTGGCCGGTGGGCGCTGCGGCTGCCGCAGCGTTGAGGATGCGCTGGCGCTGGCGCAGGTCGCGGCGGAACTTCCGGGCCTCAGGCTGCGCGGTCTCGAACTGTATGAAGGGGTGTTACACGGCGACGATCCGCAGCCGCAGGTGGAGGCTCTGCTGCGCCAGGCCGCCGATTTGGCCTGCCGGATGGAACATCTGGTTGAGGGGGAGTTTGTGCTGACCGGAGCCGGTACCGTCTGGTACGACGTGGTGTGCAATATCTGGCTGGCGGCGAAGAAACCGGCGCGGTGCCGAATCGTTATCCGCCCCGGGTGCTATATCACTCACGACCGCGGGATCTACGATATCGCGCAGAAAGCGCTGGTGGCCCGCGATCCGATCGCCTGCGATCTGGGCGGTGATTTAACCTCAGCGCTGGAGCTGATGGCAATGGTCCAGTCGGTGCCGGAAGCCGATCGCGCGGTGGTGAACTTCGGCAAGCGCGACTGCGCCTTTGACGCCGGCCTGCCGCAGCCTGTGGCCCGCTATCGCAACGGCGCGCAGCTATCCGCGGAGGGGATCGAGAGCGTGGGGATTATGGACCAGCACTGTATGCTGCGCCTCGCGCCCGGCAGCGACGTGCAGGTCGGCGATATTCTGGTGTTCGGTACCTCGCATCCGTGCCTGACGTTTGATAAATGGAAAACCCTGCTGCTGGTGGACGAGCAGTATAACGTGCTGGAAGAGCTCGATACCTTGTTCTGAAGGACGCTTTCTCCCGGAGGCGGCGCGCTGCGCCTGTCCGGGCTACCGTGCTGTGAACCCGTAGCCCGGACAGGTGCGCCAGCACCGCCTCCGGGATGTTTTTCGCGCGGACAATGTATTATTCCTCTCCCTCTCCCTGCGCTCCATTCCCCAAGGCGATAAACTCCTCCAGCAGCGCGGTAAGCTGACGCATTTTTTCGACGGTAAATTGGGCTTCGATCTGACGATAGGCCTCTTCCACCTGAGCCTGGGCGCTTTCATAAAGCGTCGAACCCGCCGGCGTCAGCGAAACGTAGAGCTTGCGCTGGTCATTTACCGGTTTTAAACGCAGCACCAGGCCGTCGCGTTCCATACGGGTCAGGATGCCGGTCAGGCTCGGACGTAAAATACAGGCGCGAAAGGCCAGATCGTGAAAATCCATCGACGGATGTTCGGCGAGGATACGCACGATACGCCACTGCTGCTCGGTCAGATTGTGGCGTTTAACGATGGGCCGAAAGTGGGCCATCGCCGCTTCCCGCGCCTGCAGCAGCGCGATAGTTAACGAATCATGCATCACATACCTCTGAAGTAAATCCCCAATCTGTTAATAAGTTAATAATTAGCGCTAATTCCCTCCGAAGGCAACCGGTTTCTGCCTCTGAAAAGTACCAGATGGTACAACTATTTTTGTTATCTAATTGATTAATATTAACTAAAATACAAATCTGTAAATTTATTGTTAATCCGATCACAAAACATTCACTTCTGTTTGCCAAACATTCCCGCAAAGCATAAAAGATGATCATTAACATATTAATGAATTAACTGACTTCCCAAATCCGTAGCAGAGGAGTGGTAAATGAAAGGTACCATCTTCGCCGTGGCGCTTAACCACCGCAGCCAGCTCGACGCCTGGCGCGAAGCGTTTCAACAGGCCCCCTATAAAACGCCGCCGAAGACCGCGGTCTGGTTTATCAAACCGCGCAACACCGTTATCGGCGATGGCGAGAGCATTCCCTACCCGCAAGGCGAAACCGTGCAGAGTGGCGCCACCGTGGCGCTGATCGTCGGTAAAACCGCGCGCAAAGTCGCTGCAGAAGACGCCGCGGCTTATATCGCCGGGTACGCGCTGGCGAACGACGTCAGCCTGCCGGAAGAGAGCTTCTATCGTCCGGCCATCAAAGCCAAATGCCGCGACGGCTTCTGTCCGCTTGGCGCACTCGCGCCGCTCAGCGATGTCGATAACCTGACCATCATCACCGAAATCAACGGTCGCGAGGCGGACAGCTGGACTACCGCCGATCTCCAGCGCTCCGCCGCCGAGCTGCTGAGCGCCCTGAGCGAATTCGCCACCCTCAATCCCGGCGATGCGATTCTGATCGGTACGCCCCACTCCCGCGTTACGCTGCGCCCCGGCGATCGCGTACGTATTCTCGCCGAGGGCTTCCCGGCGCTGGAAAACCCGGTGATTGATGAAGGAGAGCTGGCATGAGGCAAGCACGTATTGAGTGGCAGGGACAGCGGCACGATGTCCAGGTGAATGAACGTGGTCAGGTCCAGCTCGCCGACGGCAGTCTGCTTAAGGAAGGCGAGTTTCGTTGGCTGCCGCCCGCCGACGGCACCCTGTTCGCGCTGGGCCTGAACTACGCCGATCACGCCAGCGAGCTGGCGTTTACGCCGCCAACCGAACCGCTGGTGTTTATCAAAGCGCCCAACACCTTTATCGGCCATAGGCAAGAGTCGGTGCGCCCGGATAACGTCGAGTACATGCACTACGAGGCTGAACTGGTGGTGGTGATCGGCAAAACCGCGCGTAAGGTCGCCGAAGCCGACGCCATGGAGTACGTAGCCGGGTACACCGTCTGCAACGACTACGCCATCCGCGACTACCTGGAAAACTACTATCGTCCCAACCTGCGGGTCAAAAGCCGCGACACCCTGACGCCGATAGGCCCGTGGATCGTCAGCAAAGAGGCGATCCCCGATCCGCACAACCTGTCGCTGTGCACCTGGGTCAACGGCGAGCTGCGCCAGCAGGGCACTACCGCCGATCTGATCTTCAGCATTCCGTTCCTGATCGCTTACCTAAGCGAATTTATGACCCTGCAGCCGGGCGACATGATCGCCACCGGCACGCCGAAGGGGCTGTCGGACGTGGTGCCGGGCGATGAAGTGATCGTCGAAGTGGAAGGCGTCGGCCGTCTGGTCAACCACATCATTAGCCAGCAGGCATATGAGGAGAAGCTGTCATGAAAAAAATTAACCACTGGATCAACGGCAAAAACGTCGCCGCCGCGGAGTATTTCCATACCACTAACCCGGCCACCGGCGAAGTGCTGGCGGAGGTCGCCTCCGGCGGGGCTGACGAGGTGAATCAGGCGGTGGCGGCGGCAAAAGAGGCGTTTCCGAAATGGGCCAATCTGCCGATGAAAGAGCGCGCGCGTCTGATGCGCCGGCTGGGCGATCTGATCGACCAGAACGTCCCGGAGATCGCCGCCATGGAGACCGCCGATACCGGCCTGCCGATCCACCAGACCAAAAACGTGCTGATCCCGCGCGCTTCGCACAACTTCGAGTTCTTTGCCGAGGTGTGCCAGCAAATGAACGGTAAGACCTATCCGGTTGATGACAAGATGCTCAACTACACCCTCGTGCAGCCGGTCGGCGTCTGCGCGCTGGTGTCGCCGTGGAACGTGCCGTTTATGACCGCGACCTGGAAGGTGGCGCCGTGCCTGGCCTTGGGGAATACCGCGGTGCTGAAAATGTCCGAACTGTCGCCGCTAACCGCTGACCGTCTTGGCGAGCTGGCGCTGGAAGCGGGTATTCCGGCGGGCGTACTGAACGTGGTTCAGGGCTACGGCGCGACGGCGGGCGATGCGCTGGTACGCCACCATGACGTACGCGCGGTATCGTTTACCGGCGGTACCGCCACCGGGCGCAACATCATGAAAAACGCCGGGCTGAAAAAGTACTCCATGGAGCTGGGCGGCAAATCGCCGGTGCTGATTTTCGAAGACGCCGATATTGAGCGCGCTCTCGACGCCGCGCTGTTCACCATTTTCTCGATCAACGGCGAACGCTGCACCGCCGGCTCGCGCATCTTCATTCAGCAGAGCATCTACCCCGAGTTCGTTAAACGCTTTGCCGAACGCGCGAATCGCCTGCGCGTCGGCGACCCTACCGACCCGAACACTCAGGTGGGCGCGCTGATTAGCCAGCAGCACTGGGAGAAAGTCTCCGGCTATATCCGCCTCGGCATTGAAGAAGGAGCGACCCTGCTGGCCGGCGGCGCGGATAAGCCCGCCGATCTGCCTGCCCATCTGAGAAACGGCAACTTCCTGCGGCCAACGGTGCTGGCGGACGTCGATAACCGCATGCGCGTGGCGCAGGAAGAGATTTTTGGCCCGGTAGCCTGTCTGCTGCCGTTTAAAGACGAGGCGGAAGGTCTGCGCCTGGCCAACGATGTGGAGTACGGCCTCGCCTCTTATATCTGGACCCAGGACGTCAGCAAAGTGCTGCGCCTGGCGCGCGGCATCGAAGCCGGAATGGTGTTCGTCAACACCCAGAACGTCCGCGACCTGCGTCAGCCGTTCGGCGGCGTGAAGGCCTCCGGTACCGGCCGTGAAGGCGGCGAATACAGCTTTGAAGTGTTCGCTGAAATGAAAAACGTCTGCATCTCGATGGGCGACCATCCGATCCCAAAATGGGGAGTCTGATATGGGAAAGTTAGCGTTAGCAGCAAAAATTACTCACGTACCGTCGATGTATCTCTCTGAACTGCCGGGTAAAAACCACGGCTGCCGCCAGGGAGCCATCGATGGGCATAAAGAAATCGGCAAGCGGTGCCGCGAGCTGGGCGTGGATACCATCATCGTCTTTGATACCCACTGGCTGGTCAACAGCGCCTACCACATCAACTGTGCCGACCATTTCCAGGGCGTCTACACCAGCAACGAGCTGCCGCATTTTATTCGCGACATGACCTATGACTATGACGGTAATCCGGAGCTCGGCCTCCTGATCGCCGACGAAGCGGTCAAACTCGGGGTCCGCGCCAAAGCGCACAACATTCCAAGCCTGAAGCTGGAGTACGGCACCCTGGTGCCGATGCGCTACATGAACAGCGATAAGCATTTCAAAGTGGTCTCTATCTCGGCGTTCTGTACCGTCCATGACTTTGCCGACAGCCGCAAGCTGGGCGAAGCCATTCTTAAGGCGATTGAGAAATATGACGGCACCGTGGCGGTCTTTGCCAGCGGCTCGCTGTCGCACCGTTTTATCGACGACCAGCGCGCCGAAGAGGGAATGAACAGCTATACCCGCGAGTTCGATCACCAGATGGACGAACGGGTCGTGAAGCTGTGGCGCGAAGGCAAATTCAAAGAGTTCTGCACCATGCTGCCGGAGTACGCCGACTACTGCTTCGGTGAAGGCAATATGCACGACACGGTGATGCTGCTGGGCCTGCTGGGCTGGGACAAATACGACGGCAAAGTAGAGTTTATTACCGAACTCTTTGCCAGCTCCGGCACCGGTCAGGTCAACGCCGTCTTCCCGCTGCCGGAAACGGCGTAAGGAGCACGCAGAATGCCGCATTTTATCGCTGAATGTACCAACAACATCCGTGAGCAGGCTGATTTACCGGGTCTGTTCGGCAAAGTGAACGCCGCGCTGGCGGCAACCGGCATCTTTCCCATCGGCGGCATTCGCAGTCGCGCCATCTGGCTGGATACCTGGCAGATGGCCGATGGCCAGCATGACTACGCCTTCGTGCATATGACGCTAAAGATTGGTACCGGACGCAGCCTGGAGAGCCGTCAGGACGTGGGCGATATGCTGTTCACGCTGATCAAAGCCCATTTCGCCGCGCTGATGGAGAGCCGCTATCTGGCGCTGTCGTTTGAGATCGATGAACTGCACCCAACGCTGAACTACAAGCAGAACAACGTACACGCGTTGTTTAAATAGGTGCGGCCCGCCCCTCTCCCGGTGGGAGAGGGTGAAAACAAGTACTGCCACAAACCCCAGGCCGGCTAAGACGCCTCCGCGTCGCCACCCGGCGCAGCAGCACTGAATGACGTAACAGGAAGCAACTATGCTCGATAAACATACCCATAGCCTGATCGCCCAGCGGCTGAACCAGGCGGAAAAACAGCGTGAACAGATCCGCGCTATTTCGCTGGATCACCCGACGATCACCATCGAAGACGCCTACGCGGTACAGCGCGAATGGGTAAATATGAAGATCGCCGAAGGCCGCGTGCTGAAAGGGCATAAAATCGGCCTGACCTCGAAAGCGATGCAGGCCAGTTCGCAAATCAGCGAACCGGACTACGGCGCGCTGCTGGACGATATGTTTTTCCACGACGGCGGCGATATTCCTACCGACCGCTTTATCGTCCCGCGTATCGAAGTAGAGCTGGCTTTCGTGCTGGCCAAACCGCTGCGCGGCCCCAACTGCACCCTGTTCGACGTCTACAACGCCACCGACTACGTGATCCCGGCGCTGGAGCTGATTGACGCCCGCTGCCACAACATCGACCCGGAAACCCAGCGCCCGCGCAAAGTCTTCGACACCATCTCCGATAACGCCGCCAACGCCGGGGTGATCCTCGGCGGCCGTCCGATTAAACCCGACGAGCTGGATCTGCGCTGGATCTCCGCCCTGCTCTATCGCAACGGCGTGATTGAAGAGACCGGCGTCGCCGCAGGGGTGCTGAATCACCCGGCCAACGGCGTGGCCTGGCTGGCGAACAAGCTGGCGCCTTACGACGTCCAGCTGGAAGCCGGGCAGATTATTCTCGGCGGCTCCTTTACGCGTCCGGTACCGGCGCGCAAAGGCGACACCTTCCACGTTGATTACGGCACCATGGGCGCGATTAGCTGCCGGTTCGTCTAGGAGGAATATGATGAATAACGCCTTTAAAGACGCCATAAAAGCGGGTCGACCGCAGATTGGCCTGTGGCTGGGACTGACCAGCAGCTACAGCGCTGAGCTGCTGGCCGGGGCCGGGTTCGACTGGCTGCTGATCGACGGCGAGCACGCGCCAAACAGCGTGCAGACGATACTGACCCAGCTGCAGGCGATCGCCCCTTATCCCAGCCAGCCGGTGGTGCGCCCCTCGTGGAACGACCCGGTGCAGATTAAACAGCTGCTGGATATCGGCGCGCAAACCCTGCTGGTACCCATGGTGCAGAACGCCGACGAAGCGCGGCTGGCAGTGAAAGCCACCCGCTATCCGCCCGCGGGTATTCGTGGCGTCGGCAGCGCCCTCGCCCGGGCCTCGCGCTGGAACCGCGTCCCGGATTATCTCCATCAGGCTAACGACGCGATGTGCGTGCTGGTGCAAATCGAAACTCGCGAAGCGCTCAACAATCTGCCGCAGATCCTCGATGTCGAGGGCGTGGACGGCGTGTTTATCGGCCCGGCGGATCTGAGCGCCGACATGGGCTTCAGCGGCAACCCTCAGCACCCGGAAGTACAGGCCGCCATTGAGCACGCCATCGGGCAAATTCGCGCAGCGGGCAAAGCGCCGGGGATCCTGATGGCCAACGAACAGCTGGCGAAGCGTTACCTGCAGCTCGGCGCGCTGTTTGTCGCCGTCGGGGTCGATACCACCCTGCTGGCCCGCGGTGCGGAAGCGCTGGCGGCACGGTTTGGCGCAGAAAAAACCGCCGAGGGTTCGTCAGGCGTCTATTAACGCCAGGTGGCGCAGCGCCACCCGGCAACCCGCAGTACCCTACAAAATTCCCATTAGAGGAAAATGATAATGAGCGATACATCATCTGCCATCCCGGAAAAGTTCGATCCGGCTAATCAGCACAAGCAGCTGACGGCGCAGCAGCAGTCGGTTATCAACAAGCTCTTTCGTCGCCTGATCGTGTTTTTGTTCGTGCTGTTTATCTTTTCGTTTTTAGATCGCATCAATATCGGCTTTGCCGGGCTGACCATGGGGCAGGATCTGGGCCTTAACGCCACCATGTTCGGCCTTGCCACCACCCTGTTTTACGCGACCTACGTCATTTTCGGCATTCCGAGCAACGTGATGCTCAGCATCGTCGGCGCCCGCCGCTGGATCGCCACCATCATGGTGCTGTGGGGCATCGCCTCCACCGCCACCATGTTCGCGACCGGGCCGAATAGCCTCTATATCCTGCGCATGCTGGTGGGGATCACCGAGGCCGGTTTTCTGCCCGGTATTCTGCTCTATCTGACCTACTGGTTCCCGGCCTTTTTCCGCGCCCGCGCCAACGCGCTGTTTATGATCGCGATGCCGGTAACCACCGCGCTGGGGTCGATTGTTTCAGGCTATATCTTGTCGATGGACGGCCTGTTGAACCTGCACGGCTGGCAGTGGCTGTTCCTGCTGGAAGGCTTCCCGTCGGTGCTGCTCGGTATTATGGTCTGGTTCTGGCTGGATGATTCGCCGTCGAAGGCCAAATGGCTGACCGCAGAAGATAAAAAATGCCTGCAGGAGATGATGGACAACGACCGCCTGACGCTGGTCCAGCCGGAAGGGGCGATCAGCCATCACGCCATGCAGCAGCGCAGCCTGTGGCGGGAAGTGTTCACGCCGATCGTGCTGATGTACACCCTGGCCTACTTCTGCCTGACCAATACGCTCAGCGCGATCAGCATCTGGACGCCGCAGATCCTCAAAAGCTTTAACGAAAGCTGCAGCAATATCACCATCGGCCTGCTGGCGGCGATCCCGCAGATTTGTACCATTCTGGGAATGATCTACTGGAGCCGGCACTCCGATAAGCACCAGGAGCGTAAGCACCACACCGCCCTGCCGTTCCTGTTCGCCGCCGCAGGCTGGCTGCTGGCGTCGGCGACCGATCACAACCTGATCCAGCTGCTCGGGATCGTGATGGCTTCGACCGGATCGTTTAGCGCGATGGCCATTTTCTGGACCACGCCGGATCAGTCGATCAGCCCGCGCGCCAGAGCGATCGGTATCGCGGTGATCAACGCGACCGGCAATATCGGATCGGCGCTCAGCCCCTTTATGATCGGCTGGCTGAAGGATATTACCGGCAGCTTCAGCAGCGGCTTGTGGTTCGTCGCCGCCCTGCTGATCATTGGCGCAGTCATTATCTGGGCGATTCCGATGAAAGGATCGCGTCCGCGCGCGACGCCGTAAGGAGCCGCTATGTGCCAGAGTCCTGTTGCCAATATCGATATTAATAAGGAGTACGATGAGAGTCTGGGAACGGAGGAGGTACATTACCAATCCTTTGCCCGGATGGCGGAGTTTTTTGGCCGCGATATGCAGGCGCACCGTCACGACCAGTATTTTCAGATGCACTTTCTCGATACCGGGCAGATTGAGCTGCAGCTCGACGATCATCGCTATTCGGTGCAGGCGCCGCTGTTTGTCCTGACGCCGCCCTCGGTGCCGCACGCTTTTATCACCGAGTCCGATAGCGACGGTCATGTGCTGACGGTGCGCGAGGATCTGGTCTGGCCGCTGCTGGAGGTGCTCTATCCCGGCACGCGGGAGGCTTTCGGTCTGCCGGGCATCTGCCTGTCGCTGGCCGATAAGCCCGAGGAGTTGGCGGCGCTGGCGCATTACTGGCGGCTGATTGAACGGGAATCGACGTCGCAGCTGCCGGGGCGGGAACACACCCTGACGCTGCTGGCGCAGGCGGTGTTCACCCTGCTGCTGCGCAACGCGAAACTTGACGATCATGCGGCCAGCGGAATACGCGGCGAGCTCAAGCTGTTCCAGCGGTTTAACCAGTTGATCGATAGCCACTATCACCAGCACTGGACGGTGCCGGATTACGCCAGCGAGCTGCATCTGACCGAATCAAGGCTAACCGATATCTGCCGCCGCTTCGCCAACCGGCCGCCCAAGCGGCTGATTTTCGACAGGCAGCTGCGCGAGGCCAAACGGCTGCTGCTATTTTCCGACAACGCGGTAAGCGAAATAGCCTGGCAGCTGGGCTTTAAAGATCCGGCCTATTTTGCCCGCTTTTTTAACCGCTTAGTCGGCTGCTCGCCGAGTGCCTATCGGGCGCAGAAAGTACCGGTGTCGTAAGATCTTTCCGGCGACGGCGCGGCGAGTTCGCAGCCGTCTGAGAGGCGGTAGCCCGGGCAAGGCGCGTCAAGCGCCGCCCCCGGGAGCAGAGCGCAGAGTCGCTGAATTTCCCGGAGGCGATGCTGCGCATCTGTCCGGGCTACAAATTCAAAACCCGCCCTGGCTTGTCGTCGGTTCACCGGAGAGCCGGGCCGGAAAATAGAAAAACCAACCCCCGCTCACATAACCTAACCCCGCCTGAAAAGTACCGACCATTGACCTAAAAGTCTCTTCACGAAAGCCGCGTTAACCGCTTCAATTGAACAACAAAAACAAAACATAAATTTAACATCGCATTCCGATTAATACTGAAGAGGTCACCTATGAAACCTGAAAATTTCCGTGCAGACGCTAAACGCCCGTTAACTGGCGAAGAGTACCTGAAGAGCCTGCAGGACGGCCGCGAAATCTATATCTACGGCGAACGCGTTAAGGACGTGACCACCCACCCGGCGTTCCGCAACGCCGCCGCCTCCGTCGCCCAGATGTACGATGCGCTGCATAAACCCGAGCTGCAGGATACCCTGTGCTGGGGCACCGATACCGGCAGCGGCGGCTATACCCACAAGTTCTTCCGCGTCGCGAAAAGCGCCGACGATCTGCGCCAGCAGCGCGACGCCATCGCTGAATGGTCGCGCCTGAGCTACGGCTGGATGGGCCGTACCCCGGACTACAAAGCCGCATTCGGCTGCGCGCTCGGCGCAAACCCGGCGTTTTATGGTCAGTTTGAACAGAACGCCCGTAACTGGTACACCCGCATCCAGGAAACCGGCCTCTACTTTAACCACGCCATCGTCAACCCGCCGATCGACCGCCATAAGCCAGCCGACGAAGTGAAAGACGTCTATATCAAGCTGGAGAAAGAGACCGATGCCGGGATCATCGTCAGTGGCGCGAAAGTGGTGGCCACCAACTCGGCGCTGACCCACTACAATATGATTGGCTTCGGGTCGGCGCAGGTGATGGGCGAAAACCCGGACTTCGCGCTGATGTTTGTCGCGCCGATGGACGCCGAAGGGGTCAAGCTTATCTCCCGCGCCTCCTATGAACTGGTCGCCGGAGCAACCGGATCGCCCTACGACTATCCGCTCTCCAGCCGCTTCGACGAAAACGATGCGATCCTGGTGATGGATAATGTGCTGATCCCATGGGAAAACGTGCTGATCTATCGCGACTTCGATCGCTGCCGCCGCTGGACGATGGAAGGCGGTTTCGCTCGCATGTATCCGCTGCAGGCCTGCGTGCGTCTGGCCGTGAAGCTCGACTTTATCACCGCCCTGCTCAAGCGCTCGCTGGAGTGCACCGGCACCCTGGAGTTCCGCGGCGTACAGGCGGATCTCGGCGAAGTGGTAGCCTGGCGCAATATGTTCTGGGCGCTGAGCGACTCGATGTGCGCCGAAGCCACGCCGTGGGTTAACGGCGCGTATCTGCCGGATCACGCCGCGCTGCAAACCTATCGCGTGATGGCGCCGATGGCCTACGCCAAAATCAAAAACATTATTGAACGCAACGTCACCAGCGGCCTGATCTATCTGCCGTCCAGCGCCCGCGATCTCAACAATCCGCAGATCAACGAATATCTGGCGAAATACGTGCGCGGATCGAACGGCATGGATCACGTCGAGCGTATCAAGATCCTCAAATTGATGTGGAACGCCATCGGCAGCGAGTTTGGTGGGCGTCACGAACTGTACGAAATCAACTACTCAGGTAGCCAGGATGAAATTCGCCTGCAGTGCCTGCGTCAGGCGCAGAGCTCCGGCAACATGGACAAAATGATGGCGATGGTGGATCGCTGCCTGTCCGAGTACGACCAGAACGGCTGGACGGTGCCGCATCTGCACAACAATACCGATATCAACATGCTGGATAAGCTGCTGAAGTAAGCGGCAGCGGGAGGTCACAATGCAATTAGATGAACAACGTCTGCGTTTTCGCGATGCCATGGCCAGCCTGTCGGCCGCCGTTAACGTCATCACCACCGAAGGCGAAGCGGGCCGCTGCGGTATCACCGCCACCGCGGTCTGTTCGGTGACCGATACGCCGCCGTCGGTGATGGTCTGCATCAACGCTAACAGCGCGATGAATCCGGTGTTTCAGGGCAACGGTAAGCTATGCATCAACGTGCTGAACCACGAGCAAGAGGAGATGGCGCGCCACTTCGCCGGCATGACCGGGATGACGATGGACGACCGTTTCGGCCTCAGCTGCTGGCAAAAAGGCGAGCTCGGCCAGCCGGTGCTAAAAGGCTCACTGGCGAGTCTCGAAGGCGAGATTAGCCAGGTACAGACCATCGGCAGCCACCTGGTCTATCTGGTAGAAATCAGGAATATAACCCTGAGCCAGCAGGGCCACGGGCTGATCTACTTTAAGCGCCGCTTCCATCCGGTGATGATGGAGATGGAGGTCGTGGCGTAATGGCCTCGCCAGCCTCTCCCCGGATAACGGGGAGAGGCAACACAGATTCGCGTTAGCGTTCCTGCTGTGTAAACTGTGTCAGCGCTGCACCGCCTGCGCCACCTTCTGTTCTTTCCACCCGTATCGTAGTCCGCCGTCGCCGTGCTCGCCAGCACGCTGCCATTCAGCTGTGTATACCCGCCCACCTTCACATCAAAACCGCTCTCGTCGGCAAAAATCCCCGTCTGCGCCTCTACCGACGTCCAGGTGCCGTGCATTTTGCTCTGGCTCAGGTTGAGAGAGCCCGAACCGCCGCCCATGCTGCCGCTCCGGATCCGGATGACACCGGGCAGCATCATCATCACCGCCCAGAACACCCGAGAGTTGCACGACTACGTCAAAGCACTGGGCGTCGCAGGCATCAACCGGATCAAGATGCCTCAGTAACATAAGACCTCCCTGACGCGCTTAACGATACCGACGATCTGCTGGTGATCAAGCGAGAAAAGAGACATTTTTCGGGAGCGTAACGGTTGACAACAAGGACCCCGGCCATTCAAGCCGGGATTTCTTTTGATCTTGTTATATTACCAGCAACTTCTGGTATTGGGTCTAATGACAATGGTTTCAATATTCTCATCCTGATATCAGTCCCCATCCAGTCTTTCCATGGCTTTATCGGGTTGTAAATTTTATCCATAGGCAGCTCAATGAGTTTTCCTGCACCATAACCCACCCCAGAGGCCACACCATTAATTAAGCCACCTTTAAATGGATCATCGCCGTTAAGATAACTTGATGCAGCTCCACCTGCCGCATTCCGGCCCATGGTTCCTAACCAACAAGTTTTTGAGGTTGCTGCTCCAACCCAAGTCGCTATCAGCGCATCGGTGTAATTTACTTCACGAGTAGTGCCATATTTTATTACAGTATTGGCTCCGCCACCGATGCCAGCTGTTATCAGAGCCCCCTTTGGCGATATACCTAACCCAACAGTACCTGCCAGATGGTCTAATACTACTGCATTCCCTTTTGCCACATCTTCAGCAAGTTTTCCTTTACAGTCTGTATCGCAGTCTGGCGTCTGGCTGAACCAGAACCCGAGGTTTGTTCCAGCACTTGCTCCGAACAAGTTATTCTCTACAACATTATTGCAGCCGGTTGCTAAAGAGTATCTGTCAAATCACTTGTATCTACCTTTTTTTGAATGCTGGTATAAATCCACCAACAACCAGTAGCTATCAACGCCCCTGTGAAACATGCAGCTTTTGTATACTTCCATGTATCACTCCAAATCAGCTCAAATGGGATGTGGTAAACCAATAAGAGGTAACCTCTAATGAGCACGTATATAATTAAAAACAATACGACCATTGCTACATTGCAAGCCAAAAATAGATAGAAAAAAACGAAGAACCAAGATTTTCCATTCATTTTTGTTCCCTTTTTTGGAATTTCACACCTGTTTTACCCGCTTGATCATTGAGGATCTCTGTCACCGCACGACCCGAGGCATTACCAGCAATACCAGGTACTGGATTAATCGGCAGCGGTTTGGATATTCCCATCCCGACATCTGTCCAGATCCAGTCTTTCCATGGCTTCATTGGATTAAGGACTTTATCAAACGGCAATTCAACTAGTTTATCTGCACCATAGCCCCTCCCAGATGGCCATACCATTAATTAAGCCACCTGTAAAAGGGTTATCCCCTTTCAGATAGCTGGATGTTGCACCGCCTACCGCGTTCCAGCTCATTGTTCCCTTTAATCCTGTATTTCTGGTAAAAGCTCCAACATACGTCGCAATGAGCACATCCGTTGGATTAACTTCTCCATTAATAAGATACTGAATACCAGCATTTGCTGTTCCGCCCATCGCGCCAGTAACCTGCATTCCACCCGGCAGGTAGATTAGCCCCCGCTGAAGCCAACGTACCTGCATAAGCTTTATTCTCAGCAATTCCTCGCTGCCAGGCTTCACCAGAGGGGTTAACTGCACCATGCTCTCTGGCTTTCTCACCCTGGCTCCATTCGTTCCTACCCATCAGGTTATTCTCCACACTAATCCCAACTCTGTGGATGAATTTTTATCCTATCTTTGCTCTAAAATCCTTTTAGTTTGAATAGTCTGGCAATAATAAAAACCGCACCAGTGAAGATTCCAATCACACAACCAATTTTAATGGTTTTGAGTATATCGGCTTTTTTCAAATCAAAAGTTCCTGTTAGCATTCAAACTAAAACGTCTATAGACAAAGTTATACACAGGAAACTAACAATACCCCCAAGAATGCAGGCGATAAATAGAATCAGCAGGTTTAATATTTTCTCATTGAAGGATTTCATTTCAATTTCTTCTCAATGATTGGTTCGAGTTTTTCCCGCCATATTCTGAAGAGAAAGATGCTCCTATGTCGCCAAAACTGCCTGGAATGTTACTCGGTGTAACTTCTTTTGAGATACCAAAGTCACCTTTAATCTCAGTATACTTTAGCATAATAAGATTAAACTTCGGATCCTAACCTGCTTTCCACCTAGTTTGCCCATGCATTTGTACCCCAAGAAATGCCTTTGCCTATACCATAACCAAACCCAGCACCAATACCATTTGTAATTGCGCCTGAACCTACGCCTGAAGGGAAACTGGCTGAGGCGGGATTCAGTACCGACACGCCGGTCACGGTCAGCGTGGACCAGGGACGACTGGTGAAAGAACCAGTCAAGGGCTGACGGGTAAAAAATCTCGGCTTTAACGCCGGAATTTTATATATCTCTAATTTTTTATACCCAGACGAATTATGTCTGTTGGAAATAGAGGTTGTAATATCAATTCATTGTTAAAAATGAACAGCTTAGGAGATAAAGCTGTAACGTCATAAATATTTTCAGCAACCAATACTAGGTTAGTTCTAAAAACAGGAATGTTAATGTTATCCACAAAAACAAACACATCATGTTTTTTATTATAACAATCGGATATGAGATGATTTATATCTTCATAATCTGAATAGTTAAAATCATCCCACAATAAGTTCCCATTAATAAATGGGAACTTATACAAAATATTAAGCGCATCCTTCTCTCTCTGTCCTTCAAGCACTTCGAAATCAGCACCAAGGGCCCCTTTACACTCATCAAATAAATTCATTTTTCTACCTATTCAACTGTTTCAATATGGTTTCAAACGCTTTTTCATTACCTTCAAATGGTATAACCTGCTTGACTGCTTTGCCCGGCCCTTTCCCTTGAGAGTAATCCCATACGTTGATGTGCATTCCCTTTTCAGGATCATAATCAACACGCCAACCAACCTTACCATCATTAGATTGCCGTCCAATTATTTTTCCATTCCCAGCACTCACTTCTAGTCGCCCAATTACAGGCTTAGAGTCAGCACCCAAATTACCCACAATATTTAGCGCCTTATTTCGAGCATTTTCCCAGTTTTTTTCAGATTTTAATATTGTTTCAATTCGAGTCGCTGGACTTGGTACTTTCTTCCCTGGCAACATAATGCCTGCCAGCAGCCCGCCCGTTGCTTCCAGTGCAGCTTGATTCCCGCCAGCCGCCTGTTTAACCGTATCCGCAACCGCAGACCAGGTTTCACCCTGCATCAGCGTGGTAACAGTATCCGCCAGCGCCTGATTCTTCCCGGCCAGGTCGCTCATCGCTTTACTGCAGTAACTGTCACCCACAGCACAGGAAGCCAGCACCATGGCCGCATCAGCAGCATAGTCAACAGAACCTAATGCCGCATCGCCGGTATCAGCAAGGCCATTGATAATGGCGTTCGCGATGGCAGAAGTGGTGCCTTCACCCAGCTTTTCCCTGACCTGATTTTTCAGGGATTCAGCAGCCTGTTTCGCCGCTTCTCGGGCCTTATCACCGCTCAGCGAGTTATTCTCAACCGCGTTCTTCCCGGCCTGCGCCCCCGCGACCGCATCCCCGCTGCTGCCTCCGCTAAGCCCCCCCATCAGTCCCGCCGCCAGCGTACTCAGCGCGCTTATCGTCGACTTCTGCTCATCCGACAGCTCTTCTGTCTTAACATCCGGATAATATTCTGCCGCTATCCAGCGCCCCAGCAGTTCGCCGCTCACCGCGCCTGCCGCCCCCGCCAGCGCGCTGTTATTTCCCGATGCCGCCGCTATCGCTCCCCACACCGCGTGCGCCATCGCATTGGCTTCCACATTCACCTTGCCCGTCGCGCTGTCCGTCGTCTGGCTGTGAATGATTTCCGCCACATACGGACTCACTGCGCCGCTCGCCGCCTGCGCCAGGTTGCCGCCCGCCAGACCCTGCATCGCCGCCGTTACCGCCTGCGCCACCTTCTGGTACTTTCCGCCCGTATCGTAGTCCGCCGTCGCCGTCCGGCTCACCTGCGCGCTGATTTGTTCCTCGCTCGGATGGGCATTCCCTCCCGCTACCAGCATCTCCCGTGCCGCTGCCCGCGCAGCCGGGTCGCTCTGCGCCGCCTGCGCGTTCAGCTTACCCTGCGTCACGAGCACATCACTCACCTGGCGACCTGTTTCACCTATCTTCTGCGCCACCGCCAGCCGGTTCTGCTCTTTCTCCTTATCAAATATCGGACTCAACGTTTGGTTCGCATGCGCCGCATCCCGGCTTAACCTCGTCACGTCTTGCTGCTGACTCGTGCCGTCGCGGATAACGATACTGCCCTCGCTTACCGCCGCCCGCGTCAGCGAACTGTCGCTGCCGCTGCCGTTCGCACCCATCAGCAGACCGCTGACCGCATTCCCCAGGAACTGCCCCGCCACGCTACCGCTCGTGCTCGCCCCCACGCTCTGCTGCTCCACGCTGTACTCGGCAGAGTTTTTAATATCCCGGAAACCCAGCGTCCCGGTATCCAAGCGGTTCAGCTCCGCCGCCGTGCTCGCCAGCACGCTGCCATTCAGTTGCGTATGCCCGCCCACCTTCACATCAAAACCGCCCTCGCCGGCAAAAATCCCCGTTTGCGCCTCCACCGATGCCCAGGTGCTGTGCATTTTGCTCTGGCTCAGGTTGAGAGAGCCCGAACCGCCGCCCATGCTGCCGCTCGCCCCCACGCTGCCGCTACGCTGCTTCGAATCGTAGTTATCGCTGTCCTGTTCGCTACTCAGCGTCAGGTTACGCCCGACGTCCATTGTCACCTGATGGCCGCTCACCTGCGCCCCGGTCAGCGTCATATCGCGACCGCTGACGATAGTCACCCGTTCCCCGGCGCTGAGGGTCGTTTCGTTATGCATCAGGCTGTTGCCCTTCTCGTGGCCCTTCGCGGCATTGGCGCTGGCGCTGACCGTCAACCCGTTCGCGCCCTGACCGAAGTTAATACCGACGCCAAACGAACTCCCATGGCTCTCGTTTTTACCGCTCAGGGTGCTGACGTTCTCCGCAGAGAATAAATTCACATCGCGCGCGGCATTGAGTAACGCGCTGCCGCCGGCTTGCAGCTGGCTGCCCTCAACGTTGATATCCGCCTCAGTGGCGATAATGCTGAGATTGGTGCCGGCCATCAGGCTACTGCCGCGGCTGGTGTTCTGCGTTTGTCGCTGAGTGGATTTCGATGACTGGCTACCCCAGGAAAGGTTGACCCCTATCATGCTCTCCGGACTGGAATCCGCAGTCTGCATCTGCGATGCCTGATACGCCTGTACGCCCGATAATGCCGACTGCAGCCCGCTCAGCGCGGCGAGACGGCCATTGCTCTCGGTGCTGGCCTGGTTAGCGCTGGAAACCGCGGTATTAATGGCGCTGCCCACCATCCCGGATAACGCCAGCGTCAGGCCGCTGGTTTTCTGTTCCACGGTATGGGTCTGGGTGCTCTGGTTTTCCGCTGCCAGAATATTCACGGTTTTACCGGTCAACGCCATATTGTTGCCGGCCACCATGTCAGATCCCTGAACCGTCAACACATTACCGGCGCTCAGGCTAAGGTTGCCCTGTGAGCTTCCGACGGTACTGGCGGCGCTACTCAGCGTTGTCGTCACGTCGGTGGCTTTCAGCGACGAACTGCCGACGCTGAAGCCAACACCGCCAGTGCCGGAAAAGCCGCTATGTTTCTCTTTACGTAGATGGTTTTCCTGGCGACTCTCCTCGGCGGTGGCGATGGTCAGGTTACGCCCCGCCACAAGGTTGACGTCCTGGGTGCCGGCAACACTGCTGCCGGACACCAGCAGGTCGCGCCCGGCCTGCATCACAATACTGTCACCGCTAAAATTGCTGCCGATGGCGTTCTGCGCCCACACTTCATCGTGAGTGGTGAGCGAGCGGTGAGCCAGCAGGCCGCTGCTGCTTTGATGGTTGTTTTCCGTCAGATGCCATGAGGACTCGCCGCTGCTGAGGTTAATGTCATTGCCGGCGGCAACCGTCAGGCTGCTGGTTGCCGTCACGCTGGCGGCGCGGGCATGAATATCGTGGACGGCGGACAGCGCAACCGCGCCGCCATTAATTTGCGTGCCGATATCGCTACGCTGGGTCAAAGAACGATCGTTGCCTTTCCCCCAATTTCCGCTTTCGCTGTGGGTAGTGGCGAGCGTCCGCAGGTTGAGATCGTTGCCGGCGATAATCTTCGTCTGGCTGCCCGCCGCGCTGTTACTCACCATGCTTGCCGTCAGATTAATGTTATGTAACGCCTGCAGCCCCAGCTGGCCGTTTTCATTCTGGACATAAATCCCCGCAGGCCGATCGAGGCTGATGTTACCTGGGCCGCCGCCGAGGGTGCTGGCGCTGTTGAGATCACGCCCGGCTTGCGCGATCAGGCTATCGCCGCCCTGCAGCGTTCCGCCAATATTGTTGATATCAGTACGCGCGTTTAGCGTGAGCTGGTTGCCGCCGATATAGCCGCTGTTATGAATGTTTTCCGCGGTTAGTTGCGTCACGCCGCGGCTGTGGATGTGCCCGCTGTTGGTCACATCACGGCTCACACTGAGCGCCACGTTTTCACCGCCGAGCAACGCGCCGCTGCCATCAAGATCGCCCGCTTTAACCCGCGCATAAGCCTGCGGCACCAGCACATGCCGCACAGAGCCATCCGCTAGCGTGACCTCTCTGGCGACCAGCCAGACCATATCGCTGGTCAGCAGCGCCATCTGCGCTGGCGTCAGCGCCACCCCGACCGTCAGGTTGTACTGTTTGGCGAAGGCGACGCCCGCGTCCATCAGCGCCCGGTACTGCTCTTCATCGTTACTGTAGCCCTGGAGGTAGCGCTCGCCGCTCAGTTTAACGATCTGCTCACGCACCAGCCGCTGTTCGTAATAGCCGTCGCCAAGCCGCTTCATCGCCTGATCAACGCCCAGCTGATTTTGCATGTAGTCGCTGGCGAGCCACGCTTTACCGTTGGTAAAACGCGGATCGGTTTCCACCAGATAGCCTGCTTTAGCCTGTGGATCGATCTGATACAGACTGCTGACAGGAAGACGGGTATCCGGCGTGACGAGGCGAATAACCGTTCCGTCAGCGTTAACCGGCGTCACTTCCACCAGTCGTCCGGCAGGTAGTTCACCTGGCTCATCGGCGCGATCGCGCGGGGTAATCACACTGCTATGGCCATCAATTTGGGTATTGCCCTGCCACTTTATGGTTTGCAGATCGATAGTCTGAACCGTGGGCGTCGGTTCATATTCGCTACTTTTTTTCCCCTGGCTGGTTTTGGTACCGCCAAACGGGCGGCTGGTCTTTTTCTCATACCAACGAGTCTGGGTACCGACGTCGGTGGTCACCCGTTTACCGGTCGTGGCGACGTTGTTTAGTTCGCTAATCACGCCACCGAGCGCTCCCCCGGCGATAATCTGGCTGTCGTAGTTATTCAGCTTATCGCTGTTGATGATGAGCCGGCCGCCGGAGAGGATTTTGCCGGGATCGCTTTCCACCACCTGCGTTTCCACAACGGTACGCTGGTACTGATATTCATAGAACTCATCGCCACGGCTACCGTCCGGCATGATGGCGTCGTGAACGCCGTATTTGTTTTTATAGCTGGTATCGACCAGCGACCAGTCGAAGCGCTGTACCGATCCTTTCAGCGCCGCTTCATGGCGCCATGACTGCTCGACCATCACATCTTTCGTCACCAGATGGTCGTTGTAGTTATTGATTTGTTGGATATCGATCGCCATATCACCGGCGGACTCAAGCGTTGCGCTGTGGTTATTAAAGACTCCCGCCCGGCCGCTGAGCGAACCGTCTTCGGCAAGTTGGCCGCCAATGGTAAGCGTACCGTCGCTGTAGATCAGCGCGTGATCCTGGTTATTGAGCGTGCCGACGCCCATTGCCAGCAATGCTCGTGCAGCAATCGTCGCCGCCACGCCGTTCTCCGCGGCGTTAGTCAGCGTTGCCACCTGCAGCGCGACGGCGTCGCCGTACAGGCGCCCGCTACCGATATTGGTTAACGTCGTGGCGACAATATGGGTTAAACCACCGTCAATCAGTCCTCGATTGACCAACTCGCCGTTGACCGTAAAATGGTTCTCGCCAGAGCTGATTTCACCTTCCTGACGGTTATCCAGCTTCGCCACATAGAGATTGAGCACCTGGCCAACGCTGATAACACCCTGATTAATCAGCCCCAAACCGGAGAGATTCCACTGCAGGTTGCCGTTGGCGATGATCCTCCCGGCGTGATGAAACGCCTGACGCAACGTTAGTGACATATCGCCCTGAGAGAGCACCTCGCCATCGCCGCTGAGGGAATCGGCATCGAGAATAAGTTTGCTCGCGGCAAGTAGCGTCCCGCCCGTATTAGCCAGCACCAGGTTGACGCCTGCTATATCCAGAGCGGCGGCGGAGACGATCTGCCCCTGCCGGTTATCCAGCCCCCGATTGTGGATGGTGATGTTCAGGTTACCGCCGGACTGCAGTTCTCCCTGACGGTTATCAACAGCGGCGCTCTGAATACGCAGGGCATCAACGGCGGTAATTGTGCCCTGCTGATTATCCAGCAAACCGCTCGTCGTCAGGTTGACGCTGCCCCGCTGCGCCGAGCCAACCTGCCCGTGACGATTGTTAAGATTTTGAGCCCGTAGCCGGATGTCGCCGCTGGCGATGATATTCCCCTGCGAGTTATCCACCCCATGGCGCGCAGTGAGCTGAACGTCGCCCTGCGCCGCGCTGATTTTTCCGCCATGGTTGATCAGATTGTCGGCGTCAAGCTTGATATTGCCATTTGCGGCAAGAACGCCTTCGCGGTTATCCAGCCCTCCTTCAGAGCTCATGGCCAGGTCGCCCTGCGCCGCAATCAATTGCCCATGCTGGTTCCGAAGGCTTGCTACTTGTAGAGAAAGGCTACCGCCAGCAACGATATTCCCTTGTGAATTTTCCAGCTCATGACGCGTAGTGAGCTGAGCATTGCCTTGCGTCGTGCTGATCTTACCGCTGCGATTATTAATGTTATCGGAGTACAAAACGATATTGCCGTTAGCGGCAATAGTGCCTTCGCCGTTGTCCAGCACGCCATCGCTGGTAATCGACATGCCGCCGCTGCCGGTATGCAACAGCGTTCCGTTTTGATTGAGCAACTGGCTGGTGCTGAGCGTCAATGCATGGCTGTTGCTGGCGATCTCACCGCCGTGGTTATCCAATCCCGCACAAAAATCAAGGCGTAGATCGTCCTCGCCCGTCTGCTGGATTACGCCCTGCTGGTTATCCAGCGCCATTGCTTTCAGCTCAAGCTGGCTGGCCGTCAACAGGCCACTGTGGTTTTTGAGTTTGCCGCTGGCGGCCAACTGGAGTTTTTCGCTGGCCGCCACCACCGCATCTCGGGTTGTGATATCGCCGGACGCGGCGCTGACCACAATCCGCGCCCCCGAGGTTCGACTGTTATCAAGATCCACTGCCCTGCCCTGCGCCGTCAGCGTCCCTGCCGCCATATTGCGGCCATTCAACGCCAGCGAAGTCTGGCTATTCAGCGTCAGCGCGCCGCTGCTGGCGGAAGAACCATCGCTATTTAATCCGGCGGCGAGCGTGCTATTTTGCGCGCTACGCAAAGTGCTGGCGGCAATCCGCGTATCACCTTGCGCGGCGATAATGCCGTCATTGGTTAGCGTCGCGCTGGCCGTCACCAGGCTATCTTTTCCGGCGTACAACTGGCCCTGATTGTGAAGATCGCCCTTAACGGATAGTTGCAGATTCTGTGCGGACTGAATCACGCTGCTGTTGCTGAGCGCGCCATCAGCGCTGATTGCTACGTCCCCCGCCGCCGCGCCGATATTGCCGGCATTGTGAACGCCTACGCCTCGCTCGGTACCGACAAGACGAATTTTATGGGCGTACATCCCACCTAGCGCGCTGACGTCTATCGCCACCGCTGGCGCCGCACTGCCGTCGGATGATTTTGCCGTCGTCAGACTGTGCGCCGCATCGATCTGATTACGCCCTGCAGTAACCTTTAGCTCCTGCGCCCAAACCCCGGCGTTGATTTTCACCGCGCGGGCGAGCAGGTCGGTGCTGTCTACCGAGCTCGCATCAAGCCCGCCTCCCTGTACAATAATTTCGCCGCGATTGACATCGTAACCGCTAATCTGCCCGTTGCTGTACTGCACCTGACCTGTCGTCAGCGTCGCGCGGTTGGCATTGATAAACCCGCAGCCGTCGCAGCTAATTCCGCCAGGGTTAGCTATCACCACCTGCGCTTTCTGCCCGGCAACCTCGATATAGCCATTCAGCCGGCTCGGATCACGGGTATTCACCTCGTTGAGGATCACTCTGGCTTCCCCTTTCGCCAGATTCGGGTTACCGGCGACCATCCCGGCCAGTTGGGTTGAAGTGCTGGCGTGGCTGTTATTCAGCACCACGCCGCGCCCATCGACGTCAAACTGGCTGTAGACGTTGCGCGAAACGCCTGCGCCACTCGGTGTCTGAATATTGACCTGCGGAGTGCCATTGGCGCTATTGGCGATCTGCGGTTGCTGGCCGCCGGGCGCATGGTTATCGGCGACAATCGCTGCCTTAGCCGGGGTGAGACAGGAAAACGCGAGCAGAAACCCAAAGGCCAGCGGCGCCAGGATGGACGTCAGCGTCGACCCGGTTCGCGCGTCGGCGCCAGATTGCGGCGACACGCCCGCCCGATGAGAGCGGGTCGTTTCCGCCACCACTATCAGCATCCCGCGAGCCTTATTAAATACGATTCGATAAAAGCGTTTATTCATTGCCGTTACTCGTCATCCGTTGTTCACCGCGGCGCGGAAAATCATCCCTGTGCGCAGCACGCGCCGCCGGACGGCGCGTGAGTAAAAGTCAGTAGCTCCAGCTGGCGCTGAAACCAAAAGTTGCTGGCTCGGTTTTAAAATCATCGGGTTTGTCTAAAGGGATACCGGCGAACAGGTCGTAGCTGGCGCGTAGGTACTGGCCGCGCAGCCCTGCCACGCCTCCGGCGAGGTGTTTGCCCACCAGCGTTTCACTGCCAGCGCCGCCGACTTCGCCGTAATCTGCTCCCAGATAAAACTCCTGCCCCGGCAACGGGGTCGACCAGGCGATATCGTTACGGACGTACCAGCCGTGGCTGGCGGTCAGGGTGCGCTCGCCGTCAAAGCCGCGAACCGTCCAGCGGCTGCCGATGGAAAACATATCCGGCGAAGTCAGCGGCGTGCTGCTCATCTGCCGCTGATAGCGACTGGTAAAGCGAAAACGTTGCCCGCCCAAGGCAAAAGGCAAATTGAGCTGAGCATTAAATTGCAGGATCTTGCTGAGGGCGGTTGCTTCCCCCCACTGCTCTTCTGGCGCAGGTTGAGCTCCGAACCAGCGGGTACCGCGCTGGTAGCTCACTCCGCTATCGAGAGTGGCGTTGCCAAGGTAATGGCGATGCTGCAGACCAAGCTTCCAGGCCGCCGTTTGCCGCCGCTGGACGGCAATCTCGGTGTCGTTAATGAAGTTACGCTGCTCGCGGGCTAACACATCGGCGCTAAGAGTGGTCTTCTGACTACCGCTACGGTGCAGTACGCGGCTAAGCTGGAAATCAACGTTCTTGCTTTTACCGCTGTACTGGTAATCGCCGTTAGCCCCCGCCACGGTTTGCACGTAATCGTACTGGCTGGCGGTTAATACGAACTGCCAGTAGCCCAGCGGGACCGAATAGTGGCCGGTCAGGTTCTTTGAGGATTTACCGCCGTTGCCATCGAGGTTATGTGAACCGGAAAGGTAAAAAAGATCGCTTAAGGATAGTGGGTTATCCAGTGACAGCGTCAGGTTCCCCTGGTAACGGCCGGTGGCATTAGAGCCGGAATCATCGAGCGAGGCGTCGATGCGCCAGAAGCGCTCCTGTTGGCGGTTAATGACAATATCGCTTTGCCCCGGCGTCTCGCCCGGAACAATTTCCATGCTGGCCTGAACCGTCGGCAGGCGCTGCAGATTTTCCAGCCCCTGTTCAATATCGCGCAAATCCAACAGTTTCCCGTCAGTCGCCGGAAATGCGCTCGCCAGCCACAGATAATCATCGCTCTGCGCCGTAAGCCTGGCTTCACGGATATAACCCGGCATCACCACCAGGCGTAAAACACCGCTTTTTAAGTCCTGCTGCGGAGCAAGGATCCGGCTGGTGATATAACCGCGGTCGATTAATATATTCTGCAATTGGGCCATCAGTAGATTTATTCCCTTTCCTCCCAGACAACGCCCATTCACTTTATTTGTCTGGCGCTGGAGCGGAAGCCAATGCGGTAAGGCTTCGGCGCCCTGCAAAATAACCAGAGAAATAGCAAAGCAAGGTTGTTCAACGGGAAATAGCCCATCATCGATATTTACTCCTTCCGCGGATAAATGAATATCCGGTGACGGCGGCGCGAGCTGACTTTCCAGGGCTTGCTGGCGCTGCTGCTGGTTGATGAACTGCTGCTCACGTACGGTATCCGCAGGCGCGGCGTACCCCCACACTGGCAGCGCAGAGATAATAAAAGCCTTATGAATTAAACTCCGTTTATTCATTATTTTTTAAGCCTGGGCTATCCATGTCGATGACAAACACTCTTTAATGGCGATTAAATACATTCAAACGTGCATAAATATCAACTCATATTCATAAGACAATCATCGTAATAATAACTTAACGACGAATTCATTAATGAGGGGCTATTTTTATTGGACTGCTGAATATATTTCAGCAATAAAGGTAAAATGTGAAGTCATTATGAAATGAGAATAATGAATTTGAATTGATATAATCTGCCGCTGGTATGACTCGTGCCACACCACAACTCCCTGTGATCTCAATCACATAATTATCCCCTGTTAACTTCCCTCCCAACCGCTTACCCCTGCAAGTGACCGCTTAACCCCGAATATAACCACTCACAGATTTACCCAACTTTACGCGCGCGAAGTTCTGGCAAGATCGTCTCCAGCATAGCTAATCAATACCTCCACCAACCCTGACTCAAAACTAAACGGCTTCGGCCCATTATTCATCTCATTAACGCCAGGTTTTACTATGGATACTAAAAAGTTATTCAAGCACATACCCTGGGTGATTCTTGGAATCATCGGGGCATTTTGCCTCTCGGTCGTCGCTCTGCGCCGCGGTGAGCACGTCAGTGCGCTGTGGATCGTGGTGGCGTCGGTTTCCGTCTACCTCGTCGCCTACCGTTATTACAGCCTGTACATTGCGCAAAAGGTGATGAAGCTCGATCCTACGCGTTCGACGCCGGCGGTCATTAACAACGATGGCCTGAACTACGTTCCGACCAACCGCTACGTGCTGTTTGGCCACCACTTTGCCGCGATTGCCGGCGCCGGTCCGCTGGTGGGCCCGGTGCTCGCCGCGCAGATGGGCTACCTGCCGGGTACCCTGTGGCTGCTGGCGGGCGTCGTGCTGGCAGGCGCGGTACAGGACTTTATGGTGCTGTTTATCTCCTCGCGTCGTAACGGCGCCTCGCTGGGTGAGATGATCAAGCAGGAGATGGGGCCAGTACCGGGCTCCATCGCGCTGTTCGGCTGCTTCCTGATAATGATCATCATCCTCGCGGTGCTGGCGTTAATCGTGGTTAAAGCGCTGGCGGAAAGCCCATGGGGCGTGTTCACCGTCTGCTCGACCGTGCCAATTGCCCTGTTTATGGGGATCTACATGCGCTTCCTGCGCCCGGGTCGGGTAGGCGAAGTGTCGGTTATCGGCATCGTTCTGCTGGTGGCGTCTATTTACTTCGGCGGCGTGATTGCCCACGACCCTTACTGGGGCCCGGCGCTGACCTTTAAAGACACCACTATTACCTTTACCCTGATTGGCTACGCATTTATCTCGGCTCTGCTGCCGGTATGGTTGATTCTGGCGCCGCGCGACTACCTGGCGACCTTCCTGAAAATCGGCGTAATCGTTGGCCTGGCGCTGGGTATCGTGATCCTTAACCCGGACCTGAAAATGCCGGCGGTGACCCAGTACATTGATGGTACCGGTCCGCTGTGGAAAGGCGCGCTGTTCCCGTTCCTGTTTATCACTATTGCCTGCGGCGCGGTCTCCGGCTTCCACGCCCTGATCGCTTCCGGCACCACGCCGAAGCTGCTGGCTAACGAAACAGACGCCCGTTTTATCGGCTACGGCGCGATGCTGATGGAGTCCTTCGTGGCGGTGATGGCGCTGGTGGCGGCATCAATTATCGAACCGGGTCTCTACTTCGCGATGAACACTCCGCCGGCGGGTCTGGGCATCACCATGCCGAACCTGCACGAAATGGGCGGTGAAAACGCCGCGCTGATTGCCGCCCAGCTGAGGGATGTCACCGCTCACGCGGCAGCGACCGTCAGCTCCTGGGGCTTCGTGATCTCTCCTGAACAAATCCTGCAAACCGCGAAAGATATCGGCGAACCGTCGGTCCTGAACCGCGCAGGCGGCGCGCCGACGCTGGCCGTGGGTATCGCTCACGTGTTCCACAAAATCATCCCGATGGCGGATATGGGCTTCTGGTACCACTTCGGTATTCTGTTTGAAGCGCTGTTTATCCTCACCGCACTGGATGCCGGTACCCGCGCAGGCCGCTTTATGCTGCAGGACCTGCTGGGCAACTTTGTACCGTTCCTCAAGAAAACCGACTCGCTGGTAGCAGGCATTATCGGTACTGCGGGCTGCGTTGGTCTGTGGGGCTACCTGCTGTATCAGGGCGTGGTCGACCCGCTGGGCGGCGTGAAGAGCCTGTGGCCGCTGTTCGGCATCTCTAACCAGATGCTGGCCGCCGTGGCGCTGGTGCTCGGTACCGTGGTGCTGGTCAAAATGCAGCGCACCAAATATATCTGGGTCACCGTGATCCCGGCTGCATGGCTGCTGCTGTGCACCACCTGGGCATTGGGCCTGAAACTGTTCAGCACCAACCCGCAGATGGAAGGCTTCTTCTTCATGGCTCAGCAGTACAAAGAGAAGATCGCTTCCGGCGGCGAACTGACCGCACAGCAGATTGCCAACATGAACCATATCGTGGTGAATAACTACACCAACGCCGGTCTGAGCATTCTGTTCCTTGTCGTGGTCTACAGCATCATTTTCTACGGCATCAAAACCTGGCTCAACGTACGCAACAATAAAGTGCGTACCGACAAAGAGACACCGTACGTACCGGTACCGGAAGGCGGCGTGAAGACCTCTTCACATCACTAACCCCTAATGCCGGATGGCGCTACGCTTACCCGGCCTACACAAGCGAATGTTTGTAGGCCGGATAAGGCGCTAGCCGCCATCCGGCTTTATTCGTTCTCTGGAAAGCATAATGTTTGGTAACTTAGGTCAGGCAAAAAAATATCTCGGTCAGGCAGCGAAAATGCTGATTGGCATTCCGGATTACGATAATTACGTCGAGCATATGCAGACCAATCATCCGGACCAGCCGTACATGACCTATGATGAATTCTTTCGCGAACGCCAGCAGGCCCGCTACGGCGGCGACGGCAAAGGCGGCGTGCGCTGCTGCTAATGGAGGCAAATATGGCACCGATTGCAGTTACCCTATTAACCGGTTTTCTTGGCGCCGGTAAAACCACTCTACTGCGCCATATCCTGAACGAACGGCACGGCTTTAAAATTGCCGTTATCGAAAACGAATTTGGCGAAGTCGCCGTCGATGACCAGCTTATCGGCGACCGCGCGACGCAGATTAAAACCCTGACCAACGGCTGTATCTGCTGTACCCGCTCCAACGAACTGGAAGACGCTCTGCTCGATCTTCTCGACAGCCGCGATCGCGGAGAAATTGATTTTGACCGACTGGTGATTGAGTGTACCGGCATGGCCGATCCCGGCCCGATTATTCAGACCTTCTTCTCTCATGATGTACTGTGCGAACGTTACCTGCTGGATGGGGTGATTGCGCTGGTTGATGCGGCACATGCTGACCAGCAGATGAACCAGTTCACCATTGCCCAGTCGCAGGTGGGGTACGCCGATCGTATCCTGCTCACCAAAACCGACGTGGCGGGCGACAGCGACAAGCTCCGCGAGCGGCTGACGCGCATCAACGTCCGCGCGCCCATTTACCGCGTCATCCACGGCGATATCGACCTGAATCTGCTGTTTAACACCAGCGGTTTTATGCTGGAGGAGAACGTGGTTAGCAGCAAACCGCGCTTCCACTTTATGGCCGACAAGCAGAACGACGTATCGTCAATCGTAGTGGAGCTGGATTATCCGGTAGATATCAGCGAAGTCTCCAGGGTGATGGAAAATCTGCTGCTCACTTTTGCCGAACAGCTGATGCGCTATAAAGGGATGCTGTGGATCGACGGCGAACCGAATCGCCTGCTGTTTCAGGGCGTTCAGCGCCTCTACAGCGCCGACTGGGACCGACCATGGGGCGATGAGCGGCCGCACAGTACCCTCGTCTTTATCGGCATCAATCTACCGGAAAAAGAAATTCGCGCGGCGTTTGCCAGCTTGCGCAAATAGCCGCATGGACGGTTCCCTCTCCCCTTGGGGGAGAGGGTCAGGATGAGCGAAGGAGGCGCAAAATTACCCTTCCCCTCCCTCTTCCTGAGGAAGAAACCCTCGCCAATCGATGTCTTCCGGGAGGGCCATTAGTCCTGTGGGGGAGTCAGAGCATCTGCGCGCTCGGTTGCTTAGCGGCGAACCACCACCAGCTTCTGATTCACAAACTCTTTAATCCCAAGATCGGAAAGCTCGCGGCCGAACCCGGAGCGCTTAACGCCGCCAAACGGCAGCTCCGGCGCGGTATCGGTTAACCAGTTGATATAGACCATCCCGGTTTCAATCCGCGAAGCCATGCGTTTCGCCCTGTCGATATCCTGGCTGAACACGGCTCCGCCGAGGCCGTAATGCGAATCGTTGGCCAGCTTCACCGCCTCATCGTCATCTTTCACCACGTAGATTTGCGCGACCGGACCGAAGAACTCTTCAAAATAAGCCGGATTATCGCGGGTAATGCCGGTCAGTATGGTGGGCTCGAAAAAGCTGCCTTCTCGCTGCGCAGGTTTGCCGCCCAGATGCAGTTTCGCGCCATTTTTCACCGCCTCGTCCACCTGTTTGGTCAACGTTTCCAGCGCGTCTTTTGAGGAGAGCGGGCCCAGCGTGGTACTTTCGTCCAGCGGATCGCCAATTTTCACCTCGCGGAAGGCTTGCGTAAACTGGCTGAGGAAAGCGTCGGCAATTTTTTCATGCAGGATAAAACGTTTCGCCGCGGTGCACACCTGCCCGGCATTATTGAGCCGCGCCTGCACGCCGGTCTTCACCGCTTTCTCCAGATCGGCATCGTCGAGAACGACAAATACATCGTTGCCGCCCAGTTCAAGCGTCGCTTTCTTAATGTGTTTAGCCGCCTGCGCCGCTACCACGCCACCGGCTTTTTCCGAGCCGGTCAGGGCCGCACCCTGTACGCGATCGTCGGCGATAATCTTCGCTACCTGATCCTGAGAAATGAACAGGTTAGTCCATGCGCCCTCTGGCGCGCCGGCCTCACGAACCAGCTGAGCGAAGGTTTCCGCACAGTGCGGGACGATGCTGGCATGTTTGGCGATCACCGGGTTTCCTGCCGCCAGATTCGGCGCCAGCACGCGCATCAGCTGATAATAAGGGAAGTTCCACGGCTCTACCGCCATCAGTACGCCGATGGGATGGTGTTCGACCCAGGCTTCACCCAGTTCTGACGGATATTTTACCGGCGCCAGAAACTGTTTTGCGTTATCGGCGTAGTAGCGGGCAATTTGCGCGCACAGTTTGACCTCACCGCGGCTTTGCTCGATAAGCTTACCCATCTCCTGGCTGGCGATTTTGGCCAGCTCTTCAACCCGGCTGTCGATCAGGTCCGCCAGCTTGTGCAGGATCGGTAGCCGTTGGTCAATATTTCCCTTGGCCCACTGCGAATGATAAAGCGCATCCGCCTTTTGCAGCGCCGCTTCCACGTCAGCATCGCTGTGTGCCGGATACGCTTTGATAAGCTGATTATTGGCAGGATTCACCGTCTGATAAGCCATATCGCATGTCTCCTTGTTATCGCTGTTAACGCAGTCATAAATACCGCACAGGTTATTAAGGGTAGTCGAGATAGCTGAGGATGCGCTCCGGATCAGGTAGATACGGAATTTTCCAGGAATGAAATGGTGAACGCCTGGAGGGCTAAACGGCTCCAGCTGCCCCCCGGCGCATCAGGGGCCTAATGATGCCTGACCGCAAGCGCCGCCTCCGGCAAACCGGTAATTCTTAGCACCGTCTCCAACGCCATACCTTCGGCGAGCATCGTTTGGGCGATACGCAGCGCTTCGGCGCGCTGCCCCTCTTCAACCCCCTCCAGACGACCTTTCTCAAGGCCTTCCCGCTTCCCCTGCCTGCGCCCTACTTCACGTAACCTTTCGGCGATAGTCATTAGCTTCTCCTTGTGCTGCGGTACCCGCTGGGCCACTTCGCGGATGAACTTACCTAACCGAAGCGCTTTGCCCGAGTGAATCAGATAATTAAACAGCGTTTTCAGCTGCCTGTCATTAGCGTATCCATTAAGCAAAATGGCCGTCAGATGCTCCACAATACCCAGCAGATCGCGCTGACGAATATGTTTTTGCATCAGCTCCAGCAGGGCGACTCTTCGATGCTGCACAATTTCGTCATCAGGTACGACGGTAATATCCACCAGCGGAAATGGTCCGGTATAAAGCTGTTTTGCCAGGGCTGGGTCGGCGAACATGTCGAGCCAGGATAACGACCAGGGGTATGGCGTGGCGACGCCATGATAAAACAGTATCGGGATCACCAGCGGCAGCGTTTTATGCCCGTTATCCAGATGGCGCTGCATCGCGGCAATAGCATAACGCATGAGTCTGAAGGCCATAAACGCATCCGGGGAGCTTTGATGTTCGATGACCACATAGATATAGCCTTCTCCCGCGGCAGTTTTCAGCGCCCACAGAACATCGGAGTAGTATGCCCGCAGGTTCTCTTCAATAAAGCTACCGGACGCAAGCGTTAACGTATCCAGGTCGCACATTTTTCGTAGCGCTGGCGGCAGATGGATATCAAGGAAGTCCCGCGCGGTGTCAGCATGACGTAGAAACTGTTTGAATACCGCATCGTGCGGCGTGGACGTAGTACCCTTTTCCATGGCTATCCGCCTGCGTAAGAAATCCTGCCGCCACTCTACTGCGCCCTGTTTCTTACCACACGCCCTGCTGTTGGTCTTTACGAGCCGCGACGAAAGCTATTTTTCTTCGGCTGCAAGCAAAACATTTTTGTCCAACGCGACTCGCAGTTTTCCCACCGGCTGATGGCATGTTATAAACAGCTATTCCCTTCAGCTCAGGAGCCAGCCGTGAGCCATACGCGCGACATTCAGCAAACTTTCTGGCGTGACGAACAGCTTCCCTGGCTGGAGCTGCGCAGCACATGGCTTAGCCGCCAGGCCTATAAACGGCATCGTCATCCGCAGCTCTCCATTGGGGCGATTATCGAGGGGGAAACGCGCTGTATCTGCAGCGGGCAGGAGTATCTGCTGCGCCCTGGCGACCTGATTATTATCCCCGCGCAGGCACCCCACAGCTGTAATCCGCGCGACGGCCAGCCGCGCAGCTACCATATGCTCTATCTCGAGCTAAGCTGGTGCTGGCAACAGCTGACAGACGGTGTGCATCAGGCAAGGTTGATCACATCATCGCCCGTCATTCGCGATGCCGGGCTCTTTGCGCAGTATCTGCAGATCGTGGAGCAGATGAGGCAGCAGCAGACCATGCAGCTCCCTGCAAGCGTCGCTCGTCTGGTTCATACTCTACCGCTGCGCCCGCATGCGCCTCAGGCGCTAAGCGAGACCAGCGCCCGTCTTTTCACCCGCCTGGCAACCGATCTGCAGGCTCCGCCGACGCTGGATAGCCTCGCCGACGAGTTTGCTCTACGTAAAGAGACGCTGATCCGCACCTTCAAGCAGGAGACCGGCCTGACGCCCGCCAGTTTTATCAATATCGCGCGTATTGAATTCGCTAAAACGCGCCTGCGCGCAGGGGATAATATTGCCGATGTGGGCTACCAGGCCGGGTTTGCCGATCAGAGTCACTTTCATAAAACCTTTGTCAGCTATACCGCCGCCACGCCGCGCCAGTATGCGCAGTCCCGATCAATAACAGACAATAATTAGCGTTCACGCTGGCGTAGGGTGACCTCAGGTTACTACTGAGGTTGCTATGGACATACTCGCTACGCTCTTTCCTTCCGCCTTCCCCGCGCTGGCGCTTTCTCATTTTGTCGCCCTGCTAAGCCCCGGGCCGGATTTTTTTCTGCTGGTGGGCTACGCCATCCGCTATCGCCTGCGCGGCAGCGTCGGCCTGTGTATCGGCATTGCCGCCGGAAACGGTCTGTATATTATTCTGGCGGTAATCGGCTGGGGGATCCTGCGCCACGCGCCGCTACTGTTTACGGTGATTGAGCTGCTGGGCGCGGCGTATTTACTGTGGATTGGCAGCCTGCTGCTAAGAAGCCGTCCGACCACGCTGGCGCTGGATGGCGCCTCGGCTTCGCGCCCGTCGCTGGTGAAACAGCTTTTTCTCGGGCTGGGTTCTTCGCTGCTCAATCCGAAAAACGCCCTGTTCTACCTCGCGCTGATGACATCCCTGTTGGGACCGAACGTCACGCTGGTGCAGCAGGCCGTCAGCGGGGCATGGATGACCAGCGTGGTGTTGATATGGGATCTGTTGCTGGTTACGCTGATTGCGCTACCGTCGGTGCAGCGCCGCCTTTCCGCCGTCGTCTGGCGAGTCGAGCGCACGGCCGGCGCCATACTGATGGCTTTTGGCGGCTGGATTGTCTGGCAATTTTTGCACGAGTTCGCCGTCAGGCTATATGCTTAGACCTATGGAAAAACTCGCTGAACTGAAACGCGCCAAGCTGCTGGCGCTCTCGCTGCTGCTGATTGCAGTCGCCATTTTTATCACTACCCTCGTGCTGCCGCCGACGCCATGGGTCGGTGCGCTAAAGGCTATTTCCGAAGCGGCGATGGTGGGCGCGCTGGCGGACTGGTTCGCGGTGGTTGCGCTGTTTCGCCGCATTCCGCTGCCGTTCGTGTCGCGACATACGGCAATTATCCCGCGTAATAAAGACCGAATTGCCGACAATCTCGGCTATTTCGTGCAGGAAAAATTTCTCGATACGCCCTCCCTGGTCGCGCTGATCCGCCGCTACGAACCGGCGCTGATGCTCGGCAACTGGTTCAGCCAGCCAGAAAACGCGCGTCGGGTCGGTCAGCATCTGCTGCAGGTGATGAGCGGCTTTCTCGAGCTTACCGACGACGCGCGCATTCAGCGCCTGCTGCGTCGTGCGGTGCATAAAGCGATTGATAAGGTCGATTTAACCCAAACCAGCGCCATGATGCTGGAAGGATTGACGCGCGATAACCGCCATCAGAAGCTGCTGGATTCGCTAATTAGCCAGCTGATCGCCCTGCTCCAGCGCGACAGCTCGCGGGCGTTTATTGCCCGCGGTATCGTGCACTGGCTGGAGACCGAGCATCCGCTTAAAGCCAGGCTACTGCCTACCGAATGGCTGGGCGAGCACAGCGCTGAAATGGTTACCGATGCGGTTAACACGCTGCTCGACGAAGTCAGTCAGGATCGCGCTCATCAGATCCGCCAGGCCTTCGATCGCGCGGCGCTCAAGCTGATCGATAACCTGAAGTCCGATCCGCAGATGGCGGAAAAAGCGGACAGTATCAAAGCGTATCTGAAAAATGATGAGACGTTTAACCGCTATCTGGGCGAAGTGTGGGCCGACCTGCGCGGTTGGGTCAAAAACGACGTCAATAGCGAGGATTCACGTATTAAACAGCGCATTGCCGAAGCCGGGCAGTGGTTTGGCGAAACGCTGCTCCACGATGAGGCGCTGCGCGAATCGCTGAACGAACATCTCGAGCAGGCGGCGCACCGGGTGGCACCGGAGTTTGCCACCTTCCTGACGCGCCATATCAGCGATACGGTCAAAAGCTGGGATTCCCGCGATATGTCGCGGCAAATCGAACTGAATATCGGGAAGGATCTGCAGTTTATCCGTATTAACGGCACGCTGGTTGGCGGCACCATCGGTCTGCTGCTGTGGCTGTTTTCACAAATTCCGTCGCTGCTGCATTTACATATTTAATTCAACTTTCTGTTTTAAAAGTATTTCTTCCATAAATACATATTAACCACTAAAAAAACAGGGATTTTTAAGTTGACCCTAAATTTATTGCAGTGTGAAGTGCTGAAACAGCGGGCACCGGCTAAGCGCGTACCGCTGTTTTAACACGCAAGCTCAGGATAGATTCGCCCCTTTCCGATCGTCGTTGCGTAGAGACTCAACAAGGAGCCCACCGATGTTGCAATGGATGACCCGTTTTTTCGCCCGCCATTCCGCCACGCTGTTCTTCCCGGCGGCGCTGATCCTGTATGACTTTGCCGCCTATCTGACCACCGACCTTATTCAACCGGGGATTATCCACGTTGTGCGCGATTTTGACGCCGACGTGGCGCTGGCTCCCGCCTCGGTCAGTCTGTATATGGCCGGTGGCATGGCGCTACAGTGGCTGCTCGGGCCGCTCTCCGATCGTATCGGCCGCCGTCCGGTGCTGCTCACCGGCGCGCTGATCTTTACCCTGGCCTGCGTAGCGACCCTGTTCACCACCTCAATGGAGCAGTTCCTCGCGGCGCGCTTTGTTCAGGGCACCAGCATCTGCTTTATCGCCACGGTCGGCTACGTCACCGTGCAGGAGGCATTTGGCCAGACAAAAGCCATTAAGCTGATGGCGATTATTACCTCGATCGTGCTGATCGCGCCGATCATTGGTCCGCTTTCCGGCGCCGCGTTGATGCATTTCGTGCACTGGAAGGTGCTGTTCGGGATCATTGCGGCGATGGGGTTTATTGCCTGGCTGGGTCTGCTGCTGAACATGCCGGAAACCGTCCGGCGCGGCGACGTTCCCTTCAGCGCCAGCGGCGTACTGCGCGATTTTCGCGATGTCTTCCGCAACCGCATTTTCCTGTTCGGCGCCGCCACGCTCTCGCTCAGCTATATACCGCTGATGAGCTGGGTTGCGGTCTCGCCGGTTATCCTGATTGACGACGGCGGACTGACCACCGCCGAGTTTGCCTGGACCCAGGTACCGGTCTTCAGCGCAGTGATTATTGCCAACCTGTCGGTAGCGCGCTGGGTCAAAGACCCCACCCGCCCGCGCTTTATCTGGCGCGCGGTGCCCATCCAGATGACCGGGCTGGCGATCCTGATCCTCGGCAACCTGCTGTGGCCGCACGTCTGGCTGTGGTCGGTGATCGGCACCTGCTTTTACGCTTTCGGCATTGGCCTGATCTTCCCGACGCTGTTCCGCTTTACCCTGTTTTCCAACGATCTGCCAAAGGGCACCGTTTCCGCGTCGCTGAATATCGTGATCCTCAGCGTCAGCGCACTTTCTATCGAAGCGGCGCGCTGGCTGTGGTTTAGCGGCGGCAGGCTGCCGTTCCATCTGCTGGGGGTAACGGCAGGGATCGCGGCCGCGTGCTGTCTGGCGGGGCTGTTAAGCCGGATACGCCAGCGTCCCGAAGCCATGCTGGCACAGCAGGAGTAGCGAAAGGCGCTACTCCACGGTCCAGGCTTCGCTAAAGCTCTCGTCGGCGAACAGCTCCGTCAGGCCGCTGATCTGTTTCAGACGCAGCACCTCATCAGCATCCATACCGAGCTCTTCGCCGATGCGCCGATCGTCCCAGCCCTGACGATGTAAATCGCGGACGATATCGGACATCGCCGCGATCTGATGTTTACCCCTGGCGCGATTATGGCGAATAGTGGCGGCGATACGCTCTTTCTGCCCCTCGCGCTCGGCATTGATAAGCGTCACCGGGAGATAACCATGCAGACGCCGGCTCAGCTCCGGGCGGCTCTTCCCAATCAGGTGGCGATGAAAACCATCCACCACCAGGTGCCGTCGCTGCTGGCGAGCCACCACTACCGGTTGGGTAAAACCATCCAGTTCGATAGATCGTTCCAGAAGCTTTTTTTCCACCGTCGCCATCACGTTAGGATTGTAGTCATTCGCCTCAACCGTTTTGGCTTCAACCCACAGCACGCAGTCCACCGGCTCGCGGCAGAACGGGCTGTGCTGGTGGATCAGGCTCTTCAGCTCGTTAATCGCTTTGATTTTCAGGTCAACATCGTCAAACGACTCGAGATATTCAATCACTGTCTTAGCCACATCCGGTGACATCAGAGCGTCCTCCACTCTTTACGTTTGTTACTCATCAGTCGACAGTAGCGCTCATAGTGCTTAGGCTGCGTCGGGCTGAACGACAGCATCCGGCACCAGAAATCGTTTTTCAGCAGCGTCTTACAGATGCGGCGCCATGAAGGGATATCGCGATAGCCGAGATCTTTTTCCTGCTCATCGGGGATATCGTCGGGAAACCCGCGGGTCTGGTACCAGTGCAGATAAATAGCGATTTTATTACGGTAATGCTCGGCGGTTTTTTCCGGCATGCTGTCGAGCAGAAAGAGCGCGTACTCGCGCCAGCTAAAATGCGCCGGTTTGCGGATTTTGGTCTTCAGCGCAAAGTAGTCGCCGCTGGCGTTGGCATAAATCGCACCGCTGTGCGCGCCGCATACGCGTCGGCACATCCGCTCCCAGGTCTCCGGCTCAAGAATGTGATACAGCCACAGCCCACGCCGCTGCTCGGGGCCGAAGGGTTCGCAGACGCGCATATTTTTTAGCGGCACCCCGGCGCGATGCATCAGGTCATAAAGCGGGTTGTAGGGGAGTCGTGACTTATGATTAAAGATCCAGATGTCGCGGGTCCGCCAGTCATAAAGGGGATAGCAGGTATAGCTGAATCCCTCCGGCGAGGCGGTCGTCCACGGCTTATCGTCCTCAAAGCGCAGTTTGGTCTGCGAGGTAAGCGCCAGGTAGCGATGCAGCGACTCGTCGGTGCGGATGCCGATAAGCGAAGCAAGACTTCTCCCCGCGGCCAGCCAGTGGGAAAAGGCCGGAATAAACGCTTCAAAGGTCATTTCCGGCTGATAAAAAGGAAAAAAACCGGCATCGGTGATGGCATCCTCGGGCGGCTGCCTGACCCACTCAACCCCGGCCCGCCAGGCGACCCATTCCGGCTCATGCTGCGATACGCCGCTCACCGTCGTCATCGGCAGCGCCACCCAATAGAAGCGGCTCACCACATCCTGATAGCGCTCTTTCATATTTTGCACGTGCTGGATGGTTAATAAATACTGCGCCTCCCAGTCCACGAACAGCACCGCAAATTTTTTCCCTTTTTTACGCGCAACGGCTGCCGCCAGATGAAATAATACCGTTGAATCTTTACCGCCGGAAAAAGATAAACAGACCTGCTCGAAGGTATCAAATACCCAATCCAGGCGCATCAGAGCAGCGTCAAAAACATTCATATCCAGTTTTACGCGTTTCATCCTTCACCCCTGATAAATGAATCGCCGTCAGAATGTACTTATAGAAAAAATCCGTAAGCCAGATAACCTGAAAACAGGTCTATAGATTATTCATCCAGATACCGCATGCTGAAAAAAGGCGAGCGCAACTAAATGTTATTCACACCATGAAAAACATGTTATCTCATTTAAATTCATGAAGTTATGAGAATCGCTCTTATTGTCTTCATTTTAACGAGAATACTGTGATCTCAGTCACAATTAGCTCCTGAGCGATTTAATCAACCTCCTTCGTTGTGGCCAAAAACATCACGCCATATCACAACTGACTCCCCGCGATCGGATATAATCAGCAGCCCTGTTTAACCGTAACAATATTGATTAAGGAACGCTATGAGCGATATAGATCTCAGCCCGCCGCAACGCGATCTGCTACGCGAAAAGCTGTATAAATACTGCCAGGAGAATTTTGAACTGGAACTGGAGCAATTTGACGCGGAATTTTTTGTCGACTTTATCGCGAAAGAGCTGGGTCCAATGTTTTATAACGCCGGGATTGATGCGGCCATCGCCACCCACCTTGCATGGAGCGATCGAATTCAGGAAGAGATGGATCTGAAAAAAGTCTATTAGCGGAAGATCAATAAATACCCATACAAAATGTGGCTATAATGCGACCTCTTTCATCATCTCCCGTGTACGGGGAAGGAAAATCATGTCGCTTATCACCGATCTACCCGCCATTTTTGACCACTTCTCTTCAGCCCGCCAGCAGGGTTTCCTCACGGTCATGGAGCTTAAAGAGCAAAATATTCCGCTGGTTGGCACCTACTGCACCTTTATGCCGCAGGAGATCCCGTTGGCCGCGGGCGCGGTGGTGGTGTCGCTGTGTTCCACATCCGACGAGACGATTGAAGAGGCCGAAAAGGATCTGCCGCGCAACCTCTGTCCGCTGATAAAAAGCAGCTACGGTTTTGGCAAGACCGACAAATGCCCCTACTTCTACTTTTCCGACCTCGTGGTGGGCGAAACCACCTGCGATGGCAAAAAGAAAATGTATGAATACATGGCTGAATTCAAAGCCGTGCACGTGATGCAGCTGCCGAACAGCGCCAGCGATGATGCCTCGCGAGCGCTGTGGAAAGCGGAAATCCTGCGCCTGCAAAAGGCGGTGGAAGATCGCTTTGGTACGCCGATCACCGAAGCCGCCCTGCGCGACGCGATTATCCTCAAGAACCGCGAAAGGCGGGCGCTGGCGAACTTTTATCGCGTCGGCCAGCTCAATCCGCCCGCGCTCAGCGGTAGCGATATTTTAAAAGTGGTCTACGGTGCGACCTTTCGCTTCGATAAATCGGCGCTAATCGATGAACTCAACGGCATGGCCGATCGGGTGCGTCTGCAGTGGCAAGAGGGGAAACGGCTGGAGGCGCGGCCGCGTATTCTGATCACCGGCTGCCCAATCGGCGGGGCGGCGGAAAAAGTGGTGAAGGCCATTGAAGACAACGGCGGCTGGGTGGTCGGTTTTGAAAACTGCACCGGCGCGAAAGCCACCGAGCGCTGCGTGGAGGAGACTGGCGACGTTTACGACGCCCTGACCGATAAGTATCTCGCTATCGGCTGCTCCTGCATCTCGCCGAACGACCAGCGCCTGGATCTGCTCAGCCAGATGGTGGACGAGTATCAGGCAGACGGCGTGGTGGATGTTATTTTGCAGGCCTGCCATACCTATGCGGTGGAATCGCTGGCGATAAAACGCCACGTGCGCCAGCAGCACAACATCCCCTACATCGCCATTGAGACCGACTATTCGACGGCGGATATCGGTCAGCTCAGCACCCGCGTGGCGGCCTTCATTGAGATGCTTTAGGAGCGCGCGTGACAGTTACCGTAGGGATTGATTCCGGATCGACCGCCACCAAAGGCATCCTGCTCGACGACGGCGTGATTCAGCACCGTTTTCTCTGCCCGACGCCGTTTCGCCCCGCCGACGCCATCGTTGAGGCGTGGGAAACGCTCCGCGCTGGGCTAAGCGAGCCCCCCTTTTTAACCTTAACCGGCTACGGACGCCAGCTGGTGGATTTCGCCGATAAGCAGGTCACCGAGATCTCGTGCCACGGACTCGGCGCACGCCTGCTGGCCCCGCAGACTCGCACGGTCATCGATATCGGCGGCCAGGACAGTAAGGTTATCCAGCTGGACGAGGCGGGTAATCTGACTGATTTCCTGATGAATGATAAATGCGCGGCGGGCACCGGGCGCTTCCTGGAGGTGATTTCGCGTACGCTGGGGGCCAGCGTCGAGCAGCTCGACAGCATCACCGATGGTATTGAGCCCCATGCGATTACCAGCATGTGTACGGTATTTGCCGAATCGGAGGTCATTAGCCTGCGTTCGGCCGGGGTGCCGCCGGAGGCGATCCTCGCCGGGGTGATCAACGCCATGGCCCGACGCAGCGCCAATTTTATCGGCCGTCTGTCGGCGCAGGGCCCGCTGCTGTTTACCGGCGGCGTCAGCCACTGCGCGGCCTTCGCGCGGAGGCTGGAGGGGCACGTGGGTATGGAGGTACAGACGCATCCCGACGCGCAGTTTGCCGGGGCGATCGGCGCGGCGCTGATCGGTTTACGTCAGAGGAGCCGCCGGTGACGGAATATCTGTTTTTATTTCACTCAACGGTGGGAGTGGTGCGAATGCGCAAAGCCCTGCAGGCGGCGGGCATGACCTTCCGGGTGAAGGACATTCCGCGCCAGCTGCGCGGCGGCTGCGGGCTTTGCATCTATCTGAGCTGTGAGCCGGGCGAAGAGCAGAGGTGGATTCTCCCCGGCCAGACGGAAGCTCTGTTTCGCGTGGCCGTGGATGATTATCAGCTGCTGGCTCAGTTTCCGCAGCAGGCGTAACCAGGGCGTGAATCATCGCCCGGCGGCGTACAGCGAGCGCAATCACCGTTTGTATGCCGGGTACTGCCCGGCGTGAAACGAGCGCAAGGTCGGGATTTATCCTCTCATCCCAGCAGCTGGCGAATGCAGGATTTAAACACCCGCACGCCATCCGCCAGAGCGGCGCGATCGAAGTGCATCTCCGGATGATGCAGCCCCGGCAGCAGGTCGCAGCCCAGCCCCCAGAACCCGCCCTTCACCTGTGGACGCAGGCGCAGGTAGTGGAAAAAGTCCTCGCTGCCCGGCGTACTCTTCGCTGCCGTTAAGCCGGCTTCGCCAAACGTTTCCCGAATCGCCTGGCTGACGATAGCCGTGGCCTGTTCATCGATAATCGCGGCAGGCATCTCCTTGACGATCTGGATATCGACGGTGGCGCCGTAAGCGGCCGCGCTGCTCTCTATCGCCCGTACCACCCGCTCTTTCAGCATCGCCATACCGTCATTTTCCGCGCTGCGCAAATCCCAGCACACGTGCGCTTTCGCCGGCACCGAGTTGGTTACCCCCGCATCGCACAGGAAGCGAGTCGCTTTTGCGCTCCAGGTCAGCGAAGGCGCCAGATGAATGCCGTTTACCGCCTGCACCGCGTGCGACGCGGCATCCAGCGCGTTAACGCCCAGATGAGGCCGGGCGGCATGCGCGGCTTTGCCGTGAAAGTCGGCCATCACCGTCGCCGAGGCGGAGTAGTACATCGCCGGCGCCGCCTTGCCCTTCGGACACTCCTCCAGCGGCCTGAGGTGGAAGCCGAACAGCATCTCCACGTCGTCCAGCACACCCGCTTCCGTCAGCGCGATCGCCCCTGTACCCAGCTCTTCGGCAGGCTGAAAGAGTATTTTCAGCTTCCCGCGTTTTACCAGCCCCTCGGCGAGGATCTCTTCCGCGGCGGTCAACACCACCGAAGAGTGCCCGTCATGGCCACAGGTATGGCGAGCCTCCAGGCGGCCATCAATCATATGGCCCAGCGCATCCATATCCGCCCGCAGCGCCACGACCGGCCCCGGCTTACCGCTATCCAGCAGCGCAACAATGCCGGTGGTACCGCCGACGTTGCGCTGCACCTGAAACCCCGCGGCTTCTAATGCATCGCCGATGTATGCCGACGTTTTGTACTCCTCAAAGCCCAGTTCAGGAATTTGGTGCAGATAATTGAAATGCTCTAAAGTTCGCGACACGTTTGACTCCTTGCCTTCTATTATGCAATCACGCGCATGACCAGCATGGCGATGACGGCATTGATAATGCTCACCGCCATCAGCAGCGGCCAATATTTTTTCGGGACATCCGCCACGCCGAGCAGGCGCCCCATGTACTGAAGCTGCGACCCCATAAGGAAAATCGCCGGGATCAGAATCGTGATATCCGCCACGTTGAGGGTGCCTTTGCTCAACAGGCTCACCGCCACGCCGGTTCCCGCCGAGGCGGAAAGCCAGGAGGTCAGCAGCACGGTAATCGCTTCGCCCGGCAGGCCGAACAGGCCCATCAGCGGCGCGCAGACGTGGCCGATTATCTGCATCACGCCGAGCAAATTCAGCATCTCGGCGATCACGTAAGCCATTAATACATTCGGCATCAGATTGTTGATGGCGATATTAAATCCTTTACGCGCGCCGATAACGAAAATATCGAACGGGTTACTGGAGACTTTTGCCGAATTATTCATTTTCAAAATCGCCTTTATAAGCAGTATTCAGTACCAGACGGGTGATTGCCGCGCCGACGAATTTCAGCACAAACATTAATAGCAGCGGAATAATGATAGGAATGGTTAACGAAGCGAAAAGCGCTGAACCAATCGAGAAATAGTTATTTATCAGACCGGCGCCGGAATATTGCCATGCCCCCATAATGACCAGATCCTTACGGTTTATTTTCTTGCTGTCATACAGCTCTTTGGTTAGCGCAGCACCAGCATCGGTACTCTGTAAATCGGTAATCAGCGCCAGTCCGGTATAACCCGGGATCCCGAGCAGCGGGCGCAGCAGCGGCGTCAGCAGTTTGTGCGCGGCGCGAATCGCGCCGTAATGGGTAAATATCTCCAGCAGCCCCAGCGCCAGCATCACCGTGGGCACCAGCGATAGCGCAAACAGAAAACCGGCCTTGGCGCTGATGCCGCCGCTGCCGATAAAGGTGTTGGTTTCCGGCGTTTTCATGGTGCCGAACGCACCGCCGAGAGTGGTAAAGTCAAATGCCCCCAGCCAGGCCATCCCCTCCACTTTAAACAGCAGCCCGGAGAAAACTAATAATACGATGACCAGTGAAATCCAGGCCCCGGGCCCGACTTTCCACTCATTTGTCGTTTCGTCGGAGGAACATTCCAACGTTTTATTTTCACTCATACCCTGTCCTCACATAATGAAATGTTAGTGCGATTGTTTGCAATTTGAAATTATGTCAATTTATTGTTATTCAAATTTATTATTTCGGCTGATAAGCTTTTCCATATTCCCTCAGTCAGTACCATCACGATTTCTTATTCTTCGACTTCCTGAGCCTTGCAAACTTAATTGCAAGCCGGGAATAAGCGCTGAGATTTTTCCTCCCTGCCAGTTTTTGTCCGAATTACGATTATCTATAACTCGTCAGGATGATAAATACCTGTGAAAGGGTGTTATTGTTGACCTGAGGTCAACAAAGGAGTGAGAAACGATGTTGCATGAGAGGCCTATGAGCTATCTGTATGAAGTCGGGATTCAGGGAGGCATTCGCCGGGCCGCCGATATGCTGGGGATTAATCCGTCAGTCATCAGCCGCCAGATAGCGCAGCTGGAACGGGCGCTGGAGCTACCTCTGCTGGAGCGGCAGGGACGAAACGTGGTGCTCACCGAAGCAGGGCGTCTGCTGGCGGAGGACTACTACGAAAGCCGTCAGCGCCGGGAAAAGCTGGAAAGTCACCTGAAGGATTTACGCCATATGCGCGGCGGGACTATCTCGGTGAGGATTGGCGGCGGGCTGGTCACCACCTTTATTGAATCAGTGATGAGCACCTTTTCTCAGTCCTGGCCTAACGTGTTCGTGGATATTATTGTCGGCAGCATGCAGGAGATGCTCAACGATATCGCCAGCGGCGAAGCGGATATGGCGGTCGCCTTCGGCCCCATCGGCAACCCTGAGCTTAAACGCCACAGCTTTCAGTGGGGCCCCATCTGTGCGGTGGTCTCTCCTGAGCATCCCATCGCTGCCCTGCCCGCCGTCACTATCGATGAGCTCACGCACTATCGCCTGATCGCGCTCACCGACAGCTTTGGCCTGCAGCGCCATATGAACGCCATGTTTAAAACTGCAGGACGGCAGTTTCACCCGGCCTATCGCTGCAACCTCTTTTCGACCGCCATGAGCCTGAGCCAGGCGGGATTAGGCGTCTCTTTTATGACCGCATACGCCGCCCGGGAGGCGATCGCCCACGGTATTCTGCGGGCGGTTCCTATCGACCATCCTATTGCCAGCAGCGCCCAGTGCCATCTGCTACGCAACTCCGATCGCCGCTTTTCCCCGGCGGCGCATCATATGTGGCGGCTGTTGCATAACGCTTTTCGCGATGCGCAGCGGGCGCTGGCGGCCTGAGCTTATTCGGTCACCACGAACCGGGTTGGCGCAAAGCAGTTCAGCAGCCGATGCATAAGAAAGACCATGGTCAGCGTAACGATCAGCGCCACGGTCACGGAGGTAATGCGGTACAGATCGCTGAACACCAGGTCCTGGTCCGGATGCAGGTTCTGGCCGAACATGATGCCGATAGTGGTGATGCTGGCGAAGCCAACGCCTGCCCCCACCTTCTCCATCACGTGCAGCCGGGCGCTAAACGCCAGCCCCAGCCCAATCAACGGCATCATCAGCACCATATGGTTGCTGAAGTCGTAGATAATCAGCTGCACCACCAGGATATAAAGGCAGGCCAGCACCACCCCCACCACGCGCCAGATCGAGCTGATCACCGCGCCGCGATAGTGCATCGGGAACAGAATTAAGATGCCCGCCATCAGCGCCGACAGCGAGTCGCTCAGATCGCAGACCTGAAAAATCACAAAGATCATCGTCGCCACGCTGCCGGAAAGCAGCGATTCGTGGCGGATACGCGCGGCATCTTTTTCAATGCGCGGCGGCGGCTTGCGCGGTTCAACGTCCGGGATGAAGTAGTTCAGCAGCGCGCTGAGCGCCACCGCCATCACGCAGGCCTCCATATTGGAGAACATCAGCGTGTGCCAGTTGCTGGTGAGATAGCTCATAAAGTTGAGCATCGTGCTTTGACACACCACGCCCATCGACCCCAGCAGAAACAGCGGCCCCTGGCTCATAAAGCGAAAGCGCATCACGTACAGGCCAAACACCACCAGCGTCATGATGACTGGCCACTGCGACAAATAGCCGACGATTAACACCATTTCGACGCAGTTCACCGCCGCACTGAACACAAACTGCCGCGCCACGTGGCGGTTAAACACCGGCACCAGCGACAGCAGCATCAGCGGATAAACCACGAAGAAGACGCCGTACTGCACGTCATAGAAAGTGGAAATGCTCAGCGCGATAGTGCCGGCCACGGCGATACGCAGGGTCTGGCGAAAATCGTTCGCCGTATAGACGATGTTGCCGTGCGGGGTGAAGACCCGCGCCAGGGTATTAATAGACATAGTGCAGGAAGCTCACCAGATGGATCTGCGCGCCGGCGAAGGTACGGGCGAACGGGCCATCGCTGTTATAGAGCTGTACCGTGGCGCGGGCACCGGTGGGCAGCGGCTTATCCAGCGGCTCGTCCAGAGCGACGTGAATGCGCATGCGCTGCGCGTCGCGCACCCAGCGGGTGGATTGCTCCGGCTGCGATAGCTGGCCGTTAACTTCTTCTTGTCCAGCCAGAATACCGGCATCGCTGCTGGTGACGTGCGCCGGGAAGACTTTGCCCGGCAGCGCATCAAACACCACCGCGGCATCGGTATTCACGCCGGTGTGGCGCAGGCTCTTCTCGCGGAAATCGGCGACGATATCGGTCTGATTGCTCACCAGCGCCAGCAGCGGCGTGGCGGCGGTGGCGTACAGACCTGGGTTAAGCTGCAGGTTGCTCACCATCCCGTCAGTCTCCGCGCGGACCTTCGTCCAGCCGAGGTTAAGCTGCGCCTCTTCCAGCGCGTTGCGGTACTTCTGCAGCGTGACGTTGCGCCCATCGTCGCGCTCGCCGCGCTGGATCAGCAGATTGTGGATACTGGCGTTGAGCGCGCTGACCGACTGTTCGCTGGTCTGCCAGGTGGTGCGCACTTTATCCAGATCCGACTGGGAAACGTTCTGCATGGTGCTCAGGCGCTGATAGCGATCGAACGTGACCTTATCGTTGCGCGCGGTGTACTGGGCGGTACGCAGGTTGGCGCGGGCAGAGGCGATCTGCGCGTCCAGTTGCTGGTTACTGAGTTTCGCCTGTTCAAGCGCGATCTGCGCCGCTTCCACTTTATTGATAAACGGCGTTGGATCCAGTTCATAGAGCAGATCGCCCTTCTTCACCTGGCTGTTGTTATGCACATAGACATGGGAGACATAGCCGGAGACGCGCGACGAGACCGGCGTGACCACGCGCATCACGGTGGAATCCGGCGTGAGCGGGATCCAGATATCGGCAACGATAAACCAGGCGAATATGACCAGGAAGGCGGCAATACTCACCCTTACCCAGCGGGCAAATTTCTGTTCAGGGGTCATCATAGTGTTTTAGATCTTGTTATCTTCTTCGCGGATAGTCCGCAGATTGCAGGCGATTTGATTTAACGTGGCGCTAAAGGCGGCGAGTTGCGCTTCAGGGAGGGTTTCGGTGACGCGCTGTTGATAGGCCTCAATCACGCGGTTCAGCTTCTCCAGAATAGCGCGGCCTTCCGCCGTCAGCGTCAGCAGGCGTATGCGTTTGTCATAAGGCGATGTTGAACGCAGCAGATAGCCCTGCTTTTCCAGCTGCGTGAGGGTGCGCATCAGCGGCGGCAGTTCAATGCCCTGCACCTCCGCCAGCTCGCTGACCGAGACGTTATCGCCCAGTTGGTGCAGCTGCATCAGCACCGTCCAGCTTGACTGGGTCAGGCCGGTGTCGGTGATGGCAGAATCAATAATCGCGCGCCACTGGCGCACCACCATCGCCATGCGCATGCCCATCGGGCGGCGGGCAAACAGGTCGTCTTCGGTCATTTTACTTTCCTCACTTAGCTGTGAAGAAAATAATACTTATCACGATAAGTATCAAGAAACGAAGAGTGGATAAGCATGAATTGATAAATTATGTGAATGTATCATCCCCGGTCGCGCTCACGCTTACCGGGGCCACAGCTCTGCGCGGTCTGGTAGCCCGGACAAGGCGCGTCAAGCGCCGCCTCCGGGAAACCCACCGGCCGCACTCACGCTCCCGGGGCTACAGCTCTGCATGGTCTGGTCGCCCGGACAGGCGCGTCAAGCGCCGCCTCCGGGGAAATCCACCGTCCGCACTCACGCTCCCGGGGCTACAGCTCCGCGCGGTCCGGTAGCCCGGACAGGCGCGTCAAGCGCCGCCTCCGGGAAAATCCACCATCCGCGCTTACGCTTAGCGGGGTGATGAATAGGCACCGGATGATAGATCGCACTTTTTAATTGATCTGATCCCGGCGCAGCCCGACATCTTTTAGCTGTTCGTCGCTCATACGCTGCAATGTTCTGCGCGTTTGCTCACGAAGCCACCACTTTTTGAACGCACGCGCCAGAAATACGAAGCCGATAAACGGCTGTCTTGCCCGATTTTCGTGAAATTCCATCCTCTACCTCCTCACCTTGCCAGAGGCTTTATCTTCACGGATCCGCGGCCAAACAATACAGATTCACAAAATACTTTTCTTTAACATACAGATTCGCTAAAACGTACAGCAGACCTCACTTTTACCGCCAATCTGTACTGGTTTATTGATCTGTATGGCGACGATCAAGGATACAGCATGACCCGCTATCAACATCTGGCCAGCCTGCTGGCAGAACGCATCGAACAGGGGCTGTATCGCCCCGGCGAAAAGCTGCCGTCGGTGCGCAGCCTGAGCCAGGAGCACGGCGTCAGCATCAGCACCGTTCAGCAAGCCTACCAGATGCTGGAACAGCAGCAGCTGATCGTACCGCAGCCGCGTTCCGGCTATTTTGTAGCCCCGCGTAAAGCACAGCCGCCGGTGCCGCCGATGTCGCGGCCGGTCCAGCGCCCGGTAGAGATCACTCAGTGGGATCAGGTGCTGACCATGCTCGACGCCCGCCACGATAAATCGATTATCCCCTTCGGCGGCGGCTCGCCGGACGTCACCCAGCCAAGCCTGAAGCCTATCTGGCGCGAGCTGAGCCGGGCCATTCAGCACAACCTTAGCGAAGTGCTGAACTACGACGAGCTGGCCGGGCGTCGCGAGCTGCGCGAACAGATCGCCCGCCTGATGCTCGACGGCGGATCGGTGGTCACCGCCAACGATCTGGTACTTACCAGCGGCTGCCACAGCGCGCTGTCGCTGGCGCTGCTGTCGGTGTGTCAGCCTGGCGATATCGTCGCCGTCGAATCCCCTTGCTACTACGGCACCATGCAGATGCTGCGCGGATTAGGGCTAAAAACCATCGAGATCCCCACCGATCCGGAAACCGGGATCAGCATCGAGGCGTTAGAGCTGGCGCTCGATCAATGGCCGATCAAAGGGGTGATCCTGGTCCCCAACTGCAATAATCCGCTGGGATTTATCATGCCGGATGCCCGCAAGCGGGCGGCGCTGTGCCTCGCCCAGCGCCACGATATCGTTATCTTTGAGGATGATATCTACGGCGAACTGGCGACCGAATACCCGCGCCCACGCACGATCCATTCCTGGGATATCGACGGCCGGGTGATGCTCTGCAGTTCGTTTACCAAAACCATCGCTCCCGGCCTGCGCATCGGCTGGATTGCCCCCGGCCGTTATTACGATCGCCTGCTGCAGATGAAATATGCCGCCAGCGGCACCAACGTTCCCTCCACCCAACTGGCGGCCTGTAACTTTATTCGCGAAGGCCACTATCACCGCCACGTGCGAAGAATGCGGCAGATCTACCAGCGCAATATGGAGATCTACACCTGCTGGCTGCGGGAGTTTTTCCCCTGCGGGATCTGCGTTACCCGCCCGAAAGGCGGCTTTATGCTGTGGGTCGAGCTGCCGGAGCAGGTGGACATGGTCTGCGTCGCGAAGCAGCTGTGCCGGCTGAAAATCCAGGTCGCGCCGGGATCGCTGTTTTCCGCATCCGGGAAATACCGCAACTGCTTAAGGATCAACTGCGCTCTGCCGCCGATAGAGAAGCATAAAGAGGTGATGGTGCAGCTGGGCATGGCGGTGAAGGTGGCGATGGAGTGGGCACCGGAGTGAGGTTATAGGCTGGTCCCGGTGGCGCTGCGTATGACCGGGCTACAGGTTCACCGCCGCCTGCGGGTCTGTAGCCCGCTCGGGTGCGCCAGCACCGCCTCCGGTTTTCCCTCTTTGAGAGCCCAAATCCCTTGGTATTATCATCAATGCTCCCCCGGCATATTGCGCTAAATGACCAGCACGTAAATTTTCGCAGAGTAATCTGCTATATAAACGATTAATATCAGTAAATAATGAAAAAATGACAACCAGTAATAAAACATTGAACAGCCAAACAACTTAATATCCAGCATATAAAAACATTAGAATAAAATACTTAACCGCATGATTCATCAGCAAATATATATCATTTATTTTTGAAAAACCTGACCTGATTGCCTTCCTGTAATAATCCCGATAAATTCACTCCTTCCCCCTGCGGGAAACTCTAAATATAAAAAACGCAACAATATAACCGGGATGAATGTCATGAAAATAACCAAAGACCAGGTGGTCTACGCCATGTCGCGCGATAACGCACCTGTCGCTACCGTCAGCAGCGGAAGCGAAGTGCTGTTTGAAACCTGCGACTGCTTCTCCGACCAAATCACCTCCGCCGATGCCGTGTTCAACGAGCTGGACTGGCAGCGTATCAACCCGGCGACCGGGCCGGTGTACGTCGAGGGTGCCGAGCCGGGCGATGCGCTCAAGGTCACCATCAAGCGCATTACCCTGGCGAGCAATCAGGCGGTGATGGTCACCGCGCCGCAGCTCGGAGTGATTGGCGATGAGCTTGATGCCCCGAAGGTCACTATCGTCCCCATTGAAAACGACCATGCCATACTGCCCGGCAACGTGCGCGTCCCGCTCAACCCGATGGTCGGCGTGATCGGCGTCGCGCCTGCCGGGGAAGCCATCTCCTGCGGCACGCCGGATAGCCACGGCGGCAATATGGACTGCAAAATGATTACCGCCGGCAGCACCCTGTGGCTGCCGGTCAACGTTCCCGGCGCGCTGTTCGGGCTGGGGGATTTACACGCCGCGATGGGCGATGGTGAAGTCTCGGTCTGCGGTCTGGAAATCCCCGGCGAAGTGCTGGTCGAACTGACGGTGGTTAAAAACCGCCGCCTGCCGCTGCCGATGCTCGAAAACAGCGAGACCCTGTTTACCCTCGCTTCGGCACAGACGCTTGATGATGCCGCCGCCCTGGCCACCCGTAATATGGCGCATTTTATCGCCGACAATACCTCCCTGACGCTGGCTGAAGCGATCAGTATTCTGAGCATCGCCGGCGACCTGCAAATCTGTCAGGTGGTCGATCCGCTGAAAACCTGCCGCTATGCGTTACCCAAATCGGTGGCGAAGCAGCTCTCCCTGAGCGTCGAAGGGGAGCAGGCATGAGCGTTGAACAATTTGGCTATAAGCAGGAGCTGCATCGGGCGCTGACGTTCCGCGATCTGCTGGTCTACGGCATGATATTTATGGTGCCCATCGCGCCGTTTGGCGTCTTTGGCTACGTCTGGGACGGCGCGCAGGGCATGGTGGCGCTGGCCTATCTCATCGGCATGGTGGCGATGTTCTTTACCGCCATGAGCTACTGGTCGATGTCGCGCGCGTTCCCGGTCTCCGGATCGGTATACGTGTATGCCCAGCGCGGTATTCATCCGATTGTAGGCTTTTTTGCCGGCTGGCTGATCCTGCTGGACTATATTCTGGTGCCCTCGCTGCTATACATCGTCAGCGCGGCGGCGCTGGCGCCTATGCTGCCTGGCGTGCCGGGCTGGCTGTGGATTGTCGGCTTTATTGCGATTAACAGCCTGATTAACCTGCGCGGCATTACCTTTACCGCGCGCGCCAATAACACGATTCTGATCGCGGAGATCGTGGTGCTGTCGGTGTTCGTCGTTCTCGGGCTGATTGCGCTCTACTCCGGCGCCGGGGCGGGCCATCTGACCCTCGACCCGCTCTACAACGCCGATAAGTTTAGCCTGCCGCTGGTGATGGGCGCGGTCTCCATCGCCGTGCTCTCGTTCCTCGGCTTCGACGGGATCTCCACGCTGTCGGAGGAAACGAAAGGCGGCGTAGATACCGTGGGTAAGGCGTCGCTGGGCGCGCTGATGCTGGTCGGTTCGCTGTTTATCCTGCAGACGTGGATTGCCGCCGATCTGGCGCAGGGCATGACGTTTAGCAGCCTCGATACCGCCTTCTACGATACCGCGAATCTGGCGGGCGGCGGCTGGCTGAAGTATGTCACCATGTGGTCGACGGTGATCTCCTGGGGGATTGCCAACGCCCTGGTGGCGCAGGCCGCCGTGTCGCGCATTCTGTTTGCGATGGCGCGCGACAAGCAGCTGCCGCAGCTGCTGGCGAAAGTGCACCCGCGGCTGAAAACGCCTTACGTCAGCACCCTGTTTGTGGCGCTGATTTCGCTGGCTTCCGGCCTCTGGTTCTACGGCGATATCGATAACCTCAGCCGTCTGGTGAACTTCGGCGCGCTGATGGGCTTCCTGGTGTTGCATATTGCGGTCATCAACCACTATCTGATCCGCAATAAGTCACGCAATCTGGTGATGCACCTGCTGTTCCCGGTGATTGGCCTGTGCATTATCGGCTTTGTGATTTATGAGATGGACGTGCAGGCCAAGGTGCTTGGGCTGAGCTGGCTGGCGGTTGGCGTGGTCTATTACCTGCTGATGCGCCTGGTGCTCAAGCGCAATGTGGAACTGAAGCTGGAAGGCTAGCGCGATTTATCTCCCCGGCTCGCGCTGCGCTTAGCCGTATATGGACACCTCCCGTTATGCAAGCCATCTCTGCATTTTGTGT
>NZ_JBEAFR010000085.1:0-174409 GCF_040062315.1 Klebsiella sp. GW_Kp181
AACCGCCGACCCCCTCCTTGTAAGGGAGGTGCTCTCCCAGCTGAGCTAATCACCCACTTCGGTACTTCACATTTTATGACAAGAAATCCAGCTGGCGAGAAAGTGGTGGGTGATGACGGGATCGAACCGCCGACCCCCTCCTTGTAAGGGAGGTGCTCTCCCAGCTGAGCTAATCACCCACTTCTCAATTTCTTGCTACACGGCGGAGACTACGTAAAGTAGTTGGTGGGTGATGACGGGTTCGAACCGCCGACCCCCTCCTTGTAAGGGAGGTGCTCTCCCAGCTGAGCTAATCACCCACTTCTCAATTTCTTGCTACACGGCGGAGACTACGTAAAGTAGTTGGTGGGTGATGACGGGTTCGAACCGCCGACCCCCTCCTTGTAAGGGAGGTGCTCTCCCAGCTGAGCTAATCACCCCCGCTGTGTGGAGTCGCATTATAGGGAGAGTTGAAAATGAGTCAACGCCTTTTCTAAATAATTTGTTTGTTCGTCGTAAAATTAAACAAAACGATCGCAATGTCATCTATGACGCATGATTTATAAACAAAAAGGGTAAAGCTTGACGTTGAAACGGTAACAACATTGAGGAATCAGCCCACGGTGTTAGAATATTCCTCCATAAAATCCAACGAACACTGCCGCGTGTCGGCACCTTTATCAAACGTAAGGCCACTTCATGAAAATCAAAACTCGCTTCGCGCCCAGCCCGACAGGCTATCTGCACGTTGGCGGCGCGCGTACTGCTCTCTATTCCTGGCTTTTTGCACGTAACCACGGCGGTGAGTTTGTGCTGCGTATTGAAGATACCGATCTTGAGCGCTCCACGCCGGAGGCCATTGAAGCCATCATGGATGGTATGAACTGGCTGAGCCTGGAATGGGATGAGGGTCCGTACTTCCAGACCAAGCGTTTTGATCGCTATAACGCCGTCATTGATGAAATGCTGGAAGCGGGCACGGCCTATAAATGCTATTGCTCTAAAGAGCGTCTGGAAGCGCTGCGTGAAGAACAAATGGCAAAAGGCGAAAAGCCACGTTATGACGGTCGCTGCCGCCATGGCCACGAACATCATGCTGATGATGAACCTTGCGTTGTTCGTTTTGCCAACCCGGAAGAGGGGTCCGTTGTTTTTGACGACCAGATCCGCGGTCCGATCGAATTCAGCAACCATGAGCTGGACGATCTGATTATTCGCCGTACCGATGGTTCTCCAACCTATAACTTCTGCGTCGTGGTTGACGACTGGGATATGGAAATCACCCACGTTATTCGTGGTGAAGACCATATCAACAATACACCGCGCCAGATTAACATCCTGAAAGCGCTGAATGCGCCTGTGCCGGTTTACGCCCACGTTTCGATGATTAACGGCGATGACGGTAAAAAACTATCCAAGCGTCACGGCGCGGTCAGCGTTATGCAGTATCGCGACGACGGCTACCTGCCGGAAGCGCTGCTGAACTATCTGGTGCGTCTGGGATGGTCCAGCGGCGACCAGGAGATTTTCTCTCGCGAAGAGATGATTAAGCTGTTTAGCCTGGGTGCGGTGAGCAAATCTGCGAGCGCGTTCAACACCGAAAAACTGCAGTGGCTGAACCATCACTATATCAACTCGCTGGCCCCGGAATATGTGGCAACGCATTTACAGTGGCACATTGAGCAGGAAAATATCGACACCCGTAACGGCCCGCAGCTGGCTGAGCTGGTTAAGCTGCTTGGCGAACGCTGCAAAACGCTGAAAGAGATGGCGGCGAGCTGCCGTTATTTCTATGAAGATTTTGCCGAGTTTGATGCCGATGCGGCGAAAAAGCACCTGCGTCCTGTTGCTCGTCAGCCGCTGGAAGTGGTACGCGATAAATTAGCCGCTATCAGTGACTGGACAGCGGAAAATGTTCATCACGCGATTCAGGCGACGGCTGATGAACTGGAAGTCGGGATGGGCAAAGTCGGGATGCCGCTGCGAGTTGCCGTAACCGGCGCAGGCCAGTCTCCGGCGCTTGATGTGACCGTGCATGCGATTGGCAAATCCCGTAGCGTAGAACGTATCAATAAGGCGCTGGCCTTTATTGCTGAACGCGAAAGCCAACAATCCTGATACTTAAAACAGACATTGCAAAACGGCGGGGATAGCTAACCCCGCCGTTTTTTTTGCCTGCTACTTTGCATCAGTAATACCAAGCCGGGAGAGAAATCCGCTAATCCCCTCGCGCGCAAGAAGATCGCGCAGGTGTAACTGTTCGGTCGGGGTCATCAGGTGCATGGTTTCGACAATCTGCCGCCATATGGCGTCAGCATCATTCACAAAGTATTTGACGGGCTGTTCAGCCAGCTGATTATCTATCGCCAGATGCCGTAGCGCCGGAATATTGGCGAGGAAATCGATAACCGGCCTGTCGATGACGATAAGACGAGCGCGCCCCCCTTTGACTCCGGGTATCGGTTCCGTCCGCCATTTTTGTTCTCTGGCCCAGCGGTTTATGGTTTGTCGGGCGAGGTTAAGACTCTCGGCGAGCTCCGCTGGCGTCATTTTATCTTTAAGTTTCATCATGCTTTCACCGATCGCGGATACCCAGTCGGTTGAGTAATCCGGTGATCCCTTCACGCAACAGCAGCGACATCAGCAACTTTTGCTCACCCGGCGTCATCTCTTTGCACAGCGTAAGAAGCAGAGATTCCAGTTCGTTATCCGTTGCGGAGTAGGGGACCGGGTTTTCGGCCACGCGCTGCGCGCTGCGTATGAATTCGCGAACCTGCTCATTGACATGTACGAGGCGCGCTTTACCGCCCTGAACGCCGGGGCGCGGGGAGGTTTGCCACCCCTCTTTACGTACCCATTTGTTTATGGTTTGCCGACTGAAGCCAGTCAGATGCGCTATTTCTTCAGGTGTCATTCGTTCCTTGAGCATACTATTTCCTGAGTAAATATGTGGGAATTAGTTGCACATGTTATAGCATCCTTTTACAGGAAAGAGTGACATGTTTAGCTTCTGGCTGCGATAAGGCTCGCAATGTCAGCCGTTTGCCTGCTTTTTCAGCGATCAAATTGCGGGGATTCATTTTGCCGTTGACACCTGACGAAGGAATTCATATTATGCCGCCCGTCAACACGACACGCTTTACGTTACGGGGCTATAGCTCAGCTGGGAGAGCGCTTGCATGGCATGCAAGAGGTCAGCGGTTCGATCCCGCTTAGCTCCACCAAATCCTGCACCCAGCAGATTTGGTTCGTAAAGAGGTCCTGTGGGGCTATAGCTCAGCTGGGAGAGCGCTTGCATGGCATGCAAGAGGTCAGCGGTTCGATCCCGCTTAGCTCCACCAAATTCCGAACCCTCGCTGCGGCGGGGGTTTTTGTTTTTATCAGGGAAATGTAAAGTACTTTCTGAATAAGTCAGTAAATCTCCGCGTTAAGTAATTTCAGATTTTTTCACTATTTAAAATCTTGCCTGCCTTTATTAAGCAACATAATATTTGCTGCCTAAATATATTTGTTGCCGCAGGAGTTTTAATTAACAATAATGATTGATCATTTTAACATTAAGATCAAAAAAACTCTGCTGGCCCTTCTGGTCTGCTTTATAGCCATTCCGCTGTCCAGATTTATTTCTCCTCAAACTATTATTGACGGAAATCAAATTTATCTGGCATGGCTGCCGTTGAGCTTAATGTATGCTGTGCTTTTTATTTTTGGCCGCTATGCTGTTGCTCCATTGGTAATCGCGTTTGCGATTACCAATGCCTGGATAATCGATCTGACCTTCACTCAGGCGGTCATCCTGCTTTTTTGCCAGCTCTTCTCGGTATTCCTCTCCTGCGCTATTGTCCGTTATCAGCTTGGAAGGCGCTGGCGCGCCGGGCTGACGGCGAAACATATGGGCGTGAGGGTTTTCTGGGGCGGTTTCTTCGCGCCAATTCTGCTCAAGATCACAATGTATCTGGCGGGGCGCTTCTTTTCGTTTCCGCTGGCGATTTCCAGCTATTTCGGCAATATGTCGGTTATCTACACCGTTATCGATATACAGAGCCTGATTAGCGCTGCGTTAATTTTTACGACCTTCTTTTATTATCCGTTGCGGATGATTATCAGTCCGCGATATGCGCGAGTATTCTGGCGCAATCTTTGTCATTCATGGCAAGTGCGCGAGCAGCGAGTATTTACGCTGTACTGGTTTGTAGCGCTGGCGGCAATATTACTGGTGCTATGTACGCCTTATGATTCTGTTTTTATTGCTGGTTATTTAGTTCCTCTTATTTTCATTTTGTACTTTATTGGTATTAGTCGTCTGGCGCATACGCTGATTCGCATTTCGTGGTCCGTTTCAGCATTTTTACTCGTGGCCTATAACCAGAATTTTTTGCATGGGGTACAAACTGAATATTCCCTGTCATTTGTGCTTTCGGTGCTAATTTGTTTCACTATCTGTCTGTTTTATATGGCGGATATCTACGCGCGCAGTGAAAGAATGAAGTTCAGATGGCGAGACCAGGCGGAAGAAGATCCGCTAACCGGTTTGCCCAATTTGCGTGCGCTGGAGAGTCATCTGCAGCGTAACCCCGCGGTTGCTATAAGCAGCCTGCGAATACAGAATCTGGATTTCCTTAGCCGCCATTACGGCATGATGATGAGGGTTGAGAGCAAACGGCAAATCGCCTGTAAGCTACAGCCGCTATTGTCTCAGGGAGAGCGAATTTTTCAGCTTCCCGGTAGTGAGCTATTGCTGGTGCTAAACGGCCCTGAACCTGAGGCGCGTTTAAATCATATCGTTTCCACGCTTAACCATAAAAAGTTTAGCTGGAACAACCAGACGTTGGATCTCGAGTTTGGCGCATCGTGGGGAGGCTATAGCGGTACCGAATCGGATATTCACCCGATGCTTGGTCAGCTTAGCTGGCTATCGGAGCAGGCCGGCGCGGCTCGTCGCGTGTTAGCGCTTGACGCCGCTCAGGAACAGATTTCCGATCAAACAAGCGAACAGGTCCGGCTGCTGGCGCAGATTAAGCAGGCGCTTAACGAGCGCGGTCTGGTACTGTATGCCCAACCCATCCGCGATGCCGCAGGAAAGGGATACTACGAAGTTCTTTGCCGTATGCGCTGCGGTAATAACATCATTACGCCCGATAAGTTTATTCCGCCGATCGCGCAGTTTAATCTGAGCCAGCGCTTTGATATGCAGGTACTGGAAACGCTGTTCAGCTCGCTCAGGCACCATCAAGGGCAGCACTTCTCCGTGAATCTGCTGCCCTATACGCTGATGCAAAAGGATAGCGCGACGCAAATTATCTCGCTTTTTAAACGCTATAACCTGTCGGCGGAGGCGATAACGATTGAGGTCACCGAAGAGCAGGCGTTTTCCGATGTGGAAACCAGTATGTATAACATACAGCAGCTGCGAGAATTCGGCTGCGCTATCGCTATCGATGATTTTGGCACCGGCTACGCTAACTATGAGCGGCTGAAAAGCCTGCAGGCCGATATTTTAAAAATTGACGGGTGCTTCGTGCGGGATATCGAAACCGATCCGCTGGACGCCATTATGGTCAAATCGATTATCGAAATGGCTAAGGTTAAAAAGATGAAGGTGGTGGCGGAATACGTTGAAACGCCGGAGCAGCGGGAAAAACTTCTTCAGCTAGGGGTCGATTACCTCCAGGGGTATCTGGTAGGTAAACCGCAGCCGCTGAGCGAGCTGCGGACGTAAAAAAGCCGGGACTTGCCCGGCTTTCTCTCTAGCGAACAGGGATTACAGTACCAGCGCGGCGATAGACGCAGAAAGCACGCTCACCAGAGTAGAACCGTAAACCAGCTTCAGGCCGAAGCGAGAAACCACGTTACCTTGCTCTTCGTTCAGGCCTTTAATTGCGCCAGCGATAATGCCGATAGATGAGAAGTTAGCGAAGGAGACCAGGAAGATAGAGATGATACCTTCCGCACGCGGTGAGAGCGTGGCGGCCACTTTCTGCAGATCCATCATGGCGACGAATTCGTTAGAAACCAGCTTGGTTGCCATAATACTACCTACCTGCAGCGCTTCGCCTGCCGGTACGCCCATGATCCACGCCACCGGATAGAAGATATAGCCGAGGATCCCCTGGAAGGAGATGCTATAGCCAAACCAGCCGGTAACGGTGGCGAACAGGGCGTTCAGCGCGGAGATCAGGGCAATAAAGCCAATCAGCATGGCGGCCACGATAATCGCCACCTTAAAGCCCGCCAGGATATATTCACCCAGCATTTCGAAGAAGCTTTGGCCTTCATGCAGATTAGACATCTGCAGATTTTCTTCGCTTTCGTCAACGCGATACGGGTTAATCAGCGACAGAACGATAAAGGTACTGAACATGTTGAGTACCAGCGCCGCAACAACGTATTTCGGCTGCAGCATGGTCATGTACGCACCTACGATAGACATGGATACCGTAGACATCGCGGTCGCAGCCATGGTGTACATGCGGTTGCGGGACATTTTGCCAAGAATATCTTTATACGCGATGAAGTTTTCAGACTGACCCAGAATCAGCGAGCTGACTGCGTTAAAGGATTCCAGCTTGCCCATACCGTTGATTTTGGACAGTATGGTACCGATCGCGCGAATGACGATAGGCAGAATGCGAATATGCTGCAAAATACCAATCAGCGCGGAAATGAAGACGATAGGGCACAGAACTTTCAGGAAGAAGAAAGCCAGGCCTTTATCGTTCATGTTGCCGAAGACAAAGTTTGTCCCTTCATTGGCAAAACCGAGGAGTTTTTCGAACATCTCGGAGAAGCCCTTCACAAAACCCAGACCAATGTCAGAGTTCAGGAAGAACCAGGCCAGCAGCACTTCAATGACAAGCAGCTGAATGACATAACGAATACGAATCTGCTTACGGTTGTGGCTGACCAACAGGGCCAGAATAGCCACCACTACGATCGCGAGAATAAAGTGCAAGACGCGGTCCATATTTGCTCCAAATATGAGGCAGGTTAAATTTCTGTGCACATTCTATGTAACAAGCGCAAAGAAAACGAGAGCCAGCACACACTATTGCAAGGATATGTGACTAATGGCAAAAATAGTGATCAACCATGCATTTTTGTTATGTTACGTAAAAGTTTTAAAAGTTGCGCTGTTGTACTATTCTGATGACTGATTAAGAGAATTTATCAGTTCCCCGGTTTTAAGTTACTGACCTGCTATCGTTCCCCCCTATCACAGCAATCATTATCATCGCTCCAAATGAACTTGATAATCATTCGCATTTTGATAGCATAAAACATAGCAAAGGCTATATTTCCAGAGGCAGAAAATGACAAACAGTCGCGTTGAGAATAGCAGCGGTCGCGCAGCGCGCAAGATTAAGCTCGCCCTGATGGGGCCTGCGTTCATTGCTGCCATTGGCTATATCGATCCGGGTAATTTCGCTACTAACATCCAGGCCGGCGCCAGCTTTGGCTACCAACTGCTATGGGTGGTCGTGTGGGCAAACCTGATGGCGATGCTGATTCAGGTGATGTCGGCGAAGCTGGGTATCGCTACCGGTAAAAATCTGGCAGAGCAAATTCGTGACCACTACCCGCGTCCGGTGGTGTGGTTTTACTGGGTGCAGGCGGAAATTATCGCTATGGCGACCGACCTTGCAGAGTTTATTGGCGCAGCCATTGGATTTAAGCTGGTGCTCGGCGTGTCATTGCTGCAGGGCGCGGTATTGACGGGGATCGCGACGTTCCTGATCCTGATGCTACAGCGCCGCGGACAAAAACCGCTGGAAAAAGTCATCGGCGGACTGCTGCTGTTTGTTGCGGCGGCTTATGTCGTTGAACTTATCTTCTCCCAGCCGGCGCTGGCGCCGCTGGCGAAAGGCATGCTCGTACCGTCTCTGCCAACCAGCGAAGCGGTATTCCTTGCCGCCGGGGTATTGGGCGCGACCATCATGCCGCATGTTATCTATTTACACTCGTCGCTCACTCAGCACCTGCACGGGGGGACGCGCAAAGAGCGCTATAACGCCACGCGCTGGGATGTTGCCATCGCTATGACCATCGCAGGTTTTGTTAACCTGGCCATGATGGCGACCGCCGCCGCGGCCTTCCATTTCAATGGTCACACCGGCGTTGCCGATCTCGATCAGGCCTATCTGACGCTGGAGCCGTTGTTGAGCCACGCGGCAGCCACCATCTTTGGGCTGAGCCTGGTCGCCGCCGGTTTATCCTCCACGGTTGTAGGCACCCTGGCGGGGCAGGTCGTAATGCAGGGTTTTATTCGCTTTCATATCCCGCTGTGGTTTCGTCGGGCCATTACCATGCTGCCTTCATTCATTGTGATTTTGATGGGGCTTGATCCGACGCGTATTCTGGTGATGAGCCAGGTCTTGCTGAGCTTCGGTATCGCCCTGGCGCTGGTGCCGCTGCTCATCTTTACCAGCAATGCGCGGCTGATGGGGGATCTGGTCAATTCCCGGTGGGTGAAAGTGCTGGGGTGGGCGATTGTCGCGGTGGTTGTGGTGCTCAACGGCTGGCTGATTGTTGGAACGCTGGTCGGTTAAGCAGGTAATTAAAAAGGGAGCCGGATGGCTCCCTTTTGCGATTAATGGTGCCCGTGACCATGGCCGCGGCCGCCATGGCCTCGTCCCCACCCGCCGCGTCGGTCGTCGCGATCTTTCCAGCCTTCGCGATAACCGCGTTCGTAGGCTTTACCTTTATCCCAGCCGCGATGCCAGCCGTTATCGTGACGACGCCAGCGGTTATCGCGCCATTCATAGTGTTTACGCCAGTAATCACGGTCGCGCCAGCCGCCACCGTCCCAGTAGTTACCATAATTGTCGCGATCGCCAATTTGTAATTTTATTGATGGCAACAGGGTGATTTCACCAGCGTTAGCGACCAATGGCGCTGAAGCCAGAAGCACTGCAGCCAAAATCAGTGACCTGAACATACTCTTCTCCTTCACGATCGGGGCCGTTGTCGGCCTGTTAACCCGATATTACGGGGCAGTAAAGCCCCGTCGCATCGGAGGAACTCCTAAATCGCCAGTGAGAGCACTTTTTGCTAAAGTAAAAATGAATTTACACCGCAAGGATTGCGTCAATCGTTGCCTGTTCTTCGGCGGTGAAACGGCGGTTTTCCAGCATGCCAATCGCATCGTCGAGCTGCGTGGTTTTGCTGGCGCCAATCAATACCGAAGTTACTTTCTCGTCGCGCAGCACCCAGGCCAGGGCCATCTGCGAGAGCTTCTGCCCGCGGGCTTCGGCCAGTGCGTCAAGTTGACGAATCTTTTCCAGTTTGCTTTCGGTAAGCTGATCCGGTTGCAGGAATTGACTGCCGCTGGCGGCGCGGGAATCCGCCGGAATGCCGTGCAGATAACGGTTAGTTAACTGGCCGCCGGCAAGCGGTGAAAACGCTATACTTCCCACCCCTGCGCTCTGCAGGAAATCGAGTAAGCCCCCCTCGACCCAGCGTTCGAACATGGAATATTTAGGCTGATGAATCAGACACGGTGTGCCCAGCTCGTTAAGAATATTGACGGCTTCCCGGGCCTGATCGAGAGGATAATTCGATAATCCAACGTACAGGGCCTTCCCCTGGCGGACGAGATGATCCAGCGCGCGCATGGTTTCCTGCAGCGGCGTTTCAGGATCGGGACGGTGGTGGTAGAAAATATCGACATAGTCGAGGCCCATTCGTTTAAGGCTTTGGTCGAGGCTGGCAATCAGATATTTGCGTGAGCCCCAGTCGCCATAGGGGCCGTCCCACATGGTGTAACCGGCTTTACTGGAGATAATCAGTTCATCGCGATAGGGCAAAAAGTCCTCTTTCAGGATGCGACCAAAATTGCTCTCCGCGGAACCCGGCGGTGGCCCGTAGTTGTTGGCCTGGTCGAAATGGGTGATGCCGAGATCGAATGCGTGACGCAGAAGCTGACGGCTGGTTTCCACCCGCGTTTCGTCGCCGAAATTATGCCAAAGCCCAAGAGAAATTGCCGGTAGCTTTAGCCCACTATGACCGCAACGGCGGTATTCCATCGTTTGATATCGCGTGGTGTTTGCCTGGTAAACCATACTTCCTCCGCACTTAAAACAGGGTTGTGTATACGTTTACACTAAAGAATGTTTGCCGGCGAGTATACTCCCGGAACGCGTAAATTTTGCTTTCCACCGTCTTTGTTGAGTGCAATCTGGACAGCACAACTGCTTATTCAATACTCAACTTACCTGCACGAGAGGAGAGTAAGGATATGCAACCGACTTATACCATTGGCGATTATCTGCTGGATCGTCTCGTAGATTGCGGCATAGACCGCTTGTTTGGCGTACCTGGCGATTACAATTTACAGTTTCTCGATAGCGTTATTGCGCAGCAGAATTTAGGGTGGGTAGGTTGCGCTAACGAGCTCAACGCGGCCTACGCTGCTGATGGCTATGCGCGTATCAAAGGCGCAGGCGCGCTGTTGACCACCTACGGCGTCGGCGAACTGAGCGCGCTTAACGGTATTGCCGGCAGCTACGCCGAACATGTTCCGGTTCTGCATATTGTCGGCGCACCCTCAACCGGCGCGCAGCAGCGCGGCGAACTGCTGCACCATACGCTGGGCGACGGTGATTTCAGCCACTTCTCGCGCATGAGCGAGCAGATTACCTGCTCTCAGGCGGTACTGGCGGCGGGAAATGCCTGCCATGAAATCGACCGCGTACTCAGCGAGATGCTCACCCATCATCGCCCCGGTTATTTGATGCTGCCTGCCGATGTGGCGAAGGCAAAAGCGACACCCCCTGCACATCCTTTGCTTATTCCGAATCTGCCTGCCGATGAGAACCAGCTGGCGGGATTCCGCGAGCACGCGGAGCGGATGCTCAGAAGTCGTCGTCGCGTATCGCTGCTGGCTGATTTTCTTGCTCAGCGCTATGGGCTACAAAATGTTCTCCGAAAATGGGTCGCCAGCGTGCCCGTCTCCTGCGCCACGATGTTAATGGGCAAAGGGCTTTTTGATGAGCAACAAAGCGGTTTTGTTGGCACTTACAGCGGGATTGCGAGCGCAGAGGAAACCCGCGAGGCCATTGAAAACGCTGACACCATTATTTGTATCGGCACCCGTTTTACCGACACCATTACCGCGGGCTTTACCCAGCATCTGCCGCAGGAAAAAACGATTGAAATCCAGCCGTTTGCCGTTCGGGTGGGCGACCATTGGTTCAGCCGGGTTCCGATGGATAAGGCGCTCGAAATAGTCATCGAGCTCTCCGCAAGCCTGGCGGGGGAATGGGTACCGCCGAATATTCAGGCGCCCGGGGTGAGCGGCGCGCCTGAAGGAAGCCTGACGCAGAAAAACTTCTGGAGTACGGTGCAGGAACAGCTCCGCCCGGGAGACATTATTCTTGCCGATCAGGGAACCGCGGCTTTTGGCGCCGCCGCGCTTAAGCTGCCCACTGACGCAACGCTGATTGTCCAGCCGCTATGGGGATCGATAGGTTTCACCCTTCCGGCAGCCTACGGGGCGCAAATAGCAGCGGCGGACAGAAGGGTCGTGCTGATTCTCGGCGATGGCGCAGCGCAGTTAACTATTCAGGAACTGGGATCGATGCTCAGGGATAAGCAACGTCCGCTGATTCTGTTGCTCAATAACGAAGGCTATACGGTGGAGCGCGCGATTCACGGCCCCGAGCAGCGGTATAACGATATTGCGCTCTGGGACTGGAATCGTCTGCCTGATGCTTTTGCTCCCGATGTCCCGTCCCGATGCTGGCGCGTGACTCGCACGCATGAGCTGAGAGAAGCGATGAATAGCAGCGTCGCCTCAGACAAACTGACGCTGGTAGAGGTGATGCTGCCCAAAATGGATATCCCCGACTTTCTGCGCACGGTCACTCAGGCGCTGGAAGAGAGGAACAGTCGCGTTTAATCGCTATTCTTTCTGGCAATCATCAACGGCTTTCCGGCCAGCAGCAGCCAGGCCGGAAGCATAACAATGCACAGTAGCGGCAGTAGCGTGGTATCCGACACGACCACTGCCGCCATAAACAGGCTCAGCCAGCCATCACGCGTCACTACCAGCGTCAGGCCGAGGATAGCGCAGGAAACCGTGATGGCTGCCGGCACGGCGGGAACGTGTGCATGCAGCATCAGACCGAGCGCGACGCCGACGAACACGGCAGGAAAAATACGGCCGCCGCGAAAACCGCAGGCGGCGGCAAGTATCAGCGCCGCAAGCTTGATCACGGCAATAAGCAGGTAATCATTGGCGCCAAGCGTCAGGCTTACCGGCAACTGCTGCATCTCATCAAGGCCTTTAAATAGCGTGATATGCCCGCCGATGACGCCCAGAATCCCTAATAAAAACCCGCCGACGCCCAGCGTAAGCACAGGATTTTTCAGACGATGCATCAGCGTGTGTAGACGCGGCAGGCACCAGACGGCGACCATGCCAACGGCAATCGCGATAAGCGTCACGATGGCGCCGCTAATAATGTCGACGAAGCGCAGCTCCGACAGATAAGGCAGTGGTAGCGAAAAATGGGGATGAAAAAACAGGCTGGTGGTCAGGGAACCCGCTGCCGCCGCAAGCAGCGGAGCAAATAGCTTGTCCCACAGGGGAACATCGTTGCTGCCGTTCAGCGTTTGCGAAAATATCAACGCCGCCGCGACCGGAGTGCCGAATAGCGCGCCGATGGTGCCGGAGGCGGCGAAAATCGTCCAGTCCAGAGGGGTAATGCGTGGAAACAGGCGACTGCCCACCGCAGCCGCCAGGGCGATATTCACGACCATAATAGGATGTTCCGGCCCCAGGCTAACGCCGCCCGCCAGACCCACTATCAGCGCCGCAAGCAGACCCGGCAGCGCGCTGGTGCTGACCGGTGCGCCTATCAGCGACTCTGTTGCCGGGTCCGGTCCCGCGTGCCCGGGACTAAAGCGCACGATCAGCCCAACGGCGATGCCGGTTCCGGTGAGAATAGCCATCGTCCACAAAGGGCCATCGGCATTGATGCCTACGCTCGCAGGCAGGCTGGTCCACAGGATATTTTGCAAAACGGCGGCTATTTTCATCGCCACGATTAAAACCAGACTGCAAGCAATACCAATGACGACTGCGGGTATCGATAATAGGAGCATGGTTCTGGCGCGTGGGTGCAGCATGAAAATATCCTTCTGAGTATCCTTGGCACTAATTTGCATGGACTCGTAAAGAGCGTCGACGCAAATGGTGCTGAAACGATAAAGTAATGATGCAACCTGAAAATTGTAAGCGCCAGGATGCTCAATTTTTCATGAATTTCAGTTCAATTGTGACGCAGATCGCTAAACCAGGGGCGCTTATGCGTTGGTCGTTGTTGTTAGCGCTTCATGAATTTAGAGTGTGCCAAAAGAATTATTTTGACTTTAGCGGAGCCGTAACGGAATGACAAAATTTGCTTTAGTAGGGGACGTAGGCGGAACGAATGCTCGTCTGGCGTTGTGCGATCTGGCAAGCGGGGAGATCTCCCGTGCAAAGACCTATTCCGGGCTCGATTATCCCAGTCTTGAAGCTGTTGTTCAGGTCTATCTGGAAGAGCATAACGTCAAGGTTGAGGACGGCTGTATAGCCATCGCCTGTCCCATTACCGGCGATTGGGTGGCGATGACCAACCACACCTGGGCATTTTCTATCGCCGAGATGAAAAAAAATCTGGGGTTCTCGCATCTGGAAATCATTAATGATTTCACGGCGGTGTCGATGGCGATCCCGATGTTGAAAGCCGAACATCTGATTCAGTTTGGCGGCGCGAAGCCGATTGAAGGCAAGCCGATAGCCGTCTATGGCGCAGGTACCGGGTTGGGCGTTGCTCATCTGGTTCATGTCGATAAGCGCTGGGTGAGCCTGCCGGGAGAGGGCGGGCACGTGGATTTTGCGCCTAACAGCGAAGAGGAAGGCATTATTCTGGAAGAGCTGCGTACCGAGCTGGGTCACGTCTCCGCCGAGCGCGTACTTTCAGGGCCCGGATTGGTGAACCTTTATCATGCGATCGTTAAATCTGACGGGCGTCTGCCGGAAAATCTGCAGCCTAAGGATGTGACTGAACGTGCGCTGGCCGATACCTGCATCGATTGCCGTCGCGCGCTATCGCTATTTTGCGTCATTATGGGCCGCTTTGGCGGTAACCTGGCGCTGACGCTCGGTACTTTTGGCGGCGTGTATATCGCTGGCGGCATTGTGCCGCGCTTCCTCGATTTCTTTAAAGCTTCAGGTTTTCGCGGCGGTTTTGAAGATAAAGGTCGGTTTAAAGCCTTCGTGCAGGATATCCCGGTCTATCTGATCGTCCACGACAATCCGGGGCTACTGGGATCCGGAGCCCACCTGCGTCAGACTCTGGGACAGGTTCTTTAATCCTGACGTTAACCCGGATAAATCGCTTATCCGGGTAACTTTCCTACAGATGCATGAGCTGGCGAAACTCTTTGACCTTGCTGCGGCTGACCGGAACCTGGAACTCCAGATCGCGAAGCCGCAGAATATAGGTGTTGTTAAACCAGGGTTCGATTTCGCGAATTTTGTTCAGGTTGACGCAGTACGAGCGGTGACAGCGGAAAAAGTGCGCCGTCGGTAGCTTGTTGCAGAACTCCGTAATATTCATCGGCATCACAAATGACTCTCTTCGGGTATAAACAAAAGTCATCTTTTCATGCGCTTCCGCATAGTAAATATCGTGAATGCTGGTGACGATAATCCGCTCATCTTTAATCAGGTTAATGGTGTCATTTTCCCTGGCCGGATTAGGCATCGCACCGGCGCTCGGCTGCTGCTGTTGCTGCCAGGCGCTGGTCAGCTTTTGCAGCATATTAATGATGCGCGACTCCTGATAGGGCTTCAGGATGTAATCAAAGGCTTCCAGCTCAAAGGCTTCCACCGCATGTTCTTTCCACGCGGTAATAAATACAACAAAGGGCTTATGCGCGAACTGGCTGATATTTTGCGCCAGTAGTACGCCATCCAGCGAAGGAATATTGATGTCGAGAAAAATGGCGTCGACTTTGTTGTGTTGTAAAAACTTCAGTACGTCCAGCCCGTCGTCAAAGGTGCCGACAATCTCCATCTCGCTATGGGTGTTAATCAACCATGTGAGCTCTTGCTGCGCGAGGAACTCATCTTCAACAATGATGACTTTCATTTTATCTCCGCTCATGACAGCAGCGACTCCCTGGCCGCCTGGGGCGCGTGCTGGTGAGGCACATAGAAGGCGATTTCGGTCCCTGGCGTCAGGCGTCGGATATGCAGGCCTTCGCCGTACAGCAGCTTGACCCGATGATGAACATTGAGCAGGCCAATTTTATTTCCCGGCATTTCGTTAGCCTCGACTCTCGCCACTACCGCAGGGTCAATACCGTTCCCCGTATCGCGAACGCTAATTCGTACCCGATTTCCGCACTCATTAATGCCGATGGTCACCACCCCTTTACCTTTACAAGGCTGAATCCCGTGGACAATCGCATTCTCTACCAGCGGCTGAATAAGCAGGCTGGGGATCATAAAGCTGACTTCATCATCAATATCATAAATCACCGTCAGCTTGTCGCCGAAGCGAGCCTGTTCAATGGCGATGTAATCCTTGATTTGATACAGCTCCCTTTTGATGTCTATTTGTTCATCATCTTTTAATTCAATGTTGTAGCGGAGATAGCGCGACAGATTAAAAATTAACTGGCGCGCGGTGTCCGGATTCATGCGAATCGACGACGAAATCGCGTTCAGGGCATTGAATAAAAAGTGGGGGTTAATTTTGCTTTGCAGTGCGCGCAGTTCGGCTTTATTAGCCATTTCACGAAGCTGCTCTGCGCGGGAGACCTCCAGCTGAGTCGAGATGATTTGCGACAGGCCAATCGCCATTTCCTGTAGCGATGAGGTTATGCGGTGAGCGTGGCAATAATAGATTTTTAACGTACCGGTGACGATGCCTTTTTCCCATAGCGGAATGACCAGCATAGAGTGTATTTCCGGCGTCCGATGAGCTTCGTCATTGTTTTTAATAATGATTTTTCCATAGCGAATCGCCTGTTGCGTTGTCGGGCTGATAAAGTCGTCGTTATCCCGGTAGTTGATTTCCCCGACGCCGACGTAGGCCATCACATGTTGAGTATTGGTAATGGCGACGGCATCGGCATTAATATCGCGGCGGATAATATCGCATACCTGACGCAGGGACTCGCTATTGACGTGGCGAAACAAGGGGAGCGTTTTGTTAGCGATGTCGAGCGCCAGTTTCGCCTGACGCGCGGCGCTGGCCTCCTTTTCCCCTTCAACGCTCTGCACCAGCAAAACGATAAAACCGATGCATACGCTGCCAAGGATCATCGGAATACCGATTTTTGACACGATATCTATCCCCAGCGAGAACGATGGAGCCCACGCCACCACAAGTACCATGGTTAAGGTTTCGCACAGCATCCCGGCGAGGATCCCCGCTTTCCATCGCTGCGCTTTAGGGACTTTACGACTGATTAACCCGGAGAGTAGACCGGCGACAATGCTGGTGATAAAGCAGGGGATGGCGGTGACGCCATCAATATCGATTAGATAGCGATGTACGCCGGCAATGACGCCCACTATCGCGCCTACCCAGGGGCCGAAGAGGATCCCGCCGGACATGACTGCGATAATACGCACGTTGACCAGTGAACCTTCGACCGGTACGCCGGACCAGGTACTGAAAAGGGCAAAGAGGGAGAAAATGGCGGTAACGGCCAGCAGCTCTTTTGGCGTGTGCGCGGATTTATGCAGAAGTTCACGAAACAGGCGCAGGCGAATGAGGAAAAAGAGACAAATCAGCATTAATGCCGCGCGGTCAAAAACCGCCAGCAGCATAGTAAAAATTTCGTGCATGTGTGCGCCGTGTTAATCGCGAGAAAGCAATATGATAGAAAACCTCGTCGCAGAAGACCAGCCGAAGAGAGGAATGAGGAAAAGTCACACAAATAAAAGGGGATTGATGACGGTGCGCTGAGTTTCAATAGCGTCTGCGCAGGCGGTGCTTTTTTGCGTAAAATTAAAGATATCAATATGTTAAATTTTATGAGGGGTGTGATATCAAGGACGCTTCTTTCTGCCGTATTTAGCTGAAATGATGCCCGTTTTTAGGGTGAAAAATTTTTTTTAATCCACCTCTCGACAGGAAGAAAATATTCGGGTTATTTTCTAAACGTGCTGCGGTTGCAGCCGCGTCGCTCGGACGGTCCGGGCGCTAACGTTAATCCGAGGAATCTATGGCTGAATTCAGTCCTGAACGCCGTTTTACGCGTATCGATCGTCTCCCCCCGTACGTTTTTAATATTACTGCCGAACTCAAAATGGCTGCGCGACGCCGCGGCGAAGATATTATTGACTTCAGCATGGGTAACCCCGATGGCGCGACGCCGCCGCATATCGTTGAAAAGCTATGTACCGTTGCCCAGCGCCCCGATACGCACGGTTATTCCACCTCTCGCGGCATCCCGCGACTGCGCCGGGCGATTTCTCGCTGGTATCAAGATCGCTATGACGTAGAGATCGATCCGGAATCAGAAGCGATTGTGACCATCGGTTCAAAAGAGGGGCTGGCGCATCTGATGCTGGCGACGCTTGACCATGGCGACACCGTGCTGGTGCCGAATCCCAGCTATCCAATTCATATTTACGGTGCGGTGATTGCCGGAGCTCAGGTTCGTTCAGTTCCCCTCGTTGAAGGCGTGGATTTTTTCAATGAGCTTGAGCGCGCTATTCGTGAGAGCTATCCGAAGCCGAAAATGATGATCCTCGGTTTTCCATCCAACCCGACGGCGCAGTGCGTTGAACTGGAGTTCTTCGAGAAAGTCGTCGCGCTGGCGAAGCGTTATGACGTACTGGTCGTGCACGATTTGGCCTACGCCGATATTGTGTATGACGGTTGGAAAGCGCCTTCTATTATGCAGGTTCCCGGCGCGCGCGATGTGGCCGTCGAATTCTTTACGCTCTCAAAAAGCTACAATATGGCGGGCTGGCGTATTGGCTTTATGGTGGGTAACAAAACGTTGGTTAATGCGCTGGCGCGCATTAAAAGCTACCACGATTACGGTACTTTCACTCCTCTGCAGGTTGCGGCTATTGCTGCGCTTGAAGGCGATCAGCAGTGCGTTCGCGACATCGCCGAACAGTACAAACGCCGCCGGGACGTGCTGGTGAAAGGGTTACATGAGGCGGGCTGGATGGTGGAGTGCCCGAAGGCCTCGATGTACGTATGGGCTAAGATCCCTGAGCAGTACGCGGCCATGGGGTCCCTGGAGTTTGCTAAAAAGCTGCTGCAGGATGCTAAAGTCTGCGTTTCACCCGGCATCGGTTTTGGTGATTACGGTGATACTCACGTACGCTTCGCTTTAATCGAAAACCGCGATCGTATCCGCCAGGCCGTACGCGGTATTAAATCAATGTTCCGCGCCGACGGGCTGCTTCCGGCAGCGGCTAAGTTAACCAGCGAAAGCAACGAATAAAAAAAGGAGCCGAGAGGCTCCTTTTTTTAACACCGTTAAAGCTAGATCATCAGGGCGAAAGTACCGGCCCAAACGATGACCATAAAAGAAATGCCCATTAAGAAATATTTCACGACTCATCACTCCGCGCTCTAGGCGAGACGCCTTACATGAATTTGCTCTTCATTGCCTGCTCAGCTATCGCTAACTAAAACGACACTTTTTTAGCCGGCGGTAGCTGTAAATTCTGAGCGTAAACGGCTCCAGATGGCGCTAATGTACGCCTAAAAAATGAGGGAAACAAGAGCCATTTTTTTATTAATTTTTAGTTACTTACGAGTGTCGTGATTCGGCGACACATTAATTTCATTCGGTATTAAATTTCATTCTGGCGACGGTCGTTAACAATGGTTTTTGTAGGGATATAGTTACTTGATTTTGGGCTTTTTTCTGCCTGAATACGGGATGGGGTAACCATCCCGTAAGAGGATTAGACGGGTTTAGCGAGTGGCTGAGTTCTGATGTTGCCACTCTTGCGGATAGCGTGCCGGGGCAAAACGCAATGTGAGGAGCATTAACGCCAGGACGCAGGCGGCGTGAAACATCCAGCCCGGAAGGAAATTGCCGTTTAAGCTCCGCAGCAGCCCTGAAAGCCAGGGGGAAATACCTGCAATAATAAAGCCCACTCCTTGCATAAAGGCCACCAGGCGACCCGCGATAGCGGGCTGCTTCGCGTGATCGAGCGCCAGTACCAGGCAGAGCGGAAACGCGCCGCCAAGTCCAATACCGCAGCAGATAGCCCAGGCAAGCGGTAGCTGCTGCGGTAGCCAGATAAAGCCGCAGAAGCCGATGAGCTGCAGCGCCAGCGCCAGCATCAGAAGCTTTCGCCGATCTTCATGCCTGGCCAGAACAGGCAGAAGTAGCGCTCCGCCAGTCTGGCCGACGGTCATTAACGCCAAAAGGGTACCGCTAAACTGCGCGCTATAGCCTGACTGCATATAGTAGGGTGGCAGCCAGGCGATCAAACTGGCGTAACCGCCGTTTATCAAACCAAAATAGAGGCTAAGTATCCACGCTCGACGATGGCGAAAAACAGAGAGCTGTATTGTCGATGGCGTCTGGACAGGTAACGTTCTGCTTAGCGGCCACCAGCAAAGGAGCGCTGTCGCTGCGGGTAGCGCCCACCACGCAAGCGCGTGATACCAGATAGCGCTGTGCTGCGCCAGCCACGGCGTAAATGCGGCTCCCAGACCGCCACCGCCCATCAGCGCCGCTGACCAGAGTCCCATCACCTGAGGCGTCCGACGATGAAACAGGCGTTTTATTACCGCAGGAATGAGCGCCTGGATAATACCAATGCCGATCCCGCCAAGAAGCGCGCTGCTGAGTAATAGCGCGCTCTGCGGCGCCAGTTCGCGAAGTAAAGCTCCGGCGGCGATGATTAACAGACTGAAGGCGATACTTTGACGTTCGCTGAATCGGCTGTTAATCCAGCCGCCGGCAAGCGCCAGCAGACCCATCGCGATCACCGGGAGCGCAGTGAGCAGGGAGGCAAGCGTGAAGCTCATACCACTTGCCTGCTGTATCTGGGGAAGGAGCGGGCCTGGCGATGTCAGCAGCGGACGCATATTCATTCCGATAAGCACCAACACCAGCAGCATGGCGCCGTTACGTTGCGTCTGATTCATTGCCGGGTGACCGTGGCGTGTTGAGCGCTGAAGTAAGGATGGGGGGAATTCATTGCGATCTCCTGGGGCTATCAGTCAAAAGGCGCAGGGAGAGTACGCCTGTTGTTTGATAAGTTAAAATACTTATTTATGATTGAGTTCATTTGAATTGCTTATGAGTGAATTCATGTTGCTGCGACATCTCAATTACTTCATTGCCGTTGCTGAACAAGGTAGTTTTACGCGGGCCGCAGCGATACTGCATATTTCGCAGCCGGCTTTATCGCAACAGATTCGCCAGCTGGAGGAGTCTCTGGGCGTACGGCTTTTTGATCGCAGCGGGCGTCATACTTGTCTGACGGATGCCGGGAAGGTGTGGTTGACGTACGCGCACAGGGCGCGGCAGGAGCTCGCTGAGGGGCAGCGTGCGCTTCATGATGTGGAGGACCTGCAGCGCGGTTCGCTACGTATTGCGATGATGCCTACCTTTACGACTTACTTTGTGGGGCCGCTGGTGGCTTCGTTCTATCAACGTTACCCAAATATTACGCTGGATTTGCAAGAGATGACCCAGGAGCGAATGGAGACCATGTTGCTCAATGATGAGCTCGATATCGGCATTGCTTTTGAAGGCAACGATGCGCGAGATATTGTTTATCAGCCGCTGCTTTCGGAAACCCTGGCGCTGGTGGTAGGCCGGCGTCACCCTCTGGCGACGGCCGATCGCGTCAAGCTGGCTGCGCTCAGTCAGGAATCTCTGATTCTGCTCAGTCGCGCTTTCGCGACTCGCCAGCAAATCGAACGTTACTGCCGGCAGCGTGATATTCAACCGAAAGTTCAGATGGAGGCTAACTCGATTAGCGCTCTCCTGGCCGTGGTAGAACGCACATCGCTGGCAACCCTGCTTCCGGCGTCCATTATTCTGGCGCGTGACGATCTCACTGCCATTGAACTCACCCCACCGTTACTCGCGAGAACCGCATGTCTGCTACAGCGAAAGGGTGCCTGGCAAAGCGCCGCGGCCCGCGAATTTATACTGATGGCGCATCGGGCTGCGATGAAGATCAGAGAAGGTCTTACAGATACTGAATAAGCGAGCTTTGTTGTTATGTTGATTTATGTTTATATGAAATGACTTATTAGCAGACTGGTAATTCATAAAGTATGGTCTTATTATGAAGTCAGGTTCATATCTGAAATTATATTGAAGGCCATTTGACGTTTAAAACGGTGGTATGCGCCACCGCTTCATGGCGCCAGAAAGGGTTTTTATTCTAATGTTTAAATTCACTGTTAGTCATTTGAGCGTGTATTCTGATGCCGGGAGATTGATGCTGCCGTAGCTGGAAACCACGCCTTCTGCCCTTAGTTTATCCATTGCGATGTTGAATATTTTATTTTTATTGTTTTCCGTTGCGTTTAGAATGTTATCACCAAAGTGTGGGTTGGCTTGAATGATGTGATTGATGAATTCAATGAGCAGTTTATTTTGAAGAATAATTGAGGGATTATGCACCTCTTTATCCTCAATAATATTTAGCGGTTTTTCTGCAAATTCCAGAGGGCGGCTGCTGATAGTATGCTCATAAATTTTCTCAATCGCCTGATTAGTGATGTAAAGTTTATTCATCGTGATGGTTGGCTTCTCATCCTCATCGGGGGTGAAGTGACAGAAGAGGACGTTTCTTGCCGGTGAAATGATGCTGATCCGCTGTTCAGTAATGATGCTATCGGGGTTTTCTAGTACTTCCGTTAAATTCCTCGTGTGGCTGTACCACAGGCCAGATACGGAAACCCGGAGTTTTAACTGGGTAACAGGCGTTCCATATTGGGCATCCAGGTTCGGTTCACTTTCATTGAATCTAAAAATTTTGTTTATTTTGGAGTGAGGGGACCACGATCTTTCGCTTCTGCTCAATTCATCAATATTTGATGTGTTAAAAAAATAGGGTTTGTTGCCGCCCTGCTGATGGCGGATAGCACTCTTTAACGTTCCGTTGGTTCTGCCTAATTTGATGCAAAGGCTTATTGCACCAATATCATGCCAATGAAGCAGATCTTCTAATTCACAATTTAATAATTTTTGAGCGCGAGAGATTGAACAATATTCCAGTGGCGGAAGGTTGTTGAGTTTCCATATGTTCCGTTCTTTTCTTTCCATGGTCATTATTATCTTATGAAAAATAGGTTGGCTTTTGAGTTTCTTAAGCTGAATTTTGTCTACGTATTGATGATTGTATGATGTTTAATTCATGCTAAATAATTTATCAGAGATGATGTTGTATATCAATTGGTGAATCGGGTCAGACCGTTATCTGTCGTGCAGTCTATCACTTTTTCTGCAGTAATTAAATATATCGCTAATAGAAAATTATAATTGATAGCTATTATTACAGGGAATGATTTGCATTTAATTATTTATGTAGTGAATTGAATCCGGAGGTGTATACGACGTTAATGACAATACGGGATCGTGTGCTTTAGCTGGAGGTGGGAGTTCTCAGAACGTAAACTGTTCGATAAACGCCGGTTAACGAGCGTAGCTGGAAGGTTGAACAGCGGGCTGCCATCGCTTGCATCAGGCCTGCAACACGAAAATATCTCTAAAGGTGGCGGGGTGTCAGGCAGGGATTTCCTGATGTAACAAGGCAGATTGTCCCCTGCAGGAATCGAACCTGCAACTAGCCCTTAGGAGGGGCTCGTTATATCCATTTAACTAAGGGGACATGGCGCCGGGATTATAGCGTTATTTTCGGCGCACGTTAAGCTTGCGCGGCCCAACTGCTTAATCTATAGCCATTTAGCGCTTTTTTCTCTCTTCAGCCGCACGGGCTTTCTTCTCGTGGCTCATATCATTACGGATCTGAGCATGGCTTAATAACGCGAAAATAAAGGTCCCACCGCAGATGTTTCCGGCAAGGGTCGGGAGCGCAAACGGCCAGATGAATTCCTGCCACGGCAGCGTGCCGTTGAACACCAGGTAGAAAATCTCGACGCTGCCCACCACAATATGCGTAGTGTCCGCCAGGGCGATAAGCCAGGTCATCAGGATGATGACGATAATTTTCGCGGAGCCTGCGGCGGGAAACATCCACACCATGGTTGCGACCAGCCAACCGGAGATAATCGCATTGGCAAACATCTCCAGCGGAGGGTTTTGCATCACCTTCAGGCTGATTTTAAGAAAGGCTTCGCGAGTCGGTTCATCGAACACGGGCATGACATCGAACGCCCATGCTGCGATAGCGGTTCCAATTAAGTTACCCGCCAGTACAACACCCCATAAACGTAACAGCAGGCCGATATTGCTGAGCGTGGGTTTATGCATAATCGGCAGGACGGCGGTGACGGTATTCTCGGTGAACAGCTGTTGCCGAGCGAGAATGACGATAACAAAGCCAAAGGTGTAGCCGAGATTTTCCAGCAAAAAACCGCCGGGCAGCTCGCTGAGATGGACATGGAATATGCCTTTGGCAACCAGCGAAGCCCCCATTGAGAGTCCTGCTGCAATCGCTGACCAGAGGAGCGCCATGGCATCGCGCTCAAGCTCTTTCTCTCCTTCCTGGCGAATCACTTCATGCGTAGCCATCGCCTGTGAAGGCAGGCGTTCTTCATCCACCTCAATTTCTTCACCATTCTGTTTTTCTTCACTTTCAACCTCAACATCTTCACTATCATGGTGAGTTTGCGGCTTCATAACTTTTCCTCAACGGCTGGTCTTTATTATAATCGTAGAGCGGTTTCGGTTATTTGGAGTGGATAAGCTCCTAAATTCTTTGTAATGACAAGATTAGCAATACGGAAATTGCAAAATGTGTATAGAATCGGGGGCATCAACAACGATGCCAAAAAAGGCTATGCTGAAAGCAGGCACATGCTTACGGGCGATATCTTAATGGAGGCGGCTGTCCTCGGATAACCCCCAGCGATAGCTAAAATTAACAGGGAGATACCTATGAATTTTCGCCTGTCGGCGCTTGCGCTTGGCGCCACATTGCTGGTGGGGTGCGCCAGTTCTGGTTCTGGCGATCTACCGCAGGGGCGTTCAGATCCGCTTGAAGGTTTTAACCGAACCATGTTCAACTTCAACTACAATGTTGTCGATCCTTATGTTCTTCGGCCTGTTGCCGTAGCGTGGCGAGATTATGTTCCGCAGCCGGCGCGTAATGGTCTGAGCAATTTTACCAGCAACCTTGAAGAACCTGCGGTAATGGTGAACTCCTTCCTGAAGGGCGATCCCTATAAAGGTATGGTGCACTTTACGCGTTTCTTCCTGAACACACTCCTCGGGATGGGTGGGCTGGTTGATGTAGCGGGAATGGCGAATCCAAAACTGCAACGCGTTGAGCCTGCTCGCTTCGGTAGCACCCTGGGTCACTATGGTGTGGGATACGGCCCCTATGTGCAGTTGCCTTTCTACGGCAGCTTTACGCTGCGTGATGAAGGCGGTGATATGGCTGATGACTTGTATCCGGTTCTTTCCTGGCTGACATGGCCGATGTCTATTGGTAAATGGATGGTAGAGGGAGTCGAAACCCGCGCGCAGCTGCTGGATTCCGATGGCTTGCTCCGTCAGTCCTCCGATCCGTATATCCTGATGCGTGAAGCTTACTTCCAGCGTCATGATTTTATCGCCAACGGCGGTAAACTTTCTCCGAATGAGAACCCCAACGCTCAGGCGATCGAAGGCGATCTCAAAGATATCGATTCACAGTAACCGTCGGGTTGAAAGTAAAAAGGGTGAACATGATGTTCACCCTTTTTTGTTGCTGCTGTTGATTAGAAACGGTAGTTAAAGTTCGCGCCGTACAGCCAGGCTTTACCTTCTGATTTAAAGGTATACGGCCCTTCTGTAAATTCGACGTGCTGACCGTGCATATAGGACACACCGACGTCGACGGAAGCATCTTTATTAAAGGCGTAAGTCGTACCGGCGCTGAGCCACAGGCGATCCTGATCCGGGATAGAGATAGAACGATTAGAAGCCGGAACCGGGCTATCATCAAAGGCGATACCGGTACGGAAGGTCCAGTTATCGTCATGGTAATAGGTGGTACCCAGAGCGATACGATAGGAATCTTTAAAACCTTCATCTTTATAGAACAGCGTTTCGCCGCCGCTGGTTTTGGTGGCTTTCAGCTCCTGGAACTGGCTCCAGCTGGTATAAGCCAGGCTGTAGTGAACGGCCCATTTTGGCGCTACGCGGTTATAACCTGAGATTTCCCACATTTCGGGCAGATTCAACGTCAGAGAACCGCCGATTGTCGAACCACCTGTGCCGTAAGGCAGTCCCAGACCGAGGGCAGAGTTAATAGGGTTGAGGGATGACGGCAGACTGCTCTTATAATCTCCGTCAAAATCAACTTTGACCTCAGAGCGGTAGGTTAAGCCGTAGCGGTTGTTTTTATCGACTTCATATAAAATGCCCGCATTCCAGCCGAAGCCCCACTCATCACCCTTCAGACGAGCGATTTGCGTATCGCGGCTGATACCGCCAGCCTGTTGACCAATTGCCGCGGCCTGGGCCGGAGAGAGTTTGCCGGCTTTCACCATTCCCGGTAGCTGCGCGCCGATAATATCCGGTAAATCGCCCGCGTAGCGCTCTAGTTTAGCTCTGGCATAGACGGCGTCAAAGCCTAAACCAAAGCTCCAGTGATCGTTGAGACGATAGGCGCCGCTCAGATTGAGGTTGAGGGTTTCGAGGTCGGTTGTACCGCCCATTGAGCCCGCGGCAAAATCATTGTTGAATTCGGTGGCTAAACCATAGTTAGACGTCAGAGAAGCCCCCCAGCCAAACTGGTCGTTAATCGGCGCCACAAAGTGCAGATTGGGTACCCATGCGGTTGGCGCGATATTGTCCTGGCTGGCGTCATTACCGATAACTGAACTGCCGGTGACGTTGACATCAGGATCGACAAAAATAGCGCCGCCCGAGAAAGTCGGACGGTCGAACATCATAATCAATGCCGGGTTACGGCTGACGTTTCCAGCATCGTCAGCAATAGCTCCTTCACCTGAATAGGCGCGACCAAGGCCCGATGAAGAGAATTCGTTTAACTGAAAGCCTGCCGACCAGGCCTGGCTTGAAACAAGTGCTACAGCCACTGCAAGGGCAGATTGGGTAAGGCGGGTTTTCTGGCTCATGCCCATAACCTCATAGAGTTATTTTTATTTAAACAATGTTACATGCTGTAACAGGAGCGCGAAGTGTAGGGTCTGCTTTACGACAGAGAAATCAGACCAGTGCGCTGAGTATAGGTCTGACCAGATGATATGTTGCAAGTTTGTTTATAAGTTTTTTCAATTGTGATCTAAGAAACGCGATCCAGTTGGCAAATTTGCCGGGGTACCCGCAATCCAAAGCAGGCACTTTTTGTTTTGGATCATTTTTAAGTGTGATTTCGGTCACTTATCTCCTTTGTCGCCATTAACGACTGGAGGCAGGCATGCCCCGGGCGTAAAATAAGCACATTATTTGTCTGGCACCCTGAGTGCATATACAGAGGAAATCTACAATGAGTAAATGCAGTGCTGATGAAACCCCGGTTTGCTGCTGTATGGATGTTGGTACCATCATGGACAACACCGATTGCACCGCATCTTATAGCCGCGTGTTTGCGAACCGCGCCGAAGCGGAAGAAATGCTTGCCGCATTGAGTGAAAGAGCGCGTAACGTTGAATCGGAGCCGTGCAAAATCACCCCGACCTTTACTGAAGTTGATGGCGGCGTGAAGCTGGATATCGATTTCGTGTTCAGCTGCGAAGCTGAAACCCTGATTTTCCAGCTCGGCCTGCGTTAATCCCTTCCCAAACGCTCCTCCTCGCAGGGGCGTTATCTTTTCTAATCAATGTGTTTTGGCTCGCACTTTTTCTGTTCCCCGATTGGCTTAATGTAAAATATTAGTTAAAACTGTTATCAGGTCAGACCACTTTGTTTTATTGGTTAACAGGGGAGCGTTATGAGTCAGGCATTACCGCTAGTTACCCGTCAGGGCGATCGTATCGCCATCGTCAGCGGTTTACGTACGCCGTTTGCCCGGCAGGCGACGGCTTTCCACGGCGTTCCAGCCGTTGATTTAGGTAAGCTGGTGGTCGGCGAAATGCTGGCTCGCAGCAATATCCCCGCGGATATAATAGACCTGCTGGTATTTGGTCAGGTGGTACAGATGCCGGAAGCACCGAACATCGCGCGGGAAATTGTGCTGGGTACCGGTATGAGCGTACATACTGATGCCTATAGCGTCAGTCGCGCCTGTGCGACCAGCTTTCAGGCGGTGGCCAACGTCGCCGAGAGCCTGATGGCGGGAACCATTCATGCAGGCATCGCCGGCGGGGCCGACTCCTCTTCCGTATTGCCCATTGGCGTGAGCAAAAAACTTGCCAGAACGCTTGTTGATGCCAACAAAGCCCGCACTTTGGGACAGCGCATGAAGCTCTTTTCCCGGCTGCGTTTCCGCGATCTTCTCCCTGTGCCACCAGCTGTTGCCGAATATTCCACCGGTCTGCGGATGGGCGATACCGCTGAGCAGATGGCGAAAACGTGGGGTATCACGCGTGAGCGGCAGGATGCGCTGGCGCTTCGTTCGCACCAGCTTGCGGTGAGGGCCTGGGAGGAAGGGAAATTAACGGCAGAAGTCATGACTGCCTACACGCCGCCGTTCCGTGAACCTCTGGAACAGGATAACAACATCCGTAAGAATTCAACGCTGGCAGATTACCAAAAGTTACGTCCGGCCTTCGATCGCAAACACGGTAGCGTGACCGCCGCTAACAGTACGCCGTTAACCGATGGGGCGGCGGCGGTGATCCTGATGACCGAATCCCGGGCTAAAGCGCTTGGGCTAATCCCGCTGGGCTACCTGCGCAGCTACGCTTTTACCGCGATTGATGTTCGTCAGGATATGCTGCTGGGTCCGGCGTGGTCGACACCGCTGGCGCTGGAAAGAGCCGGGCTGACGCTGGCCGATTTAACCCTGATTGATATGCATGAAGCCTTTGCTGCGCAAACGCTGGCGAATTTGCAATGCATGGCCAGCGATCGATTTGCCCGTGAGGTACTTGGCCGCTCGCAGGCTATCGGCGAAGTCGATGAGAGCAAATTCAACGTGCTTGGCGGTTCGATTGCCTACGGCCATCCCTTTGCCGCCACCGGCGCGCGAATGATTACCCAAACGCTGCATGAACTGCGGCGTCGCGGCGGAGGGTTTGGGCTGGTTACCGCCTGCGCGGCGGGTGGGTTGGGTTCAGCTATGGTTCTGGAGGCCGAATGATGGAAACCGTATCGGCATTTACGCTTGAGGTTCGCCCGGACAATATCGCCGTCATCACCATTGACGCGCCAGGTGAAAAAATGAACACCCTGAAAGCTGAGTTCGCCAGCGAGGTGCGGGGAATTATCCGTCAGCTCCGTGACAATAAAGAACTGCGCGGCGCGGTATTTATTTCAGCAAAAGCGGATAACTTTATCGCCGGGGCCGATATCAACATGATTGCCCGCTGTCATTCCGCTCAGGAAGCGGAGGCGCTGGCCCGCCAGGGGCAGCAAATCATGGCCGAGATCCACGGGCTCCCCATTCCAGTGATTGCCGCAATTCACGGCGCATGCCTGGGCGGCGGCCTGGAACTGGCACTGGCCTGCCACGGGCGGGTATGCAGCGATGATAATAAAACCCGGCTTGGCCTGCCGGAAGTTCAGTTGGGCCTGCTGCCAGGTTCTGGCGGCACCCAGCGTTTACCGCGATTAATTGGCGTCAGCAGCGCGCTGGAGATGATCCTGACCGGCAAACAGCTTCGCCCGCGTCAGGCTCTGAAGGCGGGACTGGTCGATGAAGTGGTGCCACAGACCATCCTGCTACAAACCGCAGTTGAACGGGCTCTTAAAGGTCGTCCGGCAAGCCGTACCGTCCCGGCGCGCGAACGTATTCTCGCAGGACCTCTCGCCCGCAGCCTGCTGTTTCGTCTGGTAGCGAAAAAGACGCATCACAAAACCCAGGGCAACTACCCGGCAACTGAGCGCATTCTGCAGGTGATTGAGACCGGACTGGCGCAGGGATGCAGCAGCGGATACGCAGAAGAAGCCCGCGCTTTTGGCGAGCTGGCGATGACGCCGCAATCGCAGGCGCTACGATCGATTTTTTTCGCCAGCACCGATCTTAAAAAAGATCGCGGTGCGGATGCTCAGCCCGTCGCGCTGCGTAGCGTAGGCATTCTTGGCGGAGGACTGATGGGGGGCGGCATCGCCTACGTCACCGCATGCAAAGGAGAATTGCCGGTCCGCATTAAGGACATTCAGCCGCGCGGGATAAATCATGCATTGAAATACAGTTGGGATCTGCTCGATAAACAGGTGCGCCGCCGCTATCTGCGCGCCAGCGAGCGCGATCGCCAGATGGGGTTGATTACCGGTTCGCTGGATTACCAGGGTTTTGCCCATCGCGATGTGGTGATCGAAGCGGTATTTGAAGATCTGGCGCTCAAGCAGAAAATGGTCAGCGAAGTGGAACAACACTGCCACCCGGAGACGATCTTTGCCTCTAATACGTCGTCTTTACCGATCGCAGAGATCGCGGCGCAAGCGAGCAGACCTCAGCGGGTTATCGGCCTGCACTTTTTTAGCCCGGTAGAAAAAATGCCGCTGGTCGAAGTGATTCCACATCGTGGTACCGATCGGCAGACTATTGCCACGGTGGTAAAGCTGGCGAAGCTGCAGGGGAAAACGCCGATTGTCGTCGCGGATAAAGCCGGATTTTATGTTAACCGAATTCTCGCGCCCTATATTAATGAAGCCATGCGCCTGTTAATAGAAGGGGAGCCGATCGATCACATTGATAAGTCGTTGGTTCAATTTGGCTTTCCGGTAGGGCCAATTCAGCTTCTTGATGAAGTGGGGATCGATACCGGCACTAAAATTATTCCCGTTCTGGAGGCGGCATGGGGAGAGCGTTTTAGCCCGCCTGCAAACATCATTAGCGCAATTCTGAATGACGATCGCAAAGGGAGAAAAAATAACCGGGGTTTCTATCTTTATGCGGCAAAAGGGCGTAAAAGCAAAAAACGGCCCGACCCGGCGATTTACAACCTGCTGGGTATCGCTTCTCCACAGGCGCGCTTGTCCGCGCGGCAGGTGGCGGAACGCTGCGTCATGATGATGCTCAACGAAGCGGCGCGCTGCTTCGATGAGCAGGTTATTCGCAACGCTCGCGATGGCGATATCGGCGCCGTGTTTGGCATTGGTTTTCCGCCGTTCCTTGGCGGCCCGTTCCGCTATATGGATAGATTGGGGGCGGGGGAAGTCGCAGCGATTTTGCAGCGTCTGGCCGCTCAATACGGCCCGCGTTTTACACCATGTGACACTTTGTTACACATGGCCGAGCAGGGGGCGACCTTTTGGCCCGCTGATGAACGTACGACCTAAGTTGTGGTCAAAGAAGGTAAATCCGTTAGTGAATGGCGCGGTGCTTTGGCGATTTTGTAAGCGATAGTTGACTATACTTACGCCATTGAGGTAAAAAACAGCGTTTCATTCGTTGAATGGATCAGGCACAATGCCCGGCCACCGGGTCACCTGCGTATCGTCTACGTGGGTAAGACCGCGGTGCTTCTGGTTAACAAAAGCGGTGCAATATGCAAGTTTTTATCATGCGTCACGGCGACGCTGCCCTCGATGCAGCCAGTGACTCGGTTCGTCCATTAACCGTCTGCGGTTGCGATGAGTCTCGTCAGATGGCAACCTGGCTGAAAGGTCAAAAAGTGGATATTGAGCGAGTTCTTGTCAGTCCCTACCTGCGTGCAGAACAGACGCTGGAAATCGTTGGGGAGTGCATGAATCTGCCAAAAGATGTCGACGTGATGCCGGAACTCACGCCGTGCGGCGATGTTGGCATGGTCAGCGCTTATCTCCAGGCGCTGGCGAATGAAGGTGTGGCGACGGCGCTGGTCGTGTCCCACCTCCCTCTGGTGGGGTACCTCGTCTCAGAGCTGTGCCCGGGGGAAACTCCCCCGATGTTCACCACTTCGGCGATTGCCTGCGTTACGCTTGATGCCAGCGGCAAAGGCGAGTTCAACTGGCAAATGAGCCCCTGCAATTTGAAGATGGCGAAAGCTATCTGATTTCCTCCGGAGCCGACGTTTTACGGAAGCTCCGGCGGTTGCCACTCTTCAACTTCAATCAGTACCAGCAGTGCGGCGTCACCGCCGTACTCTTTTGGTGCCTGATGAAACGCCATGATATGCGGGTGCTGAGCCAGCCATAGCGGCGTTTGCTGTTTGAGAATATGCTTCCCATGCCCGTGCATTACGCAGGCGCAAAATACGTGCTCGCGACGGCAGGCGGCAATCAACGCCCCCAGCTCCTGCTTGGCCTGCTGCTGGGTCAAACCGTGCAGATCGAGAAACAGCTCCGGCGAATAATCACCCCGACGCAGTTTTTTCAGCTCAAAGTGGCTGACGTCAGCACGCACATACTTCACCGATCCTTCGGTATTCAGCAACGGCTGAAACTCATCGGAAAAGTAGTGGCTGTTATCGGCCTGCTCCTGGAGCAGCCGCTTGGGCGGTACTTCAGCGATTTTTTTGCGCTGCGGACGGTGAACAATGGTGTCCTGCTTAATCTGACGAGTGCCGGTCATTAGCTGCCGGAACAATGCCTGATCCTCCTCGCTTAGCGTTGTTTTCTTTTTCATTACCTGGTCTCATTTTTTCTTTGCCGGTAGTTTACCCGACTCGCCACGCATCCAGGCAAGGAAAACCTCTTTTTCCCCCTCAGCGTGACGTAAGAATGCTGATTTATCCCCGTCTTCGTGGCAAACTAGCCGCCGAATTTATAGCAGAGCGTGCCCTGGGGGATAGCGTGGATAAAATTTTTGTTGATGAAGCCGTTAATGAGCTTCATACCATTCAGGACATGCTGCGTTGGGCGGTTAGTCGCTTCAGCGCTGCAAATATCTGGTACGGACACGGTACCGACAACCCGTGGGACGAAGCGGTGCAGCTGGTGATGCCGTCGCTGTATCTGCCGCTCGATATTCCGGAAGATATGCGCACCGCGCGCCTGACTTCCAGTGAGAAACACCGCATCGTTGAGCGCGTGATTCGCCGCATTAACGAACGCATTCCGGTCGCTTATCTGACCAACAAAGCCTGGTTCTGCGGACATGAGTTTTACGTCGATGAGCGCGTGCTGGTGCCGCGCTCGCCGATTGGCGAACTCATTAATAACCATTTTTCCGGCCTGATTGACCACTATCCGCAGCACATCCTCGATATGTGCACCGGCAGCGGCTGTATCGCTATCGCCTGCGCTTACGCTTTTCCGGAAGCGGAAGTCGATGCGGTCGATATTTCCCCTGACGCGCTGGCCGTTACCGAGCAGAACGTAGAAGACCATGGCTTAATTCACCACGTGACGCCAATTCGCTCCGATCTGTTCCGCGACCTGCCGAAGGTGCAATACGATCTGATCGTCACTAACCCGCCGTACGTCGATGAAGAAGATATGTCCGACCTGCCGGGTGAATATCGTCATGAACCGGTTCTCGGCCTGGCGTCCGGTAGCGATGGCCTGAAGCTGACTCGGCGGATCCTGGCCTGCGCGCCGGATTATCTCAGCGATGACGGTATCCTGATTTGTGAAGTCGGCAACAGCATGGTACATCTGATGGAACAGTATCCTGACGTTCCATTTACCTGGCTGGAGTTTGAAAACGGCGGCGATGGCGTCTTTATGCTGACTAAACCGCAGCTGATTGCCGCCCGCGCGCATTTCGGCATCTATAAAGACTAAAACAACACGCAAACATAACGACAAGAACGGAGCCGTGATGGCAGGAAACACAATTGGACAACTCTTTCGCGTCACGACGTTTGGCGAATCGCACGGCCTGGCGCTGGGCTGTATCGTCGACGGCGTACCGCCCGGCATTCCGCTAACCGAAGCCGATCTGCAGCACGATCTCGATCGCCGACGTCCGGGAACATCGCGCTATACTACCCAGCGCCGCGAACCGGACCAGGTTAAAATCCTCTCCGGCGTATTCGAGGGGGTGACTACCGGGACCAGCATTGGTCTGCTGATTGAGAATACCGATCAGCGTTCTCAGGATTACGGCGCGATTAAAGACGTTTTCCGCCCGGGTCACGCTGACTACACCTACGAACAGAAATATGGCCTGCGCGACTATCGCGGCGGCGGTCGTTCCTCTGCCCGTGAAACCGCTATGCGCGTGGCTGCCGGAGCGATTGCCAAGAAATTCCTCGCCGCGAAATTCGGGATTGTGATTCGCGGCTGCCTGACCCAGATGGGGGATATTCCTCTGGCTATCAAAGATTGGGAACAGGTTGAACAAAACCCGTTCTTCTGTCCGGATCCGGAGAAAATTGAAGCGCTCGATGAACTGATGCGCGGCCTGAAAAAAGAGGGCGACTCCATCGGAGCGAAAGTAACCGTGGTGGCCGATGGCGTTCCGCCTGGGCTCGGTGAGCCGGTATTTGACCGCCTCGATGCGGACATTGCGCACGCGCTGATGAGCATTAATGCGGTGAAGGGCGTGGAAATTGGCGATGGTTTTGAGGTGGTGAAGCTTCGCGGCAGCGAAAACCGCGATGAAATTACCAAAGCGGGTTTCCAGAGCAACCACGCGGGCGGCATTCTCGGTGGTATCAGCAGCGGTCAGCAGATCGTGGCGATCATTGCGCTGAAGCCTACCTCCAGTATTACCGTTCCGGGACATACGATTAATCGCTCTGGCGAAGAAGTCGAGATGATCACCAAAGGGCGTCACGATCCCTGCGTTGGCATTCGTGCGGTACCGATTGCCGAAGCGATGCTGGCGATCGTGCTTATGGATCACTTTATGCGTCAGCGCGCGCAAAATGGCGACGTGACGACATCAATTCCACGCTGGTAATAGATGAAAAAAACCGTTATCGCACTGCTGGCGCTTTTCGCCAGCGGTACCAGCCTGGCGGCAACGCCGTGGCAGAAAATCACCCAGCCCATCAGCGGCAGCCCGCAGTCGATCGGTGCATTTGCCAATGGCTGCATCGTTGGCGCGCAGGCGCTGCCGTTAAACGCCACCGGCTATCAGGTGATGCGTACCGATCAGCGCCGCTACTTCGGCCATCCGGATCTCGTGCAGTTTATTCAGCGTCTAAGCAACCAGGCGTATAACAGAGGTATGGGAACGGTACTGATTGGCGATATGGGGATGCCGGCCGGGGGGCGTTTCAACGGCGGTCATGCCAGCCATCAGTCCGGGCTTGACGTCGATATTTTTCTGCAGCTTCCGCAGGCGCGCTGGAGTTCAGCTCAGCTGCTGAAGCCGCAGGCGCTGGATCTGGTGGCCCGCGATGGTAAGCGCGTCGTGCCGTCGTTGTGGAGCCCGCAAATTAGCCAGCTGATTAAGATGGCGGCGGAAGATAGCGACGTCACGCGTATTTTCGTCAACCCGGCAATTAAGCAGCAGCTGTGCCTGGATGCCGGTAACGATCGCGACTGGCTACGCAAAGTTCGCCCATGGTTCCAGCACCGGGCGCATATGCACGTGCGCCTGCGCTGTCCGGCAGGCAGCCTTGAGTGCGAAGATCAGGCTCCGCCACCGGCCGGCGATGGCTGCGGTGCGGAATTACAAAGCTGGTTTGAACCCCCTAAACCAGGATCAACCCCACCTGTGAAGAAGACGCCGCCTCCGCTGCCCCCTTCCTGCCAGGCGCTACTGGATGAGCATGTTCTTTAATGGATAGTTTTATCGATCTTTTTATGGTATCGCCGACGGTAATGGTGGTGCTGTTTTTCGTGGCCATTCTGGCGGGATTTATTGACTCCCTGGCGGGCGGCGGCGGGCTATTAACCGTCCCGGCACTGATGGCGGCGGGTCTTCCTCCAGCGCAGGCGCTGGCAACGAATAAGCTGCAGGCCTGCGGCGGGTCGCTGTCCGCTTCGCTTTATTTCATCCGCCGCAAGGTAGTGAATCTGGCCGACCAGAAGCTCAATATTCTGATGACCTTTCTCGGCTCGACCGGCGGCGCGCTGCTGGTCCAGCACGTCCAGTCTGATGTTCTCAAACAGATACTGCCAATTCTGGTTATCGGCATTGGCCTCTATTTTCTGCTGATGCCGAAACTCGGCGAAGAGGACCGGCAGCGACGTCTGTACGGTCTGCCGTTTGCCCTGGTGGCTGGCGGCTGCGTCGGTTTTTACGATGGTTTCTTTGGCCCGGGCGCCGGATCCTTTTACGCGCTGGCTTTCGTCACCCTGGCGGGGTTCAATCTGGCAAAATCGACCGCGCATGCAAAATTGCTTAACGCGACGTCCAACGTTGGCGGCCTGCTGCTGTTTATTATTGGCGGCAAGGTGATTTGGGCGACCGGCTTTGTGATGATGGCCGGGCAGTTTATCGGCGCTCGCGCGGGATCGCGACTGGTGCTGAGCAAAGGACAGTCACTGATTCGGCCAATGATCGTTGTGGTGTCGGCGGTGATGAGCGCGAAACTTCTTTATGATAGCCATGGACAGGAGATCCTCCGCTGGTTGGGGATGAACTAATGAACAGTACGCATAAATACGAACAGCTGATCGAAATCTTCGACGGCTGTTTTGCCGATGATTTTAATACCCGTCTGATTAAAGGCGATGACGAACCGATCTATCTTCCAGCAGATGACGAGGTGCCCTATAACCGCATCGTCTTTGCCCACGGCTTTTATGCCAGCGCGCTGCACGAGATTTCGCACTGGTGCATTGCCGGAAAGGCGCGCCGCGAGCTGGTTGATTTCGGTTACTGGTACTGCCCGGACGGACGCGACGCGATGACCCAGTCAAAATTTGAAGATGTCGAGGTGAAACCTCAGGCGTTCGACTGGCTGTTTTGCGTGGCGGCGGGATATCCGTTTAACGTCAGCTGCGACAATCTGGAAGGGGATTTTGAACCCGATCGGATCGCTTTTCAGCGGCGGGTACATGCCCAGGTCATGATCTATCTGGAGCAAGGGATCCCTGAGCGTCCCGCGCGTTTTATCAAGGCGCTGCAAGAATATTACCAAACGCCGCCTTTGACGGCAGAACAGTTCCCGTGGCCGGAAGACCTGCACTAAGGCCGCGCTTTACATAATATGAGGAAAGAAGATGATCGCGGAGTTTGAATCACGCATTCTGGCGTTAATTGACAATATGGTAGACCACGCCAGTGATGATGAACTGTTTGCCGGCGGTTATCTGCGCGGCCACCTGACGCTGGCGGTGGCCGAGCTGGAAGGAGAAGGGGAGCATACTGCGCAGGCGGTGCATGATAAAGTGACCCAAAGCCTGGAAAAAGCCATCAGCGCGGGCGAACTGTCGCCGCCGGATCAGATACTGGTGCAGGGAATGTGGGACAGTTTGTATCAGAAGGCGATGCAGGCGTAGTTCTGTAGCGCTTCCTTAAGCCGACGCCCGGCGTTCATCCCGCCGGGCACGGTTCCTCCGCTATTATTTCACCGCTCTCCCTTTCAGCAGTTTTCTTACCCATAGCCGGTTCGGATTCAGCGCAGCTAGCGTCTCTTGATCCATCGGTAATGGCTCATTGCTCATTTGCGCCGCGAGGATCTCTGCCGCGAGCGGGGCGGAGCAGAGGCCGCGCGAACCCAGCGCTCCCAGCATATAAAGATTGCGGTAAACCGGCGCTGCTCCGGCCTTATCCTGATGTTCAGCCAGCGAGGCATATTCACTTAAGGTCGCGTCATAATCAGGCACGCTGCCGACCATCGGCAAATGATCGCGCGTCGCACAGCGCACGCCGCTGCGGGACTCATTCGCGCTTACGTCAACCTCCCGCGTCCATTGCGCCTGCGGGAAACAGTCTATCAGACGCTGTCGATTCTGCTGCTGATCGTCGGCGCTAAACGCGGTATCCGTCTGTCCACGATGATAGCTGGCGCCGATGCAGTGCTGCTGGTTGTACGGGTTTTGCGGCGTCAGGTAGCCGTTGTAGCACAGCACCTGGCGTAAAGACGATAGCCCTGGCGTTGTTGGTATATGGCTGACCTGGCCGGCGACGGGATACATCGGAAGATGCTCCGTCTGGCTGAAGCGGGTTACCTGATGGCCATTGGCCAGCACCACGACTTCATGAAACTGACGATCGTTTAATTGCCAGCCGGTATTGTCCGCGCTGATAGTCTCTACGGGATAGCGGTAGTGAACCCGTAATCCGCGAGTGGCGGCGAGCGCCAACAGTTCTGCGGTTAACTGCTGGGGGCACAGCCAGCCTCCGGCGGGATAGGTTATTCCTCCGCAGCCGGTTTCCACTCCTGCTTGTTCCGTAGCGCTCTGCGCATTAACGGCGAGGGCGATTTCCGGCGGCAGATTAAGCTCAACCATCTGGGCAATTTTATGCGCGCTTTTTTCATCCCAGCCCAGCTGCGTCACCCCGCACCAGTCATGATCGAACATGACCGGCAGATCGTCGTAGAGGCGGAGAGCGAAAGTAAATGCAGCGGGGAAAAAGCGGGCCAGGGCGGGGTCGTGCTGGCTGAGCAGCGGATAGAGCGCTCCCTGACGATTGCCGGATGCGCCTTGTGCCGGAGCGTCATCGGCGCAGTATAGTGTCACCTGCCACCCGCGCCGCAGCAGCGCCAGAGCGAGCAGGGCGCTGGCGATCCCTCCGCCAACAATCGCTGCATCGCGCTGTTCGGTGCCGCTGCGGGCAAACCACGGCGCACGCGCGGGAAAGTTGAGTTGTTGATTCATTTCCCCGATGAGCATTTCTCGCTTGCGGCCAAAGCCCTTGCGTTTCTGCATGCTGAAACCGGCGTCCTCCAGCCCGCGGCGCACAAAACCTGCGGAGGTAAAAGTAGCCAGAGTGCCGCCGGGTCTCGCCAGGCGAGCCATTGCCGCAAAGAGTTCCGCCGTCCACATGTCCGGGTTTTTGGCGGGCGCAAAGCCATCCAGAAACCAGGCGTCTACCTGCTGATTGAGCGAGTCGTCCAGCTCGTTGGTCAGCTGGTTAATATCGCCAAACCATAAATCCAGCGTGATGCGGCCCTCGTCCAGCAGCAGTCGATGACAGCCGGCAAACGGCAGCGGCCAACGGGCCTGCAGCTGCTCGGCCCAGGGCGCAAGCTCCGGCCAGTGCTGGTGAGCGAGGCGCAGATCGTCCGCGCGCAGCGGGAATTTTTCGAAACTGATGAAGTGTAATCTTTGCAGGGTAGCCTGAGGGTTATCGCGGCGAAAAACGTCAAACGCCTGCCACAGCGTCAGAAAGTTAAGGCCGGTACCGAACCCGCTTTCGGCAACCACAAATAACGGACGTGAATGTGTTGAAAAACGTTCGTTGAGCCGGTTGCCGTCGAGGAAAACGTAGCGCGTCTCTTCCAGACCGTTGTCATTGGAAAAGTAGACATCGTCGAAATCTCGGGAAACAGGTGTACCCTCAGCGTTGAATTCCAGGTTGGCAGGTTGTATGGCGTTTTGTTTCACGTAAGTTACTCGAATCACAAGGCGTAGAACGATCTTAACGATGTGTGCCTGAGGGCGCAAATTTATACACAAATTGGCTGATCGGACTTGTTCGGCGTACAAGTGTACGCTATTGTGCGACTCGAAACTTAATATAGTGCGACTTACAGAGGTATTGAATGAAACGTGCAGTGATTACTGGCCTGGGCATCGTTTCCAGTATTGGTAATAACCAGCAGGAAGTCCTGGCATCTCTGCGTGAAGGACGCTCCGGGATCACTTTCTCTGAAGAGTTTAAAGATTCGGGAATGCGCAGCCACGTATGGGGCAACGTTAAACTGGATACAACCGGTTTGATCGACCGTAAAGTGGTTCGTTTCATGAACGATGCCTCTATCTATTCCTATCTCTCCATGCAGCAGGCGATTGAAGATGCAGGCCTGAAAGATGAGGTCTATCAGCAAAACCCGCGCGTGGGCCTGATTGCCGGTTCTGGCGGTTCTTCTAAGTCTCAGGTTTTTGGCGCTGATGCCATGCGCAGCCCGCGCGGCCTGAAAGCTGTAGGTCCTTATGTGGTGACCAAGGCGATGGCATCCGCGGTCTCCGCTTGCCTTGCAACACCTTTCAAAATTTACGGTGTGAACTACTCCATCAGCTCCGCCTGCGCAACGTCTGCGCACTGCATCGGTAATGCTGTGGAACAAATCCAGCTGGGCAAACAGGATATCGTGTTTGCCGGTGGCGGCGAAGAGCTGTGCTGGGAGATGGCGTGTGAGTTCGACGCGATGGGCGCGCTGTCCACCAAATATAACGAAACGCCGGATAAAGCTTCCCGTACTTATGATACCCACCGTGATGGTTTCGTTATTGCTGGCGGCGGCGGTATGGTTGTGGTTGAAGAGCTGGAACATGCTCTGGCGCGCGGCGCGCACATCTATGCTGAAATCGTTGGCTACGGCGCAACTTCCGATGGCGCAGATATGGTTGCCCCGTCCGGTGAAGGTGCGGTTCGCTGCATGAAGATGGCGATGGAAGGCGTAGATACGCCGATTGACTATCTGAACTCCCACGGTACCTCTACGCCGGTAGGCGACGTGAAAGAGCTGGGGGCGATTCGCGAAGTCTTCGGCGATAACAGCCCGGCTATCTCCGCGACCAAAGCGATGACCGGTCACTCCCTGGGCGCCGCTGGCGTACAGGAGGCTATCTACTCTCTGCTGATGCTGGAACACGGCTTTATTGCCCCGAGCATCAACATTGAAGAGATGGACGAACAGGCAGCTGGTCTGAACATTGTGACCGAGCCGACCGAGCGTGCGCTGACTACCGTAATGTCTAACAGCTTCGGCTTTGGCGGTACTAACGCCACGCTGGTGATGCGTAAATACAGCGCATAACGAGCATGCTTTGCAAGGGGAGCCTGCCGGCTCCCCTTTTTTGTATTCTTGACAGACCCCTGGGTGTAAAGGCAAACTCCTGCCACAACATTATTCTCTCAGATAATGCGTAAGCGTTTAACGTCATCCAACGCGCCTTAAACCTGATAATCAGGTGGAGAGGGCGTGGCCATCACCTCGCCTTACTCTGCGAACTGGAGTAAAGCATGTCCGCAGTCACTGAAACAAAAAAAACGCCTTCAGCGAATGGCTCGCTGTTTCGGATCACTTTCGCCGTTTTTCTTACCTATATGACCGTTGGCCTGCCGCTGCCGGTTATCCCCTTGTTCGTTCATCAGGAACTGGGCTTCGGCAACACCATGGTTGGTATCGCCGTTGGTATCCAGTTTCTGGCGACCGTATTAACACGCGGCTATGCAGGTCGCCTGGCGGACCAGTACGGCGCGAAACGCTCTGTGCTACAGGGGATGCTGGCCTGTGCGCTGGCTGGAGGTGCCTGGCTATGCGCCGCGCTGCTGCCGGTCCCCGTAATGGCGAAGTTTGGCCTGCTGGTGCTGGGCCGTCTGATCCTGGGGTTTGGTGAAAGCCAGCTGCTCACCGGCAATTTAAGCTGGGGAATGGGGCTGGTGGGCCCGATGCGCTCAGGTAAAGTGATGTCGTGGAACGGCATGGCGATATACGGCTCGCTGGCGGCCGGAGCTCCGCTGGGGCTGCTGATCTACAGCCATTACGGCGTTGCAGCGCTGGCCGGCGTCACCATGGTGCTGCCGCTGGTGGCGTGGGCAATTAACGGCACGGTGCGTAAAATTCCTGCCCACGGCGGCGAGCGTCCGTCGCTGTGGAGCGTGGTGGGAATGATCTGGCGGCCCGGTATCGGTCTTGGACTGCAGGGCGTCGGTTTCGCGGTGATAGGCACGTTCGTCTCCCTCTATTTCGCCAGCAACGGCTGGGCGATGGCCGGTTTTACCTTAACCGCGTTTGGTGGAGCATTTGTGCTGATGCGCGTGCTGTTTGGTTGGATGCCGGACCGCTTCGGTGGGGTGAAAGTGGCCATCGTTTCGCTGTTGATTGAGGCGGTAGGCCTGGCGCTGCTCTGGCAGGCGCCCAATGCCTGGGTCGCGCTGGCGGGCGCGGCGCTAACCGGCTGCGGTTGCTCGCTTATCTTCCCGGCGCTGGGCGTAGAGGTTGTGAAGCGGGTACCGCCGCAGGTTCGAGGAACGGCGCTTGGCGGCTACGCCGCGTTTCAGGATATCTCCTACGGCGTCACCGGCCCGCTTACCGGATTGCTTGCGACTTCTTTAGGCTATTCTTCCGTCTTCCTGGCGGCGGCAATATGCGCCGTGCTGGGGATCCTCATTACGCTGGTATCGCTGCGTAAATAGGCCTTTTGTTCGGCCCGGTATACGGGCCGAACAGGCGGTTAAATCACTAACCACAGCAAAATAAGCCCCGCGAGCAGCGTCAACGCGATAGCCCACGGCTTTTTAAACGCCAGCCACGGCGATGAAGGCGGCGCCTGAACCAGCGGGATCGCCAGCGTCTCTTGCGCTCTGGCGACCCTGAGCACGAAAATTTTGTTCAGCAGCGTCAGCAGCTGGGCTGCGCTTAGCGGCGTTTGCGCCGTTGCGTGCCAGCTGGTTTGCGCAAAATCCATCACTCTTTGCCACTCCGCGGCTTCAAGCGGCTGCTTCAGGGCGGCCTGCAATGACATCAGCGTCGGCGTAGCCTGCGTACTGAGCGTTTGCCGCGCATGGAGCCAGTAAGAGAGGGGAGTAAAGTGGGTCGCCGGGATCAGTTCCCCGCTTTTGACGCCGCTTAGCTCCAGCATCGACTGCCAGATGAGCTTGCTGGACTCCCCGGTAGCTGCTGCCAGTTTGGTCACCTGTTGATTGAGCGTATTGTGCTCCGCTGGCAGCAGTGGACGATGGGTTGGCGGGCGCTGCTGCGGCTGAGGAATCGAGAGCTGGCCGCTTTGCAGCAGTTGCAAAACGTTCTCCAGCTGCGGCTGGGTGAGCGCATGCAGCGCGGTTTGACCGTCATGCTGACGAATATAATCGCTGACCGCCTGACGATTATTACCCTGGTTCAGCAGTTCGCTCAGCTGCGCCAGGATTTGCCGGCGGTGGTGATTCTGTTGGGCAAGGATTAAGCGCTGGTTCAGGCTGTGTTCGGCGGCCGCAAAATGGCTTGCCAACAGTGGGGCGTCGTTTTTCAGGCTCAGATCGTGCTTTACGCAGGCCCACACTTCCGCACTTTGCTGCGATGTTAACGCCACCAGGCGCGTAATGAGCCGCTCAAGCGCGGTGCGCTGCTGGGTAGTGAGCGGAGGTTCGCCTGTCCCCGGAGGGCGATCGGACATACCTGAAACGGGATGCGTCATGATTAATCCTTTGCGTAGTGCTGTACTAAATTACTGTACTCAGGGCCGGGTGGTGATGTTCCTGGCGGGCAGATTATGGCACACTTCCCCGGTTTACTCTCGCTCTCAGACAGGTACTGAACCGTGAAAATCCTCGTTGATGAAAATATGCCCTATGCGCGTGAGCTTTTTAGCCGCCTGGGGGAAGTGAAGGCCGTTGCGGGTCGTCCCGTTCCGGTCGAAGCGCTCAATGACGCTGATGCGCTGATGGTGCGATCCGTCACCAAAGTTAACGAAGCGCTGCTCTCCGGCAAGGCTATCAAATTTGTTGGCACCGCAACGGCAGGCACCGACCATGTCGATCAGGCGTGGCTGCAGCGGGCGGGAATCGGTTTTTCCGCGGCGCCGGGCTGTAACGCTATCGCGGTGGTGGAATATGTCTTTTCAGCGCTGCTCATGCTGGCTGAACGCGATGGCTTTGCGCTGCGCGACCGTACCGTCGGGATCGTGGGCGTCGGCAACGTGGGCGGGCGCCTGCACAAACGTCTCGAGGCGCTGGGAATTAAAACGCTGCTTTGCGATCCCCCGCGCGCCGATCGCGGCGATGAGGGCGACTTCCGTCCTCTTGACGAGCTGGTGCAGGAAGCCGATATTCTGACTTTCCATACGCCGCTCTATAAGGAAGGGCAGTACAAAACGCTGCACCTGGCGGATGAGGCGCTGATTCGCCGCCTGAAGCCGGGGACGATATTAATCAACGCCTGCCGTGGGGCAGTGGTGGATAACGCTGCGCTGCTTAAACGACTACAGGAAAATCACCCGTTAAGCGTGGTGCTGGATGTCTGGGAGCCGGAGCCGGACCTGAATATCGAGCTGCTCAAGCGGGTGGATATTGGTACGCCGCATATTGCCGGCTACACCCTTGAAGGAAAAGCGCGCGGTACGACCCAGGTTTTTGAGGCCTACAGCGCGTTTATTGGCCACCCGCAGCAGGTGGCGCTGGACACGCTGCTACCGGCGCCGGAGTTTGGCCGCATTACGCTGCACGGGCCGCTCGATCAGGCAACGCTAAAACGGCTGGCGCATTTGGTGTATGATGTGCGCCGCGATGATGCGCCGCTGCGAAAAGTCGCGGGCGTTGCGGGCGAGTTCGATAAGCTGCGCAAGAATTACCAGGAACGTCGCGAATGGTCTTCGCTGTACGTGCAGTGTAGTGATGCCCAGGCGGCGACGCTGCTGCGCCAGCTTGGCTTTAACGCCGTACATCATCCTGTTCGTTAATATCATCTTAATGCTCCTGCTGGATAATCCGGCAGGGCCGCTTTTTTTCTGGAGTACACCACCATGTCTGAAGGCTGGAATATTGCCATACTGGGCGCAACGGGCGCCGTGGGCGAAGCCCTGCTCGAAACTCTTGCCGATCGTCAGTTCCCGGTGGGGGATATTTATGCCCTTGCGCGTAGCGACAGCGCCGGTGAACATCTGCGTTTTGCGGGCAAGTCGGTTCTCGTTCAGGATGCGGCGGAGTTCGACTGGACCCAGGCCCAGCTGGCATTTTTTGCCGCGGGTGTAGAAGCGACCGCAGCGTATGTCGAAGAGGCCACGAACGCGGGCTGCCTGGTGATTGACTTAAGCGGTCTGTTTGCTCTGGAGCCGGATGTGCCGCTGGTGGTGCCGGATGTTAACCCGTTCGTACTGGCGGATTACCGCAACCGCAACGTTATCGCGGTAGCGAATAGCCTGACAAGCCAGCTGCTGTCGGCGTTAAAACCGTTGATCGATCAGGGCGGCCTGTCGCGTATAAGCGTAACCAACCTGCTTTCTGCTTCCGCTCACGGTAAAAAAGCGGTTGATGCGCTGGCGGGCCAGAGCGCTAAATTACTCAACGGTATGCCAATCGATGACGATGATTTCTTCGGCCGCCAGCTGGCGTTCAATATGCTGCCGCTGCTGCCCGATCGTGAAGGAAGCGTGCGCGAAGAGCGACGTATCGTCGATGAAGCCCGCAAGATACTGCAGGATGACGGTCTGATGATCTCCGCTAACGTCGTGCAGTCGCCGGTGTTCTATGGCCACGCGCAGATGGTGAGCTTTGAAGCGCAGCGTCCACTGGCGGCCGAAGAGGCGCGCGATGCCTTTAGCCGCGGGGAAGATATCGAGCTGTCCGAAGAGGGCGAATTCCCGACGCAGGTCGGGGATGCTTCCGGCAACGCCCGCCTTTCCGTCGGCTGCGTGCATAACGACTATGGTATGCCTGAACAGGTGCAGTTCTGGTCAGTCGCCGATAACGTTCGTTTTGGCGGCGCGCTGATGGCGGTGAAAATCGCTGAGAAGCTGGTTCAGGAGTATTTGTACTGATGTCTGAGATGGAGCAGCCGCCGGTCTACAAAATCGCGCTGGGCATCGAATACGATGGCAGCAAGTACTACGGCTGGCAGCGGCAGAACGAAGTCCGCAGCGTACAGGAGAAGCTGGAAAAGGCGCTCTCGCAGGTAGCGAACGAGCCTGTTAACGTTTTTTGCGCGGGCCGTACGGATGCCGGCGTTCACGGAACCGGCCAGGTCGTGCATTTTGAAACGCGCTCGCAGCGTCAGGATGCCGCATGGACCCTGGGCGTCAATGCCAATTTACCCGGCGATATCGCGGTTCGCTGGGTGAAGCGGGTTCCTGAGGATTTTCACGCCCGCTTCAGCGCCACCGCGCGCCGCTATCGTTATGTTATCTATAATCATCGTCTGCGGCCGGCGGTATTGAGCCGCGGCGTAACCCATTATTATCACCCGCTGGATGCAGAACGGATGCAGCGCGCCGCTCAGTGCCTGCTGGGAGAGAATGATTTCACCTCGTTTCGTGCGGTGCAGTGCCAGTCGCGCACGCCGTGGCGGAACGTGATGCACATTAACGTCACTCGTTATGGTGCATATGTGGTGGTGGACATCAAAGCGAATGCCTTTGTACATCATATGGTAAGGAATATTGTCGGCAGTCTGATGGAAGTAGGTGCCGGTAACCAGCCAGAGAGCTGGATTGCAGAACTTCTGGCGGCAAAAGACAGGACGCTTGCCGCCGCAACGGCAAAGGCGGAAGGATTGTATCTGGTGGCGGTGGATTACCCGGCGCGCTACGACCTCCCTGTCATGCCGATGGGCCCGCTGTTTTTGGCGGACTAACCTGGTCATTAAGGGCTAACGCAAATTATGGATCTGATTCACTTTTTAATCGATTTTATCCTGCACATTGATGTGCATCTGGCTGAGTTGGTCGCGGAGTACGGTATTTGGGTATACGCGATTTTGTTTTTGATTCTGTTCTGCGAAACCGGCCTGGTGGTCACGCCGTTTCTGCCGGGGGATTCTCTGCTGTTTGTGGCAGGAGCGCTCTCCGCGCTGCCGACTAACGATCTCAACGTGCATTTAATGGTGCTGCTGATGGTCATTGCGGCGATTGTTGGCGATGCGCTGAACTACACGATTGGCCGGCTGTTCGGTGAAAAGCTTTTCAGCAACCCCGATTCGAAAATTTTCCGCCGCAGCTATCTGGATAAGACCCATAGCTTCTACGAACGCCACGGCGGCAAAACCATCATCCTGGCCCGTTTCGTGCCGATTGTCAGAACGTTTGCGCCGTTTGTTGCGGGAATGGGGCATATGTCCTATCGTCATTTTGCGATGTATAACGTCGTTGGCGCGCTGCTTTGGGTACTGTTATTTACCTATGCGGGTTATCTGTTTGGCGATTTGCCGATCGTACAGGAAAACCTTAAGCTGCTGATCGTCGCGATTATTGTTCTGTCCGTACTGCCTGGCGTCATTGAAGTCATCCGCCACAAGCGGGCGGCGGCGAAACAGGCGAAATAACGCGGCGACGATCTTCGGACGGTATGCCGCCGTCCGAAGAGTGAAGTGTGAGCGGTTCGACCACTTTTTTATCCCATGTTACGGGATGTTATGATTTAATGTGCAACATTCATGGTCTGTGAGGGGCAAAAATGGCATTATGCGCCCCTTGCGACAAAACTGGCATCGACCAGGTTCAGGTAGAAAGGTTATCAATGAGCTGGATTGAACGAATTAAAAGCAATATAACCCCCACCCGTAAGGCAAGTATCCCTGAAGGTGTATGGACCAAGTGCGACAGCTGCGGTCAGGTATTGTACCGCGCAGAGCTGGAGCGCAACCTGGAGGTTTGCCCTAAGTGCGATCACCACATGCGTATGTCGGCGCGCAACCGCCTGCATAGCCTGCTGGACGAAGGTTCCCTCGTGGAGCTGGGAAGCGAGCTCGAGCCGAAAGATGTGCTGAAGTTCCGCGATTCGAAAAAGTATAAAGACCGTCTGGCCTCAGCCCAGAAAGAGACTGGCGAAAAAGACGCGCTGGTGGTCATGAAAGGCACTCTGCATGCTATGCCGGTTGTTGCCGCAGCTTTCGAATTCTCCTTTATGGGCGGGTCAATGGGCTCTGTGGTCGGCGCGCGCTTTGTCCGCGCGGTTGAGCAGGCTCTGGAAGACAACTGCCCGCTGATTTGCTTCTCCGCATCCGGCGGCGCGCGTATGCAGGAAGCGCTGATGTCGCTGATGCAGATGGCGAAAACCTCCGCTGCGCTGGCGAAAATGCAGGAGCGCGGATTGCCGTATATCTCCGTGCTGACTGACCCCACCATGGGCGGTGTCTCGGCGAGCTTTGCGATGCTGGGCGATCTGAATATCGCCGAGCCGAAAGCGCTGATCGGCTTTGCCGGTCCCCGCGTTATCGAGCAGACCGTTCGCGAGAAGCTGCCGGCAGGATTCCAGCGCAGTGAGTTCCTGATTGAGAAAGGGGCGATCGACATGATCGTACGCCGCCCGGAAATGCGTCTGAAGCTGGCCAGCATTCTGGCGAAGCTAATGAATCTTCCGGCGCCAAATCCGGAACCCGCTCACGAAGGTGAGGTGGTGCCACCGGTGCCGGATCAGGAACCAGAGGCCTGATAATGCAGAGGGCAGGCCTGACGGCGCTGCCCTTTTTTATACGCGTAGTTATCCTAACTCTTGCCGGACATCATGGAAAAACAACCTATTCCTCAGGCCACGTCGCCCCTGGCTACGTGGCTTTCTTATCTGGAACATCTGCACAGCAAAACTATCGATCTTGGGCTGGCGCGCGTCAGCGAGGTCGCGCAGCGGATGGCGGTAATAAAACCTGCGCCGTTTGTCTTTACGGTCGCGGGGACCAACGGCAAAGGCACCACCTGCCGTACCCTGGAATCGGTGCTGATGGCGGCGGGCTACAAGGTTGGCGTATACAGTTCGCCGCATCTGGTGCGCTACACCGAGCGGGTGCGCGTGCAGGGCGAAGAGCTGCCGGAACTCGCGCATACGACCTCTTTTGCCGAAATTGAAGCCGCGCGCGGCGATATTTCCCTGAGCTATTTCGAGTTCGGTACTCTCTCTGCGCTGTGGTTGTTTCAGCAGGCGCGACTGGATGTGGTGATTCTTGAGGTGGGCCTGGGCGGCCGCCTTGATGCTACCAATATCGTCGATGCTGACGTGGCGGTGGTCACCAGTATTGCCCTCGATCATACTGACTGGCTGGGGCCCGATCGCGAAAGTATCGGTCGTGAAAAGGCGGGGATTTTCCGCTCAGGCAAACCGGCCATCGTCGGCGAACCCGATATGCCGTTGACCATCGCAGAGGTGGCGAGCGAAAAAGGGGCGCAGCTCCTGCGCCGTGGCGTTGACTGGCAGTACGACGCCAGTCAACAAGGCTGGTCCTTCCGCGATCGGCTGGGGACGTTAAACGATCTGCCGCTGCCGCAGGTACCGCTGCCGAATGCGGCAACCGCGCTCGCGGCCCTGCGCGCCAGCGGGCTTAAGGTGAAGGAGCAGGCGATGCGCGACGGCATTCAAAACGCGATGCTGCCTGGGCGTTTCCAGATAATCAGCGAAGCGCCGCGGACGATCCTTGACGTTGCTCATAACCCGCACGCGGCGGCCTATCTCGCCGGGCGTCTCAAAACCTTATCGAAAACGGGGCGCGTACTGGCGGTTGTTGGTATGCTGCATGATAAGGATATCGCAGGTACGCTGGCGAATTTGCAGGCGGAAGTTGACGACTGGTACTGCGCGCCGCTGGAAGGACCGCGAGGAGCCACGGCGGAGCAGCTGCTGGAACATTTACGCGCAGGTAAAGTCTATACCAGCGTTGCGCAAGCGTGGCATGCGGCGATGGCGGATGCCAGACCTGAAGATACGGTGCTGGTCTGTGGTTCATTCCACACGGTGGCGCATGTAATGGAAGAAATAGACGCGGGGAGAACCGGTGGCAAGTAAGTTTCAGAACCGTTTAGTCGGGACGATTGTGCTGGTAGCGCTGGGGGTGATTATCCTGCCAGGGCTACTGGATGGTCAGAAAAAACATTATCAGGATGAGTTTGCCGCCATTCCGCTGGTGCCCAAACCAGGGGACCGCGATGAGCCGGATATGCTGCCAGCGGCGACTCAGGCGCTGCCTTCGCAGCCTCCGGAAGGGGCGGCGGAAGAGGTGAGAGCCGGTGACGCCGCGGCGCCATCGTTGGATCCGTCGCGCATACCGGTGAACAACAACAGTTTTGATGTGGTTCAGGAGCCGGTTGTCGCGCCAAAACCGCAGGCGCAGCCGAAACCTCAGCCGAAGCCGGTAGAGAAACCACAGCAGCAGCAGGTTGCGGCGCAGACGCCGCCGCCTAAGCCACAGCAGCAGGCTGAAATCCCGGCGCCGACCGGTAAAGCATACGTAGTGCAGCTGGGCGCGTTAAAGAACGCCGATAAGGTCAACGAAATTGTGGGCAAGCTGCGCGCTTCCGGTTTTAAGGTTTACACATCGCCTTCGACACCGGTGCAGGGTAAAATTACCCGTATTCTTGTGGGGCCGGATACCTCAAAGGATAAGCTTAAAGGCCAGCTTGGAGAACTGAAGCAGCTTTCAGGACTCAGCGGCGTGGTCATGGGCTACAGCCCGAACTAACTCTCTCTTTTTTAAAAGAGTAGCGAGCTGAAACCCCTGTCTGACGTGCCCTGAAGAGGCGAAAGGCAGTATGGCGTTGAATGTTTTTTCAGCGCCATTTTTATTTATGTAGGGCACGGAAATCCCTACGCAAACGTTTTCTTTTTCTGTTAGAATGCGCCCCGAACCGGACGACAGGGCGTAAAATCGTGGGACGTATATGGTCTGGATTGATTACGCCATAATTGCGGTGATTGGTTTTTCCTCACTGGTTAGCCTGATCCGCGGCTTTGTTCGTGAAGCTTTATCGCTGGTAACCTGGGGATGTGCTTTCTTTGTTGCCAGTCATTACTACGCTTACCTGGCTGTCTGGTTCACGGGCTTTGAAGACGAACTGGTCCGAAATGGGATTGCTATCGCGATACTGTTTATCGCAACGCTTATCGTCGGCGCTATCGTAAACTTTGTGATAGGTCAGCTGGTGGAGAAAACCGGCCTGTCGGGTACCGATAGGGTCTTAGGGATCTGCTTTGGCGCCCTGCGCGGTGTGCTAATCGTCTCAGCGATTCTGTTCTTTCTCGATAGCTTTACCGGTATGGCGAAAAGCGAAGACTGGCAAAAGTCTGAGCTTATCCCGCAGTTCAGTTTCGTTATCAGATGGTTCTTTGACTATCTGCAGAGCTCGTCAAGTTTCTTGCCCAAAGCATAAGCGTTGGGATGTAGCTTAACGAGGAAAAGACGTATGTGCGGTATTGTCGGTATCGCCGGTGTCATGCCGGTAAACCAGTCGATTTATGACGCGTTAACGGTGCTTCAGCATCGTGGCCAGGATGCCGCAGGCATCATCACCATTGATGCGAACAACTGTTTCCGTTTGCGTAAGGCGAACGGACTGGTGAGCGATGTTTTTGAAGCTCGCCATATGCAGCGTATGCAGGGCAATATGGGGATTGGTCACGTTCGTTACCCGACGGCTGGCAGCTCCAGCGCCTCTGAGGCTCAGCCTTTCTACGTCAACTCACCGTATGGTATTACGTTGGCGCACAACGGTAACCTGACCAACGCTCACGAGCTGCGTAAAAAGCTGTTTGAAGAAAAACGCCGCCACATCAACACCACCTCCGATTCCGAAATCCTGCTCAATATCTTTGCCAGCGAGCTGGACAACTTCCGCCACTACCCGCTGGAAGCCGACAATATTTTTGCGGCGATTGCCGCCACCAACCGCCAGATTCGCGGCGCTTACGCCTGCGTGGCGATGATTATCGGTCACGGCATGGTGGCCTTCCGCGACCCGAACGGCATCCGTCCGCTGGTGCTGGGCAAGCGCGATATTGGCGATGGCCGTACCGAGTATATGGTCGCTTCGGAAAGCGTGGCGCTCGATACGCTGGGCTTTGAGTTCCTGCGCGACGTGGCGCCTGGCGAAGCGGTGTATATCACCGAAAAAGGCCAGCTGTTTACTCGCCAGTGCGCGGAAAACCCGGTCAGCAACCCGTGCCTGTTCGAGTACGTGTACTTTGCGCGTCCGGACTCCTTCATCGACAAAATTTCCGTTTACAGCGCCCGCGTCAATATGGGCACGAAGCTGGGCGAGAAAATTGCCCGCGAGTGGGAAGATCTGGATATCGATGTGGTCATTCCCATTCCGGAAACCTCCTGCGATATCGCACTGGAAATCGCCCGCATCCTCGACAAGCCGTACCGCCAGGGGTTTGTTAAAAACCGCTACGTAGGCCGAACCTTCATCATGCCGGGCCAGCAGCTGCGCCGGAAATCGGTGCGGCGTAAGCTTAACGCCAACCGCGCCGAGTTCCGCGATAAGAACGTGCTGTTGGTGGATGATTCCATCGTGCGCGGCACCACCTCTGAGCAGATTATTGAGATGGCGCGCGAAGCCGGGGCGAAGAAAGTCTACCTGGCTTCCGCTGCGCCGGAAATTCGTTTCCCGAACGTGTATGGCATCGATATGCCGACCGCCAATGAGCTGATTGCTCACGGGCGTGAAGTGGATGAGATTCGCCAGATCATCGGTGCGGATGGCCTGATTTTCCAGGATCTGGACGATCTGATTGACGCGGTGCGCGCTGAGAATCCGGATATCCAGCAGTTTGAATGTTCGGTCTTCAACGGTATCTACGTCACTAAAGATGTTGATCAGACCTATCTGGATTTCCTTGACTCTCTGCGCAACGACGACGCAAAAGCGGTTCAGCTGCAGAACGAAGTGGAAAACCTGGAGATGCACAACGAAGGGTAATGCCTTGATTCGCTGGAAGCCCGCGGTCCGAAGACTGCGGGCTTTTTGTTTTTAGAGGTCAGGCCTCGTTGATCCAAATTCGCATCTCGCCTTCGCCACGATTGGCCCAGCTAAACCATGGAATAAAGGTTAAGGTCTGTTTCTCTACCGCCGTCTGGCGATGGTCGAAGCTGTAGAGCGGTTTATCCTCCTGGGCGGTCAGTACCCGAAGCCCCTCCGCCTGCAGCACGATTTTTCCTTTTAGCACCCCGGTCCCTGGAATCTCGCGTATCTGACTCGCTTTGGGCAGCGACAGGTTGTGCAGTTCGGCGCTGTTATCAACCTCTTCCAGGCAGTAAACCAGCGGTCCGCGCTGAATGGCGACTTTACCGGCGTTATGGCGAACCAGTGGGTTGGCGTAGACCCGGCGGAGGGTCATCGGCAGGCGCAGCGTAATGATATCCCCCTGCTGCCATTGGCGCGTAATATGCAGATAGCCTTTCAGTTGTTCGCCCTGCGCGGCTTCGCCGTTGATGAGCACCTGCGGCGCTTCACACCATTCCGGCAGGCGCAGCGCCAGCGTATGCTGAACGGCCTGCGGGTGGCTGAAAGTGATGTTGACCTCCTCATCCCATGGATAGTTACCGCTGATTTTTAGCGCCAGCGGCTGGTCATTAATGGTGAACTGCGCTTCGCTTCCGGCGTAGAAATTGATAAACAGCGCATCCCGGCGCGGCGTGAACAGGTAGTGCCCGATAGCCACCAACGTGCGGGCGATATTTGGCGGGCAGCAGGCGCAGCCAAACCAGCGCTGGCGAACCGGTTTGATATGGTCGTAAATATGGTTATGCGGAATGCTTTTCGGATAGGTTTCCAGCGGGTTAACATAAAAGAAGTGTTTACCGTCCAGCGCCATCCCGCCGAGTACCGTATTGTAAAAAGCGCGTTCCATCACGTCGGCATAGTGCGCATCGCCTTCCATTTCCAGCATCCGACGGGCGAACATCATCAGGCCAATTGAAGCGCAGCTTTCGCCGTAGGCGGTATCGTTGGGCAGATCGTAGTCGCTGGTAAAAGCTTCGCCGATCCCCTGAGAGCCGATTCCACCGGTGATATACATCCGACGCTGCACCATGTTGTTCCAGATCCGCAGGCAGGTCTGACGTTTCTCTTCGTCATTTGTCATACGGGCGATATGCGCCAGGCCGGTCATCAGATAGACCGAACGTACGGCGTGGCCGACCGCTTCGTTCTGTTCAGCGAGCGGTTTGTGCGCATGGGTGTAAGTTTTGTCTTTGATCATTCCTGGCCAGGCGTCGCCCCAACCGATCCAGTGCCGGGTACCGCCGCGTTTTTCGAACTCGATATCGTAATAGTAGGGCTGCTTCCCACGTTCTTCGACGAAGAAGCAGGCCAACGCCTGATAGCGAGGTTCCCGGGTGACTTCATACAGGCGCATCAGCGCCAGTTCGATTTCCGGATGTCCCGGATAGCCGCGAAGCTGTCCGGGGTTAGGCCCGAAGACGGTATCAATGTGGTCGGCAAAGCGGCAGGAGATTTCCAACAGACGACGTTTACCGGTGGCGCGATAAAAAGCGACAGCCGCTTCAAAAAGATGCCCGGCACAGTACAGTTCATGACACTCTGCCAGGTTAGTCCAGCGCTGACCCGGTTCTTTTACGGTATACCAGGTATTGAGATAGCCGTCTTCACACTGCGCTTGCGCCAGCAGTTCGATCACTTCGTCAGCGGTTTGTTCGAGCGTCGCGTCAGGTTTTTGGCTTAACGACCAGGCGACCGCCTCAAGCCATTTGGTGACGTCGCTATCCTGAAAAACCATTCCGTAAAATTGGCCATCCTCTTGTCCCGCGGCAATGCGATAGTTGGCCAGCGCGTGGCTGGGCTCCGCATCGGGAATATTGTCGTTCAGCGCTTGCCACTGATAAGGAATGACGACATCACGAATCAAACGCTGATACTCTCCCAGGAAAGGATCGGTAACGGTAATTCTGTTCAGGTCGGCTTCAATTACATCGGACTGCATCATGTTTACCTCAGGAAATTTGGCTATGTCTTTGGTTAAGATCGGTGGAGATACGTTTCATCATTGGGCCGTCCAGCCGGCACTTCAGCAGACACAGGGCCAGCACCAGATGGAAAATTGCCGGTATTACGGTTTGCAGCAGGGTGATGCCCTGAATAGACGCGGCAGTTTGATTTTCCAGGCCTGGACGGTACGCGACCAGAATCAGCAACAGGCTGATAATGCCGCCGGATGAGGCCCAGGAGAGCTTGATAAAAAAGAGGTTAAAGGCGAAGTTCATACCGGAGGAACGCACGCCATTCTTCCATTCACCGTAATCATCGGCGAAGGCCATAATCGAGAAGTGCAGCGGCAGGGTGAAACCAAGCACAACGTTGTTGATCAGGATACAGACCAGCCATAGTGTCTGATGCTGCGGGCCGGTGGGCAGGAACCACATCGCCACGCCGAAAATAACCAGCACCAGGTTAGTGCGGAAGTACAGCGTAACCATGTCGACGCGGCGTGAAAGCGGGTTGACGATCACCGCACCAATAATCGCAGCCACGGTGACGATAGCAAAAAACAGCGACATAAAGCCGGCGCTGCCCTGCAGCGCGTAGGAGATAAAGTACATGTAGCCGCCGCCGCGAATGCACAGAATATTCACCAGCAGGAAGGACATCACCAGCATCAGCAGTAATTGGTCGTTCTTACGCAGCCCTTGCAGATGCTGGCGCAGCGTGAATTTTCCGGCCAGCGACAGCGGAACCCGCTCTTTGACCCAGAAAAAGCAAAGTAAAAACATGATCATACCAACGGCGCACAGCACGGCCACGCCGTACTGGTAGCCTTTAGCCAGATTGCCCTGGCCAAAAAGCTCGACCATCCATGGCAGCCCGACGGAGACCAGGAAGCCGGCGATACCGCTTAAGACAAAGCGCCAGGACTGGCAGGACATTACCTGATCGTGACGGTTGGTCATGGCGTTTATCAGGGCGCAGTAGGGGACGTTATTGGCGGTATAGCCAATAGAGAGCAAAAAATAGGTCCCGAACGCCCAGGCAATTTTCATGTTTGGGCTCATGTCTGGCACGGTAAACGTCAGAATGCCGATAACCGCAAGCGGCACGGCAGTCCAGAGCTGCCAAGGGCGAAAGCGGCCCCAGCGGCTGCGGGTTCTGTCAGCAATAACGCCCATAACCGGGTCTGATATCGCATCAAAAATTCTCAGGGTAAAGAACATTGCCCCGACGATGGCCGGGCTGAGGCCGAACACATCGGTGTAGAAAAAAAGCAGGAAGCCGCTGATTAAGTCAGAGATGCAGTGTCCACCGGCATCTCCCAGCCCATAGCCTATTTTTTCGCGGGTGGAGAGCGTTTCGCCCGCATCAACCATCTGCACATTCGTGTCCAGATTATCGACTGTAGCCATAACCAATCCTTATTTGCTAAGCAGAGTGTGAGGGTACACAGGTCATTACGATCTGTTTTTATGTTTTTAGTAAACTTCATACGCTGCCGAGCATAGATCTAATCTTCTCTTTTCGTACATTTTTGACTTTTGTGCTTGTGATTTTGATCTTGAGTTTTACTACAAATTATTTTTAATGCCGATCTTGATCACATTTATCCGTGAAGGATGCCGGGATTCTTTGCGTTATTCGCTAAGCTGAGCATCATTTTTACGAGAAAAGGTCGAATTAAATGCATTTAGGTATGGATATCGGTGGGACCAAAGTTGAGACTGTCGTGCTGGATGACAAGGGAAAACTGGTCTGGCAGCAGCGCATTGCGACACCGAAAGCCAGTATTGAGCAGTTCTTACAGGGTATCATTGGAGAAGTCCATGCCGCGCAGGATTGGGCAGGCGAAAAGCTAAGCCTGGGATTCGGTTTGCCCGGCGCGATTGACACCGCTACTTGTTTAGTAAAAAATTCAAATATTCAGGTGGTCAATGGGCATCCGCTGCATGATATCCTTAGCGACTATTTTTCCCAGCCGGTGGCTGTCGCAAACGATGCTAACTGTTTCGCGCTGTCGGAAGCGATAGATGGCTGTGGCGCCGGTCATGAAGTGGTGTTTGGGGCGATACTTGGTACCGGATGCGGCGGCGGGGTGGTGGTGCATCAGCGTTTGCTGACCGGGCCGAATGCCTGCAGCGGTGAATGGGGGCATAATCCTTTGCCGCACTATTCCCCGGAACACGATGGGCCTTCGCACTTGTGCTATTGCGGTCAGCATAACTGCGTAGAATCGTTTATCTCTGGCAGCGGGCTGGCCCGACAGTTTCGCTTACATAATGAAGGACGCGGAACCGCTGAAGAACTGGTGTTGAAGATGCGTGAAGGACACCCTCAAGCGCTGGCGCTGTGGCGGCAATTCCGTAATCAGCTGGCGCGCGCCTTCGCAAACGTCGTGAATATGCTCGATCCGGATGTGATAGTGATAGGTGGGGGGCTGTCGGGCGTCGATGAGCTGTATAGCGATTTATCGGCTGAAATGGCAAAGTACATATTCGGTGGACGCTGCGTGACGCCGGTTCTGCCGGCAAAGCATGGCGACAGCAGCGGCGTACGCGGCGCTGCATGGGCTGGAGAGCAGGCGCTGCAGGGATAATCAGCGTAAACCCCGTAAAACAGGTGAAAACGAACGGAATGGTAAAAAAGACCAGAATTAAAGATATTGCGGCGGCCTGCGGCGTGTCGATTGCCGCAGTATCAAGAGCGCTAAAAGGGCAGCCGGGGCTTAGCGAGGAGACTCGTCAGCGGATCCTGTCGATAGCGGAAGCCGAAGGCTATGATTTTAGCCGCTTGCGCAACGGTCGCATCAAGCGGCTGCTGTTTTTAATGCACAGGGAACACAATATTGCCAGCGCTCTGCCGTTCTATTCGACCGTCATGCTTGGCGTTGCTGACGCTTGTAGAGAAAATGAAATTGCCATGAGCTTCCAGCCCATTGGTCCGGGAGATTCAGTTGGCGAGTTGATTAATCTCCATCAGCCTGACGCGCTGATCTGCGCGGGTTATCTTGAAGCAGAGATACTGGCGGAATTGAAAAAAACGGCGCTCCCCGTTGCCCTGGTTGATTTGTGGGCGGCGGATTTTCCCTGTGCCAATCCTGACAACTATCACGGCGGATTTATCGCCACCCGCCACCTGCTTGAACAGGGAAGAAAGCGTATTGCCTTACTCGGCCATTCGCAGCACCATTACAGCATCCGTCAGCGTACTGAAGGCTATCTGCAGGCGCTGTTTGATGCCGGAATTTCTCTGGCCGAGGAGTATCGAGTCGAAGTCCCCCCGGTCAAGGAGATAGAAAAACCGCTGGTAGAAGGCATGGAGAAACTGCTGGCGCTACCGCAGCCGCCGGATGCTATCTTTGCTTATAACGATATGGCGGCGCTGGTGGCGATGAGAGTTTGCGCGCGGAAGGGCATCAAGGTGCCGGATGAGATTGCGATCGTCGGTTTCGATGATATTGAAGCTGCTGCATGGGCCTGGCCGCCGTTAACCACGGTGGCCATTGATAAACGTGAGCTTGGCCGCGATGCGTTCCGTCTTTTACTCAGCGATGAGGGTGACAGAAACCTGTTGTTGCCGGTGCGGTTAGTGGTTCGTGAGAGTTCATTGCGGTTGCGTCCGCAGGCATAATCCGGCAAAGTCTGCGCCATCGTGTGAAAGGGGCAATCATCGTGAAGCGACTCATTATCGGTATCTCTGGCGCCAGCGGCGCAATTTACGGCGTACGCCTGCTCCAGGTTTTGCGCGAGGTGCCTGATGTCGAAACCCATCTTATTTTAAGCCAGGCCGCCCGTCAGACGCTGGCGCTGGAGACGGACTTCTCCCTGCGCGAGGTGCAGGCGTTGGCCGACGTAGTGCACGATGCCCGTGATATCGCCGCCAGTATCTCTTCCGGCTCTTTTAAAACCGCCGGGATGGTGATTTTGCCATGTTCAATGAAAACGCTTTCCGGCATTGTTCATAGCTATACCGATGGGCTGCTGACCAGAGCGGCGGACGTGGTGCTTAAAGAGCGTCGCCCGCTGGTGCTGTGCGTTCGGGAAACGCCGTTCCACCTCGGTCATCTGCGTCTGCTGGTCCAGGCGGCGGAAATGGGCGCAGTGATTATGCCGCCGGTTCCGGCGTTCTATCATCGTCCTGAAAGCCTTGACGATGTGATCAATCAAACGGTCAATCGCGTTATCGATCAGTTTGATATCTCTCTTCCTGCAGACCTCTTTACCCGCTGGCAGGGCGCGTAGGGCGCACTAACATAGTGCGCTTTCTTCACCTCTGCGCTCCTGCAGTGCAATTTTGTCGCCTCGATCAAATCCTCAACATTTAATTTGTTTTTTTGCGCTACGGCGCTGCGGTTTATCCATTATTGCTGGTATCTTCCCTTTCAAGACAAACTTGCAACCTTTATTTAACAAATTTAACGCCGTTTCCAGCACGCACTGAGAGAATGGCATAAAACGTGCAAGATTTGTCGGCAGCACCAATAACAAGACAACGCATGACATAACAACATCACGACACTTAAGGGTAACCTATGAAGAAGACGGTCCTGGCTTTCTCTTTAATGATGGGCATTTGCAGCGCTTCCAGCGCCTTCGCCGCGCTGCCGCAGAGTATTCGCATTGGCACCGATGCCACCTACGCGCCTTTTTCTTCTAAGGATGCGAAAGGGGATTTCGTGGGTTTTGACATTGATTTGGGTAATGAGCTCTGTTCGCGCATCAAAGTAAAATGTACCTGGGTTGGCAGCGATTTCGACTCCCTGATCCCATCGCTGAAGGCGAAGAAAATCGACGCCATCATCTCTTCGTTATCGATAACCGAAAAACGCCAGCAGGAAATCGCGTTCTCTGACAAGCTCTATGCGGCGGACTCTCGCCTGATTGCCGCCAAAGGCTCACCGATTCAACCGACGCTGGAATCTCTGAAAGGCAAGCACGTCGGCGTTCTGCAGGGCTCCACCCAGGAGGCCTACGGCAATGAACGCTGGCGCAGCCACGGGGTCGACGTCGTGGCTTATCAGAATCAGGACTTAATCTACTCAGACCTCGCTGCGGGCCGCCTGGATGCCGCCTTGCAGGATGAGGTCGCCGCCAGCGAAGGCTTCCTCAAGCAACCAGCCGGTAAAGATTTTGCCTTTGCCGGACCTTCTGTTAAAGACAAAAAATTCTTCGGAGATGGCACCGGTATTGGCCTGCGTAAGGATGATAGCGAACTGAAGGCCGCTTTTGATAAAGCCCTGGCTGAGCTTCGCAAAGACGGCACCTACGACAAAATGGCGAAGAAATACTTCGACTTCAACGTTTACGGTGATTAAGTCGCCCGCTGGCCCGGATTCCGGGCCACGAGTATCTATTTCTGTCTGATATTGGTGCAACGGTGCTTTAAGCGGATCAATTTGGTACAGGAAATTGCGCACTCTATGTTAAAAAGTGCATAGTTAAGCGTTTCCGATGCGAAAAAATTTGCTTTCCGGCGCAGAATACTTTGCCTTACCGGGGCGAATAATGGCACGATAACTGCCGTAAGTACTTCTAATAAATCCATTAGAATGACAGTCTGTTGAGGATAGTTATGAAAAAACTGGCGTTGTCTCTCTCCTTAGCGCTGGCCCTTTCCAGCGTTTCCACCGTATTCGCAGCAATTCCGCAAAAAGTCCGCATTGGCACCGATCCTACTTATGCCCCGTTCGAATCAAAGAATGCACAGGGTGAATTGGTTGGTTTTGACATCGATCTGGCAAAAGAGCTGTGTAAGCGCATCAATACGCAATGTACCTTCATTGAGAACCCGCTGGACGCGCTGATCCCTTCTTTAAAAGCGAAGAAGATCGACGCCATTATGTCTTCGCTTTCGATCACCGAAAAACGCCAGCAGGAAATTGCCTTCACCGACAAACTTTACGCGGCTGATTCTCGCCTGGTCGTCAAAAAAGGCAGCGATATCACGCCAGACCTTGCGAAGCTGAAAGGTAAGCGCATTGGCGTTCTGCAGGGCACCACACAAGAAACCTATGGCAATGAACACTGGGCGCCGAAAGGTATTGAAATCGTTTCCTATCAGGGCCAGGACAATATCTATTCCGATTTGACCGCCGGACGTATTGACGCGGCGTTCCAGGATGAAGTTGCCGCCAGCGAAGGCTTCCTCAAACAGCCTATTGGCAAAGATTATCAGTTCGGCGGCCCGTCGATTAAAGACGAGAAGCTGTTTGGCGTCGGCACCGGAATGGGGCTGCGCAAAGAGGATAATGAGCTGCGTGAAGCATTAAATAAAGCCTTTGCCGAGATGCGCCAGGACGGCACCTACGACAAGCTGGCGAAGAAATATTTCGATTTTAACGTGTACGGCGACTAACCATCCCGCGTACCCCATCGCGCGTGACTTAGCGCGCGATGGTTGATGACAGACAGGGCAGACAGCATGCTGTACGGTTTTTCTCAGGTTATTTTTCAGGGCGCGCTGGTCACCCTTGAGCTGGCGTTAAGCTCGGTCGTTCTGGCAGTGCTTATCGGCCTGGCAGGCGCGGGGGCGAAGCTTTCCAGTAATCGTCCGCTGGCGCTGATTTTTGAAGGCTATACCACCTTAATTCGCGGCGTACCCGATCTGGTGCTGATGCTGCTGATTTTCTACGGGTTGCAGATCGCGCTCAACGCGCTGACCGATGCGCTTGGCCTCGCGCAGTTTGATATCGACCCCATGGTCGCGGGGATTATCACTCTGGGCTTTATTTACGGCGCTTACTTCACCGAAACCTTTCGCGGCGCCTTCCTGGCGGTACCGAAGGGACATATTGAAGCGGCAACGGCCTTCGGCTTCAGCGGCGGGCAGACCTTTCGCCGCATTCTGTTTCCGGCAATGATGCGCTATGCGCTGCCCGGAATTGGCAATAACTGGCAGGTGATCCTCAAAGCGACTGCACTGGTCTCATTGCTGGGGCTGGAAGATGTGGTTAAGGCAACTCAGCTGGCGGGTAAAAGCACCTGGGAGCCTTTCTACTTCGCTATCGTCTGCGGCCTGATTTATCTGGTGTTTACCACGGTTTCCAATGGTGTGCTGCTGATGCTCGAACGCCGTTATTCTGTTGGCGTGAAGAGGGCTGACCTGTGATTGATATTATTCAGGAGTACTGGAAATCTCTGCTGTGGACCGACGGCTATCGCTTCACCGGCGTAGCGATTACGCTCTGGCTGCTGATCTCTTCAGTCGTGATGGGCGGCATACTCGCGGTTTTTCTTGCCATAGGCCGGGTATCGAGCAACAAATTTATCCAGTTCCCAATCTGGCTTTTCACCTATATCTTTCGCGGTACCCCGCTGTATGTGCAGCTGCTGGTGTTCTATTCCGGTATGTACACGCTGGAGATCGTCAAAGGTACAGAACTGCTGAACGCCTTCTTTCGTAGCGGTCTGAACTGTACGGTGCTGGCGTTGACGCTGAATACCTGCGCTTATACCACGGAGATTTTTGCCGGAGCGATTCGTTCAGTGCCGGCGGGAGAGATCGAAGCCGCCCGCGCGTACGGTTTTTCTGCGGTCAAAATGTATCGCTGCATTATTTTGCCTTCCGCGCTGCGTATTGCTCTGCCTGCCTACAGCAACGAAGTGATCCTGATGCTGCATTCCACCGCGCTGGCTTTTACCGCCACGGTGCCGGATCTGCTGAAAATTGCCCGTGATATCAACTCGGCAACCTACCAGCCGTTTACCGCTTTTGGCATTGCCGCAGTTCTGTATTTAATTATCTCCTATGTGCTGATTAGCTTATTCCGCAGGGCGGAAAAGCGCTGGCTGCAGCATATCAAACCTTCTTCGACGCATTGAGAACGCCATGTCCGACAATAAATTAAATGTAATCGATCTGCATAAACGTTACGGCGAACACGAGGTGCTGAAAGGCGTTTCGCTGCGGGCGAAAGCCGGGGACGTGATCAGTATTATTGGCTCATCCGGTTCCGGTAAAAGCACCTTTCTGCGCTGCATTAACTTTCTTGAAAAGCCCAGCGAAGGGACGATTGTGGTTAACGGGCAGAACATTGGTCTGGTTCGTGATAAAGACGGTCAGCTCAAGGTGTCGGATAAGAACCAACTGCGTCTGCTGCGGACTCGCCTGACGATGGTGTTCCAGCATTTCAATCTCTGGAGCCATATGACGGTGCTGGAAAACGTGATGGAAGCGCCGATTCAGGTTCTGGGCCTGAGCAAACAGGAAGCGCGCGAGCGGGCGGTGAAATATCTGGCGAAGGTGGGGATTGACGAACGCCAGCAGATTAAATATCCGGTGCATCTCTCCGGCGGCCAGCAGCAGCGCGTGTCCATCGCCCGCGCGCTGGCGATGGAACCCGATGTGCTGCTGTTTGATGAACCGACGTCGGCGCTTGATCCTGAACTGGTGGGCGAAGTGTTGCGCATTATGCAGCAGCTGGCGGAAGAGGGGAAAACCATGGTCGTGGTCACCCATGAGATGGGCTTTGCGCGCCACGTCTCCTCTCACGTAATCTTCCTGCATCAGGGCAAGATAGAAGAAGAGGGGCACCCTGACGAAGTCTTCGGTAATCCGAAAAGCCAGCGCCTGCAGCAGTTCCTGAAAGGCTCTTTAAAGTAATTCCTGTCCTGCCTCCGGCGGAATACTCTCCGTCGGGGCGGCTAACGCTCCAGCCGATATACCCAGTCGTCGTAATCAATTCCGTTCAGGCGATAGGCTTTTTCGAGCACCTGAATGCGGATAAAACCGTGTTTTTCCAGCAGACGAGAGGAACCAGCGTTACTGCCCAGCACCGAGGCATTGATGGCGTGAACGCCGAGCAGCTGAAAACCGTAGTCGCAAATCGCTTTTAGCGCTTCGCTGGCGTACCCTTTCCCCTGAGCTTCGGGCAGGAGTGCGTATCCGACATCCGCTTCGTGCGGGTTTTTACTGCTGATGCGCAGCCCGATATCGCCAATTGCCGCGCCGCTGGCATCACGTAAAACGAATACGCCAGGGTCTGCGCAGCGGGACTCAAACAGCGTCCGCAGCGCCGGCTCCTCAAGAAGCTCTCCCATATAGCGCATCACTTCGGGATCTCGCCGTAAGCGCAGAAAAAAAGGCCAGTCGGATGCGTTAAACCCAGAGAGACGCAGGCGCGGAGTGGTGAGCATTATCATAAAGCAGTCCATACAAGTGGATTCTTCCGCCACCTTAACACCATAAAGCCGCGGAATGTTTATGCCTTTAAGCAACCGTCGGTGAAGCCTGGCGCTGACTTTCCAGCCCGCTAAGATAGTGCAACACGGTTTTGCTCTCCCGCGTAGCCCTCAGCTGCAGCGCCAGATTGAGATCGTCCAGCACCTCGGCGTGGGCGACCAGCGCTGAGTCTTCAGCAAGTCGTCCCTCCGTTACCAGCCAGCCAACGATGGTTTTCCAGCGCCATAGCGGCGAATTGCCTTTAACGCGCTGCACCGGTCCCGGAAACTGGCCCGAGCCTCGCGCGCCATCTTTCAATAAGGCGACGGCCTGTCGCGTCAGGCCGGTGAGTTCGGCAATATCGCTTAATCCTACCAGCGCGGAATCGACGGATTCGACTCGCGCATTCAGAGCCGGAGCGGATTCGATATCAGCAATGGCTGACAGAATAGCCTGCTCAAGAGAGTCTCTTTCGCGATCGAACTCCAGATAGACCGCCGTTCCGTAAAAACAGACCAGGGCGTCAGCGCAGCCTGCGGCATGCAGTGCATCTTCCAGACCCACGGTACGAGAAGTTACGCCGGAGAGGGTGAGCGTAAAATTATACAGCGCCATTGTTTAATCCTTCTTGTGGTTAATCTGACCCGAGGCAGGCGGCTGGCAGCGGTCGACCATTCTGATAATTTGCCTGGCGTGGTTAATGGGTACCGCAGGCGTTGACCAGATGCTCATCATATGTTCCCGGTGCCGGGCCGTCCCACACATCAACCTGCCAAAACAGTGAGCGCTTTTGCAGCCAGTGATAAAAATCCAGCCCCGTGCCAGCGCGTAGTCAATAGCTGCTCTGATATGTTTATCCGGATGTTCCTTCATCAATTCATCCTGGTAATATTGAATAAGTTGTTGACGAATGTCAACGGTGTGGTGGTGTTAAATTACACACAGGGGTTATGGCAGAGTGAAAGACATATCACTGGAATAAGATTCACAGTTAAGGCGACACAGGAATGGTGATTTTTGCGCGCTGCGAGGTGGGTTCCACAAATTAATCGCTCAGGGAGAACGTAGCGCTCTCCCTGAGTAAACTGAACTACCGCAGCACGTCGGCCAGCGCCTCTTCCAGATCGTACCAACGAAAGCCAAATCCGGCCGCTTCCAGGCGTTTAGGCAACGCGCGCTGGCCGCCGAGTACCAGAACGGAAGATTCTCCCATCAGCAGACGAATAGCCGCCGCCGGGACGCGGAAAATCGCCGGACGGTTTAGCGCATGGCCCAGCGCATGAGCGAACTGCTCGTTACGAACCGGGTAAGGGGAAACCATATTAAACGGCCCGCGCAGGTCGTTATCAAGCAGCCACAGTATACCGTTGACCATATCGTCGATGTGGATCCAGGCCAGATACTGTCTGCCGCTGCCGATAGGGCCGCCGAGGCCAAGCTTAAAGGCGGGCGCCATTTTGGCCAGAATGCCGCCTCGCGGCGCCAGCACCACCCCGGTACGCAGCAGGCATACGCGGGTGCGATCGCTCTGCGCTTCGCAGGCAATCTGCTCCCAGCGGGCGCAAAGCTTGTGGGTAAACTCATTATGCGGCGGCTCTTCTTCGGTGACGACAACTTCGCCGAGATCGCCATAATAGCCGGCGGCTGAACCGCTAATCAGCACCGCGGGCGGCGCGTCGCTGGCGTTGATTAGGGTGACCAGCTTTTGGGTGATATCCCAACGGCTGTGGCAGAGGCGCTGCTTCTGCTCCGCCGTCCAGCGTTTATCGGCGATAGGTTCGCCTGCCAGATTGATGACGGCATCAAAACCGTTAAGATTCACCTGATGCTCAAAATCGCGCCACAGAGTGACGCGAGAATCGAGGCGGTTTTTCGCCTTTTCAGGGCTGCGGGTTGAAACCGTTACGCGATGCCCCAGCTCCAGCAGCCGGGGTATCAGATGCCGGCCAATCAGGCCGGTACCGCCAGTAAGCAGAACGTTCATAGCGCCTCCCGAAGATGCATCTAGCGCCGCCAGCTCATTGTCATGGAGACGGAATCGGCGTAGCGCAGTGCATGCAGTTTGTCGATCTCTACTTCAGCATATGTGACCCAGTGATGTTCGCGTGCGATGTCGAGCACATCCTGAGTTAATTTTTCCAGTAGAGAAAAGCGGTTATTTTCGATATGACTAATAATGCGCTTAGTAATGGTGCGGTAGTTCAGCGCATCGTTAATATCTTCGCTGTTGCGTGATTTCTCCGCCGGATAGTGGATAGCGACGTTGACCACCACATCCTGGCGGTTGGCGATCTCTTCCTCTTTAATTCCGATAAAAGTACGCAGGCGCAGGTTCTTAATTCGAATAATGGCGTCTGGTTGAGACATTGCAGGCTTCCTCCGGGTAGTAATTTCCGCCATCATACATCAAAGCTTCCCGGCCGAGCAGGGGGTTACCAGGCTTCTGTTTTCAGAAGCGCCTCAACGGTCGCCGGGCGATGACGAATGCGTTCAAACCAGTTGTGAACCGCCGGAAAACTGGCGAGGTCGATGCGCTGGCGCTGATGGGCATTCACCCACGGCCAGCAGGCGATATCGGCGATACTGTAGTGGTTGCCGCCCAGCCAGGGGCTCTCGCCAAGGCGCCGGTTGAGCACGCCGTACAGCCGCTGAGTTTCTACCTGATAGCGCTCGATGGCATAGGGTACCGCCTGCGGGGCGCAGTGGTTAAAGTGGTGGTTTTGCCCGAGCATCGGCCCTAAACCGCCGACCTGCCAGAATAACCACTGGAGCGTAGCGTAGCGCTCGCGGAGCTCACCGCTCAGTAACTTGCCGCTTTTTTCTGCAAGGTAGAGCAGGATTGCTCCGGACTCAAACAGGTTTAACGGGCCACCGCCGTCGGCGGGTTCATGGTCAACGATCGCCGGGATCTTGTTATTTGGCGAAATCGCAAGGTAGGAGGGTTGGAACTGCTCCCCTTTGCCGATATCCACCCGGATGAGACGATAGGCCAACTGAGCTTCTTCGAGGAAGAGCGTGATTTTGTGGCCATTGGGAGTGGGTGCGTAGTAAAGATCGATCATGAAAATCCCTCGCCGTTACGGGTCGCAAACTTTTCGAGTATAGGTGAACTGACGTTATCCGGCAGGCTAACCGAATCCGGGATGATTTTCGCCAGGCAAGTTCACCGCAATTAAGTATGTAAGATCCTCAAGGCGACGGTCAGTGACATCTTCTGAAAGACAGGCTATGTTGGCTTATCGCCCCATTACATTAGCCATTGAGGATGCTATGAGCCAGTCCGCGATTACCCTGTGGTCCGACGCCGATTTTTTCTCGCCCTATGTGATGTCCGTGTACGTTGCCCTGCAGGAAAAGAGCCTGCCTTTCACTCTAAAAACCGTCGATCTCGACAGCGGCGAGCATCTGCAAAGCGGCTGGAAAGGCTACAGCGTGACGCGGCGCGTACCGCTGCTGGAGGTCGGTGAGTTCTTCCTGAGCGAATCCTCCGCGATTACCGAATATCTCGATGAACGCTTCGCGCCTCCGGAGTGGGAGAGACTGTATCCGCATGACCTGCAAAAGCGCGCGCGGGCGCGTCAGGTGCAGGCCTGGCTGCGTAGCGATTTAATGCCGATTCGTGAAGAACGCTCGACGGCCGTGGTTTTTGCCGGAGAAAAGAAACCGCCGCTCAGCGAAGCCGGGAAAAAAAGCGCCGGCAAGCTGTTTGAAACGGCTGGCGTTCTGCTATCCCATGGCGGGCAGAATTTATTTGGCGAATGGTCTATAGCCGATACCGACCTTGCGCTGATGCTCAATCGTCTGGTTCTGAACGGCGATGAGGTTCCGACAGCGCTGGCTGATTACGCCACCTTCCAGTGGCAGCGAGCGTCAGTCCAGCGCTACGTCGCACTCTCAGCCAAACGAGCGGGCTGATAAGCGTCAGCGGTTCCGTTATCATAGCGGCATCGTAATGCGTGGAGATGAAATGTATGAAGCTGATGTTTGCCTCGGATATCCATGGCTCTCTGCCTGCAGCCGAACGCGTGCTTGAGCTGTTCGCGCGAAGCGGGGCGCAGTGGCTGGTTATTCTCGGTGATGTGCTGAATCACGGACCGCGTAACGCGCTTCCTGAAGGTTATGCCCCGGCCCAGGTCGCAGAGGTGTTAAATCGCGTAGCGGAGCGGGTGGTTGCCGTTCGCGGCAACTGCGACAGCGAAGTCGATCAGATGCTGCTCCATTTCCCCATAACCGCCCCCTGGCAGCAGGTTTTGAGCGAGCGAACCCGCCTGTTTCTCACTCACGGACATCTGTACAGCCCCGATAATTTGCCTCCACTCGCCGCTGGCGATGTGCTGGCTTACGGCCATACTCATATTCCGGTAGCCGAGAAACGCGGCGAGATTTTTCTCTTCAATCCCGGCTCGGTCAGCATCCCTAAAGGGGGATTTACCGCCAGCTACGGTCTTCTGAACGAGGGGCGATTGCAGGTTTTAGCACTCGATGATCATCAGGTTATTGCAGAGGTCGCAATTTACCCGTAATTTACCCCTCAATCGTATAGACGCGCCGCGAGAGCGCTTTAAAAAGTAAGGTTTCCTGATGGCGGAACAGAATCATTTGGCAAGCACAGAATGGGTCGATATTGTTAATGAAAACAACGAGGTGATAGCACAATCCAGCCGCGAACAAATGCGCGCGGAGTGTCTGCGTCATCGCGCGACCTACATTGTTGTTCATGATGGGATGGGCAAAATCCTGGTGCAGCGTCGTACCGAAACGAAAGATTTCCAGCCGGGCATGCTGGACGCCACCGCCGGTGGCGTGGTGCAGGCTGATGAGCAAATGCTGGAGTCCGCGCGCCGCGAGGCGGAAGAAGAGCTCGGCATTGCCGGCGTGCCCTTCGCTGACCACGGGCAGTTCTACTACGAAGATAAGCACTGCCGCGTCTGGGGCGGTCTGTTTAGCTGCGTATCGCACGGACCGTTCGCGCTGCAAGAAGAAGAAGTGAGCGAAGTGTGCTGGCTGACGCCGGAAGAGATCACCGCCCGCTGCGATGAGTTCACTCCGGATTCATTAAAAGCGCTGGCGCTGTGGATGACCCGCAATGCCAACAATGAGCCAACAAAAGCCGAAAAACAGGAAGAGGCGGAATAGCCTTTAGCAGCTATCCCGCATGCATAAACTGGACGCGATGGGTTTCCTGTCGCTCCAGTTTCCCTCATTAAAACGCTCCAGAAGGGCTCGCCCGGCTTCTATACCAATCTTGTGGTGCGGCACAGCCATGGTCGTTAACGGCGGCTGGCACACCCGACTCACGTCACTGTCGCCAAAGCCGACGACGGCTAAATCATCAGGCACCTTGATACGCCGACGCTGGCACTCATACAGCGCCCCGCATGCCAGCTCATCGGAAACGCAGACCAGCGCATCGAGTTCTGGCCATGCCAGCAAAAACTCCGGCAGCTGCGAAGCGCCGGTGGAAAAGTTGGCCGGTAGCGCAGCGTTAATCACCCGGTTAGGCGACATATGATGGCGCAGCATGGCCTTGTACCACCCCTGCAAATGCTGCTGAAAAATCCACTGTTCCTGATTGGCGCACAGTAGACCGATATTCTGATAGCCGCGGTGAATGAGCATCTCCGTCAGCTCGAACATCGCCGCTACGTTATCAATGCCGATATTCATGTCGATAGGATCGGCGCGCATCGCCCCCATTTCCACCACCGGAATCGAGGCGTTTTGCAGCCAGTGGCGTACGGTATCGCTATGTTCAACGCTAAGCAGAATGGCGGCGGCGATATTCGAAGCCAGCAGCGTTTCCAGCAACTTTTCTTCCTGCTCAAGACGGTGCTGCGATTCCGCGAGCATGATTTGATAACCCGCCGGCTGTAGTACCTGCTGAAGCCCGGCAAACATCGCTGAGCAGCCCGCCTCCGCCAGATTGGGGACCACCATCGCGATAGTTCTTGAAGAGGCTGATGCCAGGGCGCTGGCGGCGAGGTTAGGCATATACCCGAGTTCTTGCACCGCCGCTTCGATTTTTTCACGGAGTTTATCGGAAACTTGTTCCGGCGTGCGAAGCGCGCGGGATACGGTCATGGTTCCCACACCTGCCAGCTGAGCAACATCGGCGATCGTCACTTTACCGGTACTACGCCGTTTTCGGGTTAGAGACATACATATTCCTGCTAAACAGACGTTTTTTATTTTCATCCATTACTTCACGTGTCAGGGAGTATACGCCTTAACCGGGGCTTTTTGCTGCGTTTTCACAGGATGATTGTGAGTTGATAGCGCTATCACAAATCTGAATGTTCCTTTTTGGTAGCGCTATCTTTGTGATCGTTCTCGCAGATAACTCTTCCCTGCTTGCATAAAGTTTGCCCATCTTTTGCTAAAAGACGGGGGATAAAATGCTCAACACATGGCTCTCTGATGCCACCATTGCGCTGCGGCAGAACGTAGACAGCTGGCCCCAGGCGCTGGATATCTGCGCCCGGCCGCTGCTCGAGGCCGGCGTTATCGAACCTGCTTACGTGAAGGCGATCGTGGAGCAGCATCGCAGGCTGGGGCCGTATTACGTGCTGGCGCCGGGACTGGCGATGCCGCATGCGCGGCCAGAGGAGGGGGCAAAGGGCTTAGGACTATCGCTGTTGAAACTGGAACAGGGCGTATCGTTTGGCTCTGAGGAGTTCGACCCGGTTGATATTATCATTATGCTTGCGGCACCGGATAAACATAGCCATCTCGAAATGATCGCGGCTCTGGCGGAATTATTTTCCAGCGATGAAGATATGCATCAATTACATCAGGCAACCGGCCTTGAGGAGATTAAAAAAATCATCGCACGCTTCTGAGTTAATTTAAACATCCGACTTATCGGACATTACGCGCCTGCGTGATGCGGACCTACTCTACCCAAAAAAGGTGATAACAATGAAAATTATGGCAATTTGCGGTTCTGGCCTGGGCAGCAGTTTTATGGTTGAAATGAATATTAAAAAAGTGCTTAAAAAGCTCGAAATCGAGGCCGAGGTAGAGCACTCCGATCTGTCGTCGGCAACTCCTGGCGCGGCGGATCTGTTTGTGATGGCGAAAGATATTGCTGCCAGCGCCAGCGTACCGGAAAGCCAGCTGGTGGTGATTACTAACATCATCGATATTAATGAACTCGAAGCGCAGCTGCGCGCGTGGTTCGCCAGACAATAACTATTTATAGCGAGGTGGATATGTTTATCCTTGAAACGCTGAATTTTGTTGTTGATATTCTTAAAGTCCCTTCAGTACTGGTCGGTTTAATTGCGTTAATTGGTCTGGTGGCGCAAAAAAAATCTTTCTCCGACGTCGTGAAGGGAACAATTAAAACTATTCTGGGCTTTATCGTTCTCGGCGGTGGCGCGACGGTATTAGTCGGCTCGCTGAATCCATTAGGGGGGATGTTTGAACACGCATTTAATATTCAGGGAATTATCCCTAATAATGAGGCGATAGTTTCTATTGCGCTGGAAAAATATGGTGCTTCAACCGCGCTGATTATGGCGTTTGGGATGGTGGCAAATATTGTGGTCGCCCGGTTTACGCGCCTGAAGTACATTTTTCTCACCGGGCACCACACCTTCTATATGGCCTGCATGATTGGCGTGATTCTCACCGTGGCGGGTTTTGAGGGGGTCGGGCTGGTATTTACCGGTTCGCTGATCCTTGGTCTGGTCATGGCATTCTTCCCGGCGTTGGCCCAGCGCTATATGAAGCGTATTACCGGAACCGATGACATTGCTTTCGGCCACTTCGGCACTCTGGGCTACGTACTGTCGGGGTGGATCGGTAGCGTTTGCGGTAAAGGCTCGCGTTCAACAGAAGAGATGAACCTGCCGAAAAACCTGAGCTTCCTGCGCGACAGCTCCATCTCTATTTCGCTGACCATGATGATCATCTATCTGATTATGGCGGTGAGCGCAGGGCGTGAATACGTTGAAAGCACCTTCAGCGGCGGCCAGAACTACCTGGTCTACGCCATCATTATGGCGATCACCTTCGCTGCCGGGGTGTTCATCATCCTGCAAGGGGTACGCCTGATTCTGGCGGAAATCGTACCGGCTTTTACCGGGTTTTCGGAAAAGCTGGTGCCGAATGCCCGTCCGGCGCTGGACTGTCCGGTTGTTTATCCCTATGCGCCCAATGCGGTACTGATTGGCTTCCTGTTTAGCTTCCTCGGCGGGCTGGTCGGGCTGTTCCTCTGCGGGCAATTTAAGTGGGTGTTGATTCTGCCCGGCGTGGTGCCGCATTTCTTTACCGGCGCGACCGCTGGCGTGTTTGGCAACGCGACCGGCGGGCGGCGCGGGGCAATGATCGGCGCGTTTGCCAACGGTCTGCTGATCACCTTCCTGCCGGTGCTGCTCCTGCCTGTACTGGGGGCGATTGGTTTTGCCAATACCACTTTCTCGGATGCTGATTTCGGCGTCGTCGGCATCGTGCTGGGTAATCTGGCCCGCTATCTGTCGCCGTTTGCGATAACTGGCCTGGTTGTGGCGTTGTTCGTACTGCTGGTGGCGTACAACGTTTTTGCGAAAAAGAAATCTGTGGGCCGCGGCGCGCAGGAGAACAGCGGAGCGAAATCATGAATGTGCAAGAAGTGACTAAACTGGCGCGAGACATTCGCGTCGCAACCCTTAAATCGCTGACGGATCTCGGTTTCGGCCACTACGGCGGCAGTATGTCGGTCGTGGAAACGCTGGCGGTACTGTACGGCGCGGTGATGAAAATTGATCCCGCCGATCCGGACTGGCCCGAGCGCGACTACTTTGTGTTATCGAAGGGCCATGCCGGCCCGGCGCTGTACAGTACGCTGGCGATAAAGGGATATTTCCCGATGGAGGAACTAAGCACGCTGAACCAGAACGGTACGCGGCTGCCAAGCCATCCGGATCGGCTAAAAACGCGCGGCGTAGACGCCACAACGGGGTCGCTGGGGCAGGGGATTTCCATCGCTGGCGGGATGGCGCTGTCGCATAAGCTGGCGGGACGGACGAATCGTGTGTTCTGTATCGTTGGCGACGGGGAACTGAATGAAGGCCAGTGCTGGGAAGCATTCCAGTTTATCGCCCATCATCGCCTGAATAACCTGACCGTGTTTGTTGACTGGAACAAGCTACAGCTTGACGGCAGGCTGGATGAGATCATTCGCGCTTTTAATCTGGAAGATAAATTCCGCGCCTTTGGTTTTGATGTCGTGACCGTTAAAGGCGATGACGTTCCCGGACTGCTGGCTGCGGTACAGCCCGTTCCGCCCGTCGATGCGCGACCGCGGGTAGTCATTCTCGATAGCGTGAAAGGCCAGGGCGTGCCGTATCTCGAAAATCTCAGCAACAACCACCATTTGCGCCTGACGGGCGAAATGAAAGAGACGCTAAACGAGGCGATTCGCCAACTGGAGGCCGAACATGATTAAGCTTGCACCAGCAGGGCAAAAAGATGCCGTAGAGATGCGTAAGGTTTATGCCGGGTTCGTCGCAGAGCAGATTGCAGACAAGAGCTCAATTATCGCGCTGGAAGCGGATTTGATGAGTTCCATGGCGATGGACGGCGTCGCGCGGGAGCATCCGCAGCAAGTCATCAACTGCGGCATCATGGAAGCCAACGTGATAGGCACTGCCGCCGGGCTATCGTTGACCGGACGCAAGCCGTTTGTGCACACCTTTACCGCTTTTGCCAGCCGCCGCTGTTTCGACCAGCTGTTTATGTCGCTCGATTATCAGCGGAATAACGTCAAAGTGATTGCTTCCGATGCGGGGGTGACCGCCTGCCATAACGGCGGAACCCATATGTCGTTTGAAGATATGGGGATTGTGCGCGGCCTGGCGCATTCGGTCGTGCTGGAAGTGACCGATGCGGTGATGTTCGATGAGATTCTGCGTCAGCTTATCGATCTCGACGGCTTCTACTGGGTTCGCACCATTCGCAAACAGGCGCCGAGCGTGTACGCGCCGGGTTCAACGTTCACCATTGGCAAAGGGAATGTACTGCGCGAAGGTGAAGATATCACGCTGATTGCCAATGGGATTATGGTGGCGGAAGCGCTGGAGGCGGCGCGCCAGCTTGAGCAGGAAGGCGTTAGCGCGGCGGTGATTGATATGTTTACCCTGAAGCCCATTGACCGCATGCTGGTGAAAAATTACGCCGAAAAAACCGGGCGCATCGTGACCTGCGAAAACCACAGTATTCACAATGGACTGGGATCGGCGGTGGCGGAGGTGCTGGTGGAAACCTGTCCGGTACCGATGCGGCGCGTAGGAGTGAAAGAGCGCTACGGTCAGGTGGGAACGCAGGAGTTCTTGCAGAAGGAGTATGGCCTGACGGCGCATGATATTGTCTCAGCGGCGCGCGAGCTGCTGTAAATAAAAAAGGCGACCATCCGGTCGCCTTTTTTCATGCAGCGGGCAGATTATGCTTGCTGCTGGGACGACTGAATCGCGGTCAGGGCGATGGTATAGACGATATCGTCAACCAGCGCGCCGCGGGACAGGTCGTTCACCGGCTTACGCATGCCTTGCAGCATCGGCCCGATGGAGATCAGATCGGCGGAACGCTGTACGGCTTTGTAAGTGGTGTTACCGGTGTTCAGATCCGGGAAGATGAACACGGTAGCGCGTCCGGCAACCGGGGAGTTCGGCGCTTTGGATTTCGCAACGTCAGCCATTACCGCAGCATCATACTGCAGCGGGCCGTCGATCATCAGGTCAGGACGTTTTTCCTGCGCCAGACGAGTTGCTTCGCGAACTTTCTCTACATCGCTGCCTGCGCCTGAAGTGCCGGTGGAGTAGGAGAGCATGGCCACGCGCGGCTCGATGCCAAAGGCAATTGCGGATTCAGCAGACTGAATGGCGATTTCAGCCAGCTGCTCAGCGGTCGGATCCGGGTTGATCGCGCAGTCGCCGTAAACGTAAACCTGTTCCGGCAGCAGCATGAAGAATACGGAGGAGACCAGAGAGCTGCCAGGGGCCGTTTTGATCAGCTGCAGTGGCGGACGGATGGTGTTGGCGGTGGTGTGAACCGCGCCGGAGACCAGACCGTCAACTTCGTCTTGCTCCAGCATCAGGGTGCCAAGAACCACGTTGTCTTCCAGCTGCTCGCGAGCAACCGCTTCGGTCATACCCTTGCTCTTACGCAGCTCGACCAGGCGAGCTACGTAGCTTTCGCGAACCACTTCCGGATCGACGATTTCAATCCCGGCGCCCAGCTCTACGCCCTGAGACGCGGCGACGCGGGTGATTTCTTCCGGATTGCCCAGCAGGACGCAGGTGGCGATACCGCGCTCGGCGCAGATAGCGGCGGCTTTAACGGTACGCGGTTCGTTACCTTCCGGCAGAACAACGCGCTTGCCTGCTTTACGCGCCAGCTCGGTGAGCTGATAGCGGAAGGCTGGCGGAGAGAGGCGACGGCTACGCTCGGAAGTCGCGGTGAGCGACTCGATCCAGTCAGCGTTAATGTAGTTAGCCACGTATTCCTGAACTTTCTCGATGCGCTCGTGATCGTCAACCGGAACTTCCAGGTTGAAGCTCTGCAGGCTCAGGGAGGTCTGCCAGGTGTTGGTGTTGACCATAAATACCGGCAGGCCGGTCGCGAATGCGCGTTCGCACAGCTTGCTGATGCGCTCGTCCATTTCGTAGCCGCCGGTCAGCAGGATGGCGCCGATTTCCACGCCGTTCATCGCGGCCAGGCAGGCGGCGACCAGAACGTCGGGACGGTCTGCGGAAGTGACCAGCAGCGATCCTGCGCGGAAGTGCTCCAGCATGTGTGGAATGCTGCGTGCGCAGAAGGTCACGGACTTCACGCGGCGGGTATTAATGTCGCCTTCGTTGATGATGGTGGCGTTCAGGTGACGCGCCATATCGATCGCGCGGGTGGCGATCAGATCGAAGCTCCACGGCACCGCGCCCAGAACCGGTAATGGGCTACCGTTCTGCAGCTGAGCCGGATCGATCTTCACGACTTTCGCTTTGGAAGAGTCGTCGAAGATTTCTGACAGGTCAGGGCGAGTACGGCCCTGTTCGTCAACTGGCGCATTCAGCTTGTTGACGATTACGCCGGTAATGCTGGTGTTTTTCGCGCCGCCGAAGCTGCTGCGAGTCAGCTCAACGCGTTCTTTCAGCTGTTCCGGAGTATCGGTACCCTGGGACATGACGAAGACGATTTCAGCGTTCAGCGTTTTGGCGATTTCGTAGTTCAGCGACTGGGCAAACTGATGTTTGCGGGTCGGGACCAGGCCTTCAACCAGCACCACTTCAGCATCCTGAGCGTTGGCGTGGTAGTTGGCGATGATCTCTTCCATCAGCACGTCTTTCTGGTTGCTGGAGAGCAGCGACTCAACGTGGCTCATCTTCAACGGTTCTGCGGCCGGAAGGTCGGAGTTCGCGCGAATGATGGTCGTCGTCTGGTCTGGCGCATCGCCACCGGCGCGTGGTTGAGCGATTGGTTTAAAGACGCTCAGGCGCACGCCTTTACGTTCCATAGCACGGACAACACCGAGGCTGACGCTGGTCAGGCCTACGCTGGTTCCGGTAGGGATCAGCATAATTGTACGGGACACGATATATCCTCTTTCGTTACCGCCAGTATCGGGCGGGATACAAAACAGCACCGCCAGCTAGGCTGGCGGTGTGGAATCAGGCGGTCAGACGGTTGGCGTCTTGCGCGATGACCAGCTCTTCGTTGGTCGGAATGACGATAGCCGGGCGAGTGCCTTCTTTGTTGATGAAGCCAGACTTGCCGAAACGGGCAGCCAGGTTGCGCTCGTGATCAACTTCAAAGCCCAGTACGCCCAGTTTGCCCAGAGACAGTTCGCGAACCATCGCCGCGTTCTCACCGATACCGCCGGTGAAAATAACCGCGTCCAGACGGCCATCCATCAGCGCGGTGTAGGAACCGATATATTTTGCCAGGCGGTGGCAGTAAACGTCCATAGCGCGTTTAGCATCCGCTTTGTCCTGGTAGTTGTCTTCAACATAGCGGCAGTCGCTGGTCACTTCGGTCAGGCCGAGCAGACCGGACTCTTTGGTCAGCATTTTGTTGATGGCGTCTACGCTCATGCCCAGGGCATCGTGCAGATGGAAAATGATAGCCGGGTCGATATCGCCAGAACGCGTACCCATAACCAGGCCTTCCAGCGGAGTCAGACCCATAGAGGTGTCAACGCATTTACCGTTACGGATAGCGGAAACGGAACCACCGTTGCCCAGATGGCAGGTGATGATGTTCAGCTCTTCAACCGGTTTGTTCAGAACTTTCGCAGCTTCCTGAGTCACATAGAAGTGGCTGGTACCGTGCGCGCCGTAGCGACGTACGCCGTGTTCTTTGTACAGGCTGTACGGAAGGGCATAGAGGTAAGATTCTTCCGGCATGGTCTGGTGGAACGCGGTGTCGAACACGGCAACGTTCTTATCTTTCAGATGCGGGAAGGATTTCAGCGCTTCAGCGATACCGATCAGGTGCGCAGGGTTGTGCAGCGGAGCGAAAGATGCGGAATCTTTAATGCCCTGAATGACGGAGTCATCGATAACAACGGAGCTGGTGTATTTCTCACCGCCGTGAACGATACGATGGCCGATTGCGGTCAGCTGAGCAGACAGTTCTGGTTTTTGTGCCAGAATAGTGTTAACGATAAAGTTCAGCGCTTCACTGTGAGCAGCGCCAGCGCCTAGCTCGGCTTCTTGTTTGCTGCCATCCATTTTCCATTTGATACGGGCTTCTGGAAGATGGAAACATTCTGCTAAACCGGACAGGTATTCGTCACCGTTGACGGCATCAAGGATAGCGAATTTCAGAGAGGAGCTACCGCAGTTCAGAACCAGTACTAACTTACTCGACATGGAAGTACCTTTTATGATACGTGGCTAAAAAAACGTCAGTGTGTCACAAAGCGTAGCGCAGGATGACATCGACATTTATGATTAACATCATGCCTTGCACTGTTTTCGGCACGATGGGAGAAGTACATTTGATTTTATGTCATTTTGCATAATTTTCAGCCAGTGGCAGAATATGCGATAATTTGACTAACCTGGTAAAAGGGTCTAACCGCCCCTCAGGTGCGCACAGAATACCTGATTGAGGCCGCCATTGCCAAAATCTTTTGAACGTTGTCATACACAGTTGGTGTTTTGCACAAATTTTTTAAGTTTTATATGTAAAGTTGAGGTAAGCCATGTCTGGTCCAGAAAATCGCCCTGTAAGTTTTTTCGGCTTGTTTCGCCACGGGCAGCATTATGCAAAGACCTGGCCTCTGGATAAGCGCCTTGCCCCGGTGTTTATCGAAAACCGTATTATTCGCGCCACGCGCTATGCGATTCGTATCATGCCGCCCGTAGCGATTTTCACGCTGTGCTGGCAAATCGCCCTTGGCGGCCAGCTTGGCCCGGCCGTGGCTACCGCGCTGTTTGCGCTGAGCCTGCCGATGCAGGGATTATGGTGGTTGGGCAAGCGCTCGGTGACGCCGCTGCCGCCATCGATTTTAAACTGGTTTTATGAAGTGCGCGGTAAATTGCAGGAGGCCGGACAAGCATTAACGCCGGTCGACGGTAAGCCTGATTATCAGGCTTTAGCTGACACGCTTAAGCGCGCCTTCAAACAACTGGATAAAACTTTCCTGGATGATTTGTAATTGCATCAGGAAAACGCATATAAAAGAAGGCGCATAATTCATGCGCCTTCTTTTTTCACGCCGTAAAAAGTGCAACAGGAGTCAAAAATGGAAATGACCAATGCGCAACGTCTGATTCTGTCGAATCAGTACAAGATGATGACGATGCTCGACCCGGACAACGCCGAACGCTATCGCCGTCTACAGACCATCATTGAGCGTGGATACGGGCTGCAGATGCGCGAGCTGGACCGCGAGTTTGGCCAGCTTACCGAGGAAACGTGTCGTACCATCATTGATATCATGGAGATGTATCATGCGCTGCATGTCTCCTGGACCAACCTGAAGGACGCCAGCGGAATCGACGAGCGTCGGGTCACATTCCTCGGTTTTGACGTTGCCACTGAAGCTCGCTATCTCGGCTACGTTCGCTTTATGGTCAACGTTGAGGGACGCTACAGCCACTTTGACGCCGGGACTCACGGCTTTAACTCCCAGACCCCGATGTGGGAAAAATACCAGCGTATGCTGAGCACCTGGCACGCCTGCCCGCGTCAGTATCATCTGAGCAGTAACGAAATTAATCAAATTATCAACGCCTGATGGAGGTTCCCGTGCAGTGTAAAGGTTTCCTGTTTGATCTTGACGGGACATTAGTCGATTCGTTGCCGGTGGTGGAGCGTTCGTGGTGCAAATGGGCGGATCGATTCAGTATCCCTCATGATGAGGTGCTGAACTTCATTCATGGCAAGCAGGCAATCACCTCGTTGCGTCACTTTCTCCCCGGCCGCAGCGAAGAAGAGATTCAGGCTGAATTCACCCTGCTGGAAACGGTAGAAGCGACGGATACCGATGGCGTTACGGCGCTGCCGGGTGCGGTTGCGTTGCTCAAAACCCTGGATGAAGCCGGGATCCCCTGGGCGATTGTGACGTCGGGTTCGATACCTGTGGCCCACGCTCGTCACCGTGCCGCAGGTCTGCCTGAAGCTGAGGTGTTCGTCACTGCCGAGCGCGTAAAGCACGGGAAACCCGCTCCGGATGCCTATCTGCTGGGGGCCGAACTGTTGGGCCTGGCACCGGCGGATTGCGCCGTCGTGGAGGATGCCCCTGCCGGTCTGCTTTCCGGCCTGAATGCCGGCTGTCGGACCATCGCGGTCAACGTGCCCGCCGATGCACCGCGTCTTGATGAAGCGGATTTAGTATTAACGACGCTGGAAAGCCTGCAGGTTGAGCGTCTGCCTGACGGCAAGGTGAATGTTAGCCTTAAAAACTAATCTCATGATTTAGCCCCGCGTTGGCGGGGCTTTTTTATGCCAAACTTCCAACTCCATCTTCTGACAAGGATAAGTTGTGAACGGTGAATTGATTTGGGTGTTATCTCTTCTTGCCGTAGCCGTCGTGCTCTTTGCCACCGGAAAAGTGCGCATGGACGCTATCGCTTTGCTGGTGATTGTCGCGTTTGTCCTCAGCGATACCTTGACGCTCAGCGAGGCCTTCTCCGGTTTTAGCGATCCCAACGTTATCCTTATTGCCGCGCTTTTCATTATTGGCGATGGGCTGGTGCGTACCGGGGTTGCCACTAAAATGGGTTCCTGGCTGGTGAAGGTTGCCGGTAACAGCGAAACCAAAATGCTGGTTTTTTTGATGCTGACCGTTGCCGGGCTGGGCGCTTTTATGAGCTCGACGGGCGTGGTGGCCATTTTTATTCCGGTGGTGCTCAGCGTATCAATGCGCATGAACACCTCGCCTTCGCGGTTAATGATGCCGCTCAGTTTTGCCGGGCTTATCAGCGGGATGATGACGCTTGTCGCCACGCCGCCCAACCTGGTCGTCAACAGCGAACTATTACGCGAAGGGCTGCAAGGATTCAGCTTTTTTAGCGTCACGCCGATAGGCCTGGTGGTGCTGGTTCTGGGCGTTTTCTATATGCTGGTGATGCGCTTTATGCTTAAGGGAGATGAAAGCGAACAGGTCAGAGATGGGCGTAAACGCAGCACCTTTCGCGATCTCATCAAAGATTATCATCTGACCGGCAGGGCGCGTCGCCTGGCTATTCGCCCCGGCTCGCCGATGATTGGCCAGCGCCTGGACGACCTGAAACTACGCGAGCGCTATGGGGCGAACGTCATCGGCGTTGAGCGCTGGCGGCGCTTTCGACGGGTTATCGTGAACGTTAATGGGGTATCAGAATTCCGCGCCCGTGACGTTTTGCTGATCGATATGTCGGCTTCGGACGTTGATTTACGCCAGTTTTGCGGCGAGCAGATGCTTGAGCCGATGGTGCTGCGCGGTGAATATTTTTCCGATCAGGCGCTGGACGTAGGGATGGCGGAAGTCTCTCTGATCCCGGATTCAGAACTGATTGGCAAGTCGGTGCGCGAAATCGCTTTTCGTACCCGTTTTGATTTGAACATCGTGGGCCTGAAGCGCGATGGCAAAGCCATTGACGGCGCAGTCACCGATGAACCCCTGCAGCTTGGCGATATCATGCTGGTGGTTGGCAACTGGCGGCAGATAGCCCTGCTGGCCAAGCGGGGGCGGGACTTCGTGGTGCTGAATATGCCCATTGAGGTCAATGACGCCTCGCCGGCGCACAGCCAGGCGCCGCACGCCATTTTCTGTCTGGTGCTGATGGTGGCGCTGATGCTGACTGACGAAATACCTAACCCTATAGCGGCCATCATTGCCTGCCTGCTGATGGGTAAATTCCGCTGCATCAACGCGGAAAGCGCCTATAAAGCCATCCACTGGCCGAGCATTATTTTGATCGTCGGAATGATGCCTTTTGCCCTAGCGCTGCAGAAAACCGGCGGGGTGGATCTGGTTGTGAAAGGCCTGATGGACGTGGCGGGGAGTAAAGGGCCCTATCTGATGCTGGGCTGCCTGTTCGTGATGTGCGCGGCTATCGGCCTGTTTATTTCCAATACCGCTACCGCGGTGCTGATGGCGCCGATTGCGCTGGCTGCGGCGAAGTCGATGGGCGTATCGCCATATCCCTTTGCGATGGTCGTGGCTATGGCGGCTTCTGCGGCGTTTATGACGCCGGTATCGTCACCGGTGAACACGCTGGTGCTGGGGCCGGGTAAGTACTCATTTAGCGATTTCGTCAAAATTGGCGTACCGTTTACCATCATGGTGATGGTGGTGTGCGTACTGCTAATCCCGGTACTGTTCCCGTTTTGATAGCGCTGTAAAAATTCCCGGTCAGGCGCGCGCCGGCCGGGAAGTGATTTATAAAGGCGAATCCTGGCTAATTTCATCAAGGGAAAGATGGAAGCTCGGTACAAATACCCGCATAAAGTAGTCCATCTCTGGACTGCGGCGCGATTCCAGCGTTTTCTCCAGGCGGCCCTTGGCCAGCAGAAATTCATTGTTACCCGCCGATAGCTCTTCCAGACACTTCAGGTAGGCGCAAAGCGCATCGGCCTGTTTGACAATGGATTTTTCCTCTTCGCTATAGTGATGTTCGTCAATGAGTGGCGCAAAAATGTCGCGCAGCTCGTCAGGAACCATATCGACCAGCTTCTGCTGGGCGATTTTCTCGATGGCTTTGTACTCTTGCGCAATTTGCGAATTGAAATACTTCACCGGCGTCGGCAGATCGCCGGTCAGCACTTCCGAAGCATCATGATACATCGCCAGCAGCGCGATTCGCTCAGCGTTAACCTGGCCGCCAAATTTGCGATTTTTAATCGCCGCCAGCGCATGGGCAACCATGGCGACCTGTAAGCTGTGTTCGGAGACGTTTTCTGTGCGGACATTGCGCATCAGCGGCCAGCGGTTGATCAGTTTCAGGCGGGAGAGGTGGGCAAAGAAATGACTCTGACTCATAGGAACCCTTAATCAGTTATGACGTCGGGTGCCATTGTGCGCAGGGATCGCCGCCGGATGCAAATACCGGCGGCTGGACAGGCTAAATCAGAGCTGATGGTAGCCGGAAAGGAAGCGTCCGAAGCGGGTAATCGCCATTTCAAGATCGTCTTCGCGCGGGAGGGTCACAATACGTACGTGATCCGGCCACGGCCAGTTAAAGGCGGTTCCCTGAACCAGCAGGACTTTCTCCTGCAGCAGAAAATCGAGCACCATTTTTTGATCATCGTGAATATTAAAGCGTTTAGCGTCGATTTTCGGGAACATATACAGCGCGCCTTTCGGCTTAGTGCACGAGACGCCGGGGATTTCGTTAATCAGCTCCCAGGCGCGATTACGCTGTTCATATAAACGGCCGCCGGGAACAATAAACTCGCTGATGCTCTGATAACCGCCGAGGGCCGTTTGAATTGCATGCTGGGCTGGAACGTTGGCGCACAGGCGCATGGAAGCCAGCATCTCCAGGCCTTCGATGTAGCCTTTAGCGTGTTTCTTCGGGCCGTTAAGCACCATCCAGCCCTGGCGGAAGCCGGCGACGCGGTAGGTTTTTGACAGACCATTAAAGGTTACGGTGAGCAGATCCGGGGCCAGCGGGGCTATCGAATGGTGCTGCGCATCATCGTAGAGGATCTTATCGTAGATCTCGTCGGCGAAAATAATCAGGTTATTCTGCCGGGCGATCTCAACGATCTCCATCAGCAGCTCTTTTGAGTATACCGCCCCGGTTGGGTTATTCGGGTTGATAATCACAATGCCGCGGGTGCGCGGGGTGATTTTGGCGCGAATATCGTCGAGATCCGGGAACCAGTCGGACGATTCATCGCAAAGATAATGCACCGCTTTACCGCTGGAAAGCGCGACTGCGGCGGTCCAGAGCGGATAATCCGGCGCCGGAACCAGCATTTCATCACCGCTGTTCAGCAGGGCCTGCATGGCCTGGACGATAAGCTCGGAAACGCCGTTACCGATATAGATGTCTTCGACCGTCACATCGCGCATACCGCGGGCCTGATAGTGCTGCATGATGGCCTTACGCGCGGAATAAAGACCTTTTGAATCGCTATAGCCCTGGGAGGTGGGGAGATTGCGGATGACGTCAACGAGAATTTCGTCAGGTGCGTCAAAGCCGAACGGCGCTGGGTTGCCGATGTTCAGCTTCAGGACTTTATTGCCTTCTTCTTCAAGGCGTTTCGCCTCTTTCAGAACCGGGCCGCGGATGTCGTAACAGACGTTATCTAACTTGCTGGATTTTTCGATGGGGGACATGAACCTTGACCTTTTAGCTGTTATCGCCACTCCCTGCCGTGGAAGTCAGCACGGAACAATGTACTCCGCATCCCCGCTGTTTTGAAGGGTTAACAGGAGAAGATTTTGCTATTCATGTTTTTTTAGTTTAATCAATTTCCCTGGCGTCAGGCGATTTTGTTTATACATTATTCCTTCTCTGGTTTTATAATTGGTCTTATATTGTGTGATGTCGTGTTTTTGCGAACGTTTATATGGTTTTTTCTGCCTGGAGGATGAGCGGATTATTTTTTGCGCAATAAAGCGTCTCTTAAATGAGAACGTTTATTTCACAATACACAGCAGGTTGTAACAACTTGACGCGCTATTTTTAATGAAAGTATTTAATCGATAAATGAGTTTTATTTTACATAAGGAATATTCTTAGATTTGTTAATTTAATTAAGGTTCTGAAAAGCGTTTAAAATTAGCTGAGTTAATACTGATTAACTCTTATAAATATTGTGGTTTTCGGTTAGAATATCGCCGTTAATACGGACGTAGAGCTATACCCGGTAGCTAGTCTTTTTATTAATACATTGTTATTGCAGGTTTTTGTTATCTTCCTGAGGGCTATGGCAAGTTTGTCGCCCGTGAGGATGCCGAAGATGGCCATCGCTGGCTGTTTTTTTGCGTCACATCACAAAAAGCCAGCGCGTCGTAATTAAAAGCGCTTAGGCCTACGAACAAAATATTACTCAGAAATTCTGCACATTTGCTGCGGATGAGTGCTTTCTAATGCAATAACGTTCGTCCAGTTGTTCATTCGCCACTCTCCTGGCGGATAACGCGAAGCTGAAGGATTAGCCGGAAGCCTGGAGCACAGCATCAACAAGGCAGGTAAGCATTAGCCGCCTGAAAGTGAAGCAAATATGATAAATGAAAATCGTTCGATACTAAATTTAGACCTCGACCTCTTGAGAACCTTTGTTGCCGTCGCCGATCTCAGTACATTCGCCGCTGCCGCCGTTGCGGTGTGCCGGACTCAGTCAGCGGTAAGCCAGCAGATGCAGCGGCTGGAGCAGTTGGTCGGCAAAGAACTTTTTGCGCGCCACGGGCGCAATAAACTCCTGACAGAACAGGGTATTCAGCTGTTAGGCTATGCGCGGAAGATTCTGCGTTTTAACGATGAAGCCTGTATGTCGCTCATGTTCGGCAGCCTCCAGGGGACGCTGACAGTGGGTGCTTCTGATGAGACAGCGGATACCATTTTACCGTTCTTATTAAATCGGATCGGCAGTTTTTATCCCAAGCTGACCCTTGAAATTAAAGTCCTCAATCATCCCGATATAGTAGATATGCTGAACAATGGGGCGATCGATCTCGCGCTAACGACCCGACCAACGAAGGGTTCGGAAATGCTGACGCTGCGCACTTCGCCAACCCTGTGGTACTGCGCGGCGGATTACGTTCTCCCGCAGGGCGAGTCGGTCCCGCTTGTATTGCTGGATGCCGCAGATCCGTTTCGCGAAGATATCACTACGGTACTCGATGTTGCCCGGGTTCCCTGGCATCTGTCCCATACGGCGTCATCAATGGCTGGGGTCAAAGCGGCGGTGAAAGCCGGACTTGGCGTAACCGCGCAGCCGGTAGAGATGATGAGCCCGGAGTTTCGCGTGCCGGGCAGAAGCGACGGGTTACCGGTGCTGCCGGATACCCACTACATGTTGAACTGTAACCCTCAGAAGGCAAGCGAGCTCACTCAGGCGATTTTCCAGTCGTTGAGCACGGAGTACCAGCCATGGTCTAGCCAGCGCATTTATACCCCTGAAGGGGGAGATAATTCCCTTGTTTCCTGAAGGGAAAAAGCTAACAAACATCACAAAAACTGGTAACAAAATGTAAGTGCAAAAACGAACCACAGACCTGCAAAATCGCCACTGTGGTTCGTTTTTTTCAAATTTTATTGATGAATTAAATGTTTTGTTGATTTCTTTGCATGTAAATCAGTGGCTTAGTTCTGCTCTTCCTCTCATTTCTCCACTTTTCTCTGCACTTTCAATACTTCCTGCTAATGTTAAAAAACCATCTGGTTTGTTGCTGTTTTCTTGGTTGAATTAACAAAAGCGTGTCGCAGATCAAGAAAATACCCCTCCTTAGGGGGAGGAATCGTGTCTGAATCCTGTCAAAATAGACGGGTAATTTTGATTTACGGCGGAAACGGACACGATTCAACAACACTAAAGCCGAACAGTATGCAAGGTTATTCCGCATGAAAGGGCATTTAATGTTAATGAAAAAAATCCAATGTAAATTAATGTTGTGAAAACTTTTGTTAAAGTTGACAAAAGGTTAATGAAAGGAGTAAAAAGCCACCGCAACTGGCCTTCCACATCACCCAGGGACGCTTTTTTGCACGGCATTTTTTTTATTCCTCCCCGTGAAACGCTGTGGCGTTCATCTGCCAGTAAGAGCAGAGGGTTTTAGCGCTACACTTTTTTGGTTAAGCAATGCGTATGTCAACATCCACTGAAGTCATCGCTCATCATTGGGCATTCGCTATATTTCTCATCATCGCTATCGGCCTGTGCTGCCTGATGCTCGTCGGCGGCTGGTATCTTGGCGGACGCGCGCGCGCGCGTAGCAAGAACACGCCGTTTGAATCCGGGATCGACTCCGTCGGTTCGGCTCGCTTACGTCTTTCTGCGAAGTTTTATCTGGTAGCCATGTTCTTCGTGATTTTCGACGTGGAAGCCCTGTATCTCTACGCATGGTCGGCCTCTATCCGTGAAAGCGGCTGGGTCGGCTTTGTGGAAGCCGCAATTTTCATTTTAGTGCTACTGGCTGGTCTGGTTTACCTCGTTCGTATCGGCGCACTGGACTGGACGCCTGCGCGCTCCCGTCGCACGCTGGTTAACCCGGAAACAGACAGTCCCACTAACCGTCATACGCAGTAAAAGCGAGGCAATAAGATGGATTATACGCTCACCCGCATCGATCCTAACGGTGAGAACGACCGTTACCCCCTGCAAAAACAGGAGATCGTAACCGACCCCCTGGAGCAAGAAGTCAATAAAAGCGTGTATATGGGGAAACTCGAACACGCCTTGCATGACATGGTGAACTGGGGCCGTAAGAACTCAATCTGGCCTTATAACTTCGGCCTTTCTTGCTGCTACGTGGAAATGGTGACGTCATTCACCGCGGTGCATGACGTTGCGCGCTTTGGTGCAGAAGTATTACGTGCCTCCCCGCGTCAGGCTGACCTGATGGTGGTTGCGGGGACCTGCTTCACCAAAATGGCGCCGGTCATTCAGCGTCTTTATGACCAGATGCTGGAGCCGAAGTGGGTTATCTCGATGGGCGCATGCGCCAACTCCGGCGGAATGTACGATATTTACTCAGTCGTCCAGGGCGTGGATAAGTTTATTCCGGTCGATGTTTACATCCCGGGCTGTCCACCGCGTCCGGAAGCTTACATGCAGGCGCTGATGCTGCTGCAGGAATCCATTGGTAAAGAACGCCGTCCGCTCTCGTGGGTGGTAGGCGATCAGGGCGTGTACCGCGCCAATATGCAGTCGGAACGCGAGCGTAAACGCGGCGAGCGTATTGCAGTGACCAATCTGCGGACTCCGGACGAGATTTAACTTGCGCCTGCGGGTGGGATAAAAACTTCGCAAATCAATCTACTACAGCGCGAAGCCTCGCCAGCAGTCACCACGGACCTTTTGCAATGGTGAACAATATGACCGATTTAACCGCGCATGACGCCGCACCAGCCTGGCAAACCCGCGATCACCTAGATGACCCGGTGATCGGCGAACTGCGCAACCGTTTTGGGCCGGATGCCTTTACCGTTCAGCCTACCCGCACCGGCGTTCCGGTGGTTTGGGTTAAGCGCGAACAGCTGCTTGAGGTGGGTGATTTCCTGAAGAAATTGCCGAAGCCTTACGTGATGCTGTTCGACCTGCACGGCATGGACGAACGTCTGCGCACGCACCGCGACGGTTTACCCGCCGCGGATTTTTCCGTTTTCTATCACCTGATTTCAATAGACCGCAACCGTGACATCATGCTCAAGGTTGCCTTGTCTGAAAACGATCTGCATCTGCCGACCTTCACCAAACTGTTCCCTAACGCTAACTGGTATGAGCGTGAAACCTGGGAGATGTTTGGCGTGACCTTCGACGGCCACCCGAACCTCAGGCGCATCATGATGCCGCCGACATGGGAAGGCCATCCGCTGCGTAAAGACTATCCGGCGCGCGCCACCGAATTTGACCCGTTTGAGCTGACCAAAGCCAAACAGGATCTGGAAATGGAAGCGCTGACCTTCAAACCGGAAGAGTGGGGCATGAAGCGCGGGACCGAAAACGAGGACTTCATGTTCCTTAACCTCGGCCCGAACCACCCTTCAGCGCACGGTGCGTTCCGTATTATTCTGCAGCTCGATGGCGAAGAGATTATCGACTGCGTGCCCGATATCGGTTACCACCACCGCGGCGCGGAGAAGATGGGCGAACGCCAGTCCTGGCATAGCTACATTCCTTATACCGACCGTATTGAATATCTTGGCGGCTGCGTTAACGAAATGCCGTACGTACTGGCGGTAGAGAAACTGGCGGGTATTACCGTGCCGGACCGCGTCAACGTGATCCGCGTGATGCTCTCCGAGCTGTTCCGCATCAACAGCCATCTGCTGTACATCTCCACCTTTATCCAGGACGTCGGGGCGATGACGCCGGTATTCTTTGCCTTTACCGACCGCCAGAAGATCTACGATCTGGTGGAGGCGATTACCGGTTTCCGTATGCATCCGGCCTGGTTCCGCATCGGCGGCGTCGCGCACGACCTGCCTCGCGGCTGGGATCGCCTGCTGCGCGAATTCCTCGAGTGGATGCCGAAGCGTCTGGATTCCTATGAGAAAGCCGCGCTACGCAACACTATCCTGATCGGTCGTTCGAAAGGGGTTGCCGCCTATAATGCGAAAGAAGCGCTGGAGTGGGGCACCACCGGCGCGGGCCTGCGCGCCACCGGCATCGGCTTCGACGTACGTAAATGGCGTCCCTATTCTGGCTATGAAAACTTCGACTTTGAGATCCCGACCGGCGGTGGCGTCTCCGACTGCTATACCCGCGTGATGCTGAAAGTGGAAGAGCTGCGCCAGAGCCTGCGCATTCTTCAGCAGTGCCTCGATAACATGCCGGAAGGCCCGTTCAAGGCGGATCACCCGCTCACGACGCCGCCGCCGAAAGAGCGCACGCTGCAGCATATCGAAACCCTGATTACGCACTTCCTGCAGGTTTCCTGGGGCCCGGTGATGCCGGCGCAGGAATCCTTCCAGATGATTGAAGCGACGAAGGGGATTAACAGTTACTACCTGACCAGCGACGGCAGCACCATGAGCTACCGTACCCGCGTGCGTACGCCGAGCTTCGCGCACCTGCAGCAGATCCCGGCCGCCATTCGCGGCAGTCTGGTCTCTGACCTGATTGTCTATCTGGGTAGTATCGATTTTGTTATGTCAGACGTGGACCGCTAATTATGCACGAGAATCAACAACCACAAACCGAGGCTTTTGAGCTGAGTGCGGCAGAGCGTGAGGCGATTGAGCACGAGAAGCACCACTACGAAGACCCGCGTGCGGCGTCCATTGAAGCGCTGAAGATCGTTCAGAAGCAGCGCGGCTGGGTGCCGGACGGCGCAATCTACGCTATCGCCGATGTGCTGGGGATCCCGGCCAGCGACGTAGAAGGCGTGGCGACGTTCTATAGCCAGATTTTCCGCCAGCCGGTAGGGCGTCACGTGATTCGCTACTGCGATAGCGTGGTGTGCCATATTACCGGGTTCCAGGGCATTCAGTCGGCGATCGAGAAGAAGCTGGATATCAAACCGGGTCAAACGACCTTTGATGGCCGCTTCACTCTGCTGCCGACCTGCTGTCTGGGCAACTGCGACAAGGGGCCGACGATGATGATTGATGAGGACACTCACAGTTATCTGACGCCGGAAGCGATTCCTGACCTCCTGGAGCGGTATAAATGAAAACCATTATTCGTACTGCCGAAACCCATCCGCTGACCTGGCGGCTGCGCGACGACAAGCAGCCGGTATGGCTGGATGAATACCAGAGCAAAAATGGCTACGCCGGGGCGCGTAAAGCGCTCTCCGGGATGGCACCGGATGAAATCGTCACGGCGGTAAAAGACGCTGGCCTGAAAGGGCGCGGCGGCGCGGGCTTTTCCACCGGTTTGAAGTGGAGCCTGATGCCGAAAGACGAATCCATGAACATCCGTTATCTGCTGTGTAACGCAGATGAAATGGAGCCGGGTACCTATAAAGACCGCCTGCTTATGGAGCAGCTGCCGCACCTACTGGTGGAGGGTATGCTGATCTCCGCTTTTGCGCTGAAAGCTTACCGCGGCTACATCTTCCTGCGCGGAGAATATGTTGAAGCGGCTCAGCATCTGCGCCGGGCGATTGCCGAAGCGACCGAAGCGGGCCTGCTCGGCAAAAACATACTCGGCACCGGTTTTGACTTCGAGCTGTTCGTCCATACCGGGGCAGGGCGCTATATTTGCGGCGAAGAAACCGCGTTGATTAACTCTCTCGAAGGCCGCCGCGCGAACCCGCGCTCGAAGCCGCCGTTCCCGGCCAGCTCCGGCGTATGGGGCAAACCGACCTGCGTTAACAACGTTGAAACCCTGTGCAACGTGCCGGCGATTCTGGCTAACGGCGTTGAGTGGTATCAGAACATTTCCACCAGTAAAGATGCCGGCACCAAGCTGATGGGCTTCTCCGGGCGGGTGAAAAATCCGGGCGTCTGGGAGCTGCCGTTCGGCACCACCGCGCGCGAGATCCTCGAAGATTACGCCGGCGGCATGCGCGATGGCCTGAAGTTCAAGGCCTGGCAGCCGGGCGGCGCGGGTACCGACTTCCTGACTGAAGCGCATCTTGACCTGCCGATGGAGTTCGAAAGCATCGGTAAAGCGGGAAGCCGCCTGGGGACGTCGCTGGCGATGGCCGTTGACCACGAGATCAACATGGTATCGCTGGTGCGCAACCTCGAAGAGTTTTTCGCCCGCGAGTCCTGCGGCTGGTGCACGCCTTGCCGCGACGGTCTGCCGTGGAGCGTGAAAATTCTGCGCGCTCTCGAGCGCGGCGAAGGGCAGCCGGGGGATATCGAGACGCTTGAGCAACTGTGTCGATTCCTCGGACCGGGTAAAACCTTCTGCGCGCACGCGCCGGGTGCGGTTGAGCCGCTACAGAGCGCGATTAAATATTTCCGCGAAGAATTCGAAGCTGGCATTAAACAGCAGTTCAGCAATACCCATGCAATCAACGGGATTCAGCCGAACCTGCTTAAGACGCGCTGGTAATGTATCCACAAGATCATTCAGGTTGCATCAAGGCGGCAACTGAGTGAACCCCCAGGACTTACTACAGTAAGTGACCGGGGTGAACGAAGGCAGCCAACGCAGAGGCCGCCTGAATGAAGAAGTGGAAAAGATTTTTTTACTTTGGAAGCACGCTAATGGCTACGATTCATGTAGACGGCAAAGAGTACGAGGTCAACGGAGCGGACAACCTGTTAGAAGCTTGTCTCTCTCTGGGTCTTGATATTCCTTACTTTTGCTGGCATCCGGCGCTGGGAAGCGTTGGTGCTTGCCGCCAGTGTGCGGTGAAGCAATATCAGAACGCGGAAGACACGCGTGGCCGCCTGGTGATGTCCTGTATGACTCCGGCATCCGACGGCACTTTTATTTCTATCGACGACGCAGAAGCGAAGCAGTTTCGCGAAAGCGTAGTTGAGTGGCTGATGACCAACCACCCGCACGACTGTCCGGTGTGCGAAGAGGGCGGCAACTGTCACTTACAGGATATGACCGTGATGACCGGTCATAGCTTCCGTCGCTACCGCTTTACCAAGCGTACCCACCGTAACCAGGATCTGGGGCCGTTCATCTCCCACGAAATGAACCGCTGCATCGCCTGCTACCGCTGCGTTCGCTACTATAAAGACTATGCCGACGGTACCGACCTGGGCGTCTATGGCGCTCACGATAACGTCTACTTCGGTCGCCCGGAAGACGGCGTGCTGGAGAGCGAATTCTCCGGCAACCTGGTTGAAGTCTGTCCGACCGGCGTCTTTACCGATAAAACACACTCCGAGCGCTATAACCGTAAATGGGATATGCAGTTTGCACCAAGCATCTGCCAGCAGTGTTCCATCGGCTGTAACATCAGCCCCGGCGAGCGCTACGGCGAACTGCGTCGTATCGAAAACCGCTATAACGGTACCGTTAACCGTTACTTCCTCTGCGACCGCGGACGTTTTGGCTACGGCTATGTGAATCTGAAAGATCGCCCGCGTCAGCCGGTTCAGCGTCGCGGCGACGATCTGATTACCCTTAACGCCGAGCAGGCGATGCAGGGGGCGGCAGATATTCTGCGCCAGTCGAAGAAAGTGATTGGTATCGGTTCCCCGCGCGCCAGCATTGAAAGCAACTTTGCGCTGCGTGAGCTGGTCGGCGCCGACAACTTCTATACCGGCATCGCGAAGGGCGAACAGGAACGCCTGCAGATGATGCTGAAAGTGCTGCGCGAAGGCGGTATTCATACCCCGGCGCTGCGCGAGATCGAATCTTACGATGCGGTGCTGATCCTCGGTGAAGATATTACCCAGACCGGCGCGCGTATCGCGCTGGCGGTGCGTCAGGCGGTGAAAGGCAAAGCGCGCGAAATGGCGGCGGCGCAGAAGGTCGCCGACTGGCAGATCGCCGCGATCCTTAACATCGGCCAGCGTGCAAAGCATCCGCTGTTCGTGACCAACATCGACGACACCCGTCTTGATGACATTGCGGCATGGACCTATCGCGCGCCGGTGGAAGATCAGGCGCGTCTTGGCTTCGCCATTGCCCACGCGCTGGACGATAGCGCGCCGGCGGTCGAAGGTCTGAGCAGCGAGCTGAAAGGCAAAATCGAGGTGATCGTTCAGGCGTTAGCCGGAGCGAAAAAACCGCTGATTGTTTCCGGAACTAACGCCGGCAGCATCGAGGTGATTCAGGCTGCAGCGAACGTGGCGAAAGCCCTGAAAGGCCGCGGCGCCGACGTTGGCGTGACCATGGTCGCCCGGGCAGTGAATAGCGTTGGTCTCGGGATGATCGGTGGCGGCTCGCTTGAAGAGGCGCTGAGTGAACTGGAAACCGGCGCAGCCGATGCGGTTATCGTGCTGGAAAACGATCTGCACCGCCACGCTTCAGCCGCCCGCGTAGATGCGGCGCTGGCGAAAGCGCCGCTGGTGCTGGTGGTTGACCATCAGCGTACGGCGATTATGGAAAAAGCGCATCTGGTGCTCTCCGCGGCAAGCTTTGCGGAAAGCGATGGCACCGTGGTCAACAACGAAGGTCGCGCCCAGCGCTTCTTCCAGGTTTACGACCCGGCCTATTACGATGCGAAAACCGTGATGCTGGAAAGCTGGCGCTGGCTGCACTCGTTGCACAGCACAGTGAACAATCGTCAGGTTGACTGGACGCAGCTGGACCACGTGATTGACGCCGCCATTGCCGCCCTGCCGCAGCTGGCCGCGATCAAAGACGCCGCGCCGGATGCGACCTTCCGCATTCGCGGTCAGAAGCTGGCTCGTGAACCGCACCGCTACAGCGGACGTACGGCGATGCGCGCCAACATCAGCGTGCATGAACCGCGTCAGCCGCAGGATAAAGACACCATGTTCGCCTTCTCTATGGAAGGGAACAACCAGCCGTCCGCGCCGCGTTCGCAAATTCCGTTTGCCTGGGCTCCGGGCTGGAACTCCCCTCAGGCTTGGAACAAGTTCCAGGATGAAGTGGGCGGTAAACTGCGCCACGGCGATCCGGGCGTGCGTCTGATTGAAGCCTCCGCCAGCGGTCTTGAGTACTTTACCGCGGTACCGGCAAGCTTCCAGGCTGAAGAAGGGAAATGGCGTATCGCGCCTTACTACCATCTGTTCGGCAGCGACGAGCTGTCGCAGCGTGCTCCGGTATTCCAGAGCCGCATGCCGCAGCCGTACGTTAAGCTCAACCCGGCAGATGCCGCGAAGCTTGGCGTGAACGAAGGGGCGATGGTTTCCTTCAGCGTTGATGGCCAGGCGCTTAGCCTGCCGCTGGTAATCTCGGCGGGGCTGACGGCAGGGCAGGTTGGCTTACCGATGGGCTTGCCAGGGATTGCGCCGGTGCTGACCGGAGCGCGTATTGATACTCTGCAGGAGGCGAAAGCATGAGTTGGTTAACTCCCGATCTCATCGACATTCTGTTAGGCATCCTTAAGGCGGTAGTGATTCTACTGGTGGTGGTCACCTGCGGCGCGTTTATGAGCTTTGGCGAACGTCGTCTGCTGGGCCTGTTCCAGAACCGTTACGGACCTAACCGCGTGGGCTGGGGCGGTTCGCTGCAGCTTGTCGCCGACATGATCAAAATGTTCTTTAAAGAGGACTGGGTTCCGCGCTTCTCGGATCGTGTGATCTTTACTCTGGCGCCGGTGATCGCCTTTACTTCGCTGCTGCTGGCCTTCGCCATCGTGCCGGTCAGCCCGACGTGGGTGGTGGCCGATCTGAACATCGGTATCCTGTTCTTCCTGATGATGGCGGGCCTGGCGGTCTATGCGGTGCTGTTCGCCGGCTGGTCGAGCAACAACAAATACTCGCTGCTTGGCGCGATGCGTGCTTCTGCCCAGACCCTGAGCTACGAAGTGTTCCTCGGCCTTTCCCTGATGGGCGTAGTGGCGCAGGCCGGTTCATTCAACATGACCGATATCGTCAATAACCAGGCGCATCTGTGGAACGTCATCCCGCAGTTCTTTGGTTTCGTGACCTTTGCGATTGCGGGCGTAGCGGTATGTCACCGTCACCCGTTTGACCAACCGGAAGCGGAACAGGAGCTGGCTGACGGTTATCACATCGAATACTCCGGCATGAAGTTCGGTCTGTTCTTCGTCGGTGAATATATCGGGATTGTTACCGTATCGGCGCTGATCGTGACGCTGTTCTTCGGCGGCTGGAATGGCCCATGGTTACCTCCTTTCATCTGGTTCGCGCTGAAAACCGCGTTCTTTATGATGATGTTCATTTTGATCCGCGCATCATTACCGCGTCCGCGCTATGACCAGGTAATGTCCTTTGGCTGGAAGGTATGCCTGCCGTTAACGCTGATCAACTTGTTGGTAACGGCGGCTGTCATTCTCTGGCAGGCGCAATAAGGGGTGAATTGACCATGACCTTAAAAGAATTATTGGTAGGGTTTGGCACCCAGGTCCGCAGTATCTGCATGATCGGGATGCACGCCTTTGCCAAACGTGAAACTCGGATGTACCCGGAAGAGCCGGTATATCTGCCGCCGCGCTACCGTGGCCGCATCGTGCTGACGCGCGATCCGGACGGCGAGGAGCGCTGCGTTGCCTGTAACCTGTGTGCGGTAGCTTGTCCGGTAGGCTGTATCTCTCTGCAAAAAGCCGAAACTAAAGACGGCCGCTGGTATCCGGAGTTTTTCCGCATCAACTTCTCACGCTGCATTTTCTGCGGTCTGTGCGAAGAAGCATGCCCGACGACGGCGATTCAGTTGACCCCGGACTTTGAGCTGGGCGAATACAAACGTCAGGATCTGGTGTACGAAAAAGAGGATCTGCTGATTTCCGGTCCGGGTAAATACCCGGAATATAACTTCTACCGGATGGCGGGTATGGCAATCGACGGCAAAGATAAGGGCGAAGCAGAGAACGAAGCTAAGCCTATCGACGTCAAGAGCCTGTTACCGTAAGGAGAGGGCAATGGAATTCGCTTTTTATATCTGTGGCCTGATAGCCATCCTCGCTACCCTGCGGGTGATCACCCATACCAATCCGGTGCATGCGCTGCTGTACCTGATCATTTCGCTGTTGGCGATTGCCGGGGTGTTCTTCTCGCTAGGTGCTTACTTTGCCGGTGCGCTGGAAATTATCGTCTACGCCGGGGCCATTATGGTGCTGTTCGTGTTCGTGGTGATGATGCTCAATCTGGGCGGCAGCGAAATCGAGCAGGAGCGCCAGTGGCTGAAACCCGGGATCTGGATTGGCCCCGCCATCCTCTCTGCGGTACTGCTGGTGGTTATCGTTTACGCCATCCTCGGTATTAACGATCAGGGAATTGACGGTGCGGCGATTAACGCCAAAGAGGTCGGTATTGCGCTGTTTGGTCCGTACGTTCTGGCGGTGGAGCTGGCCTCCATGCTGCTGCTCGCGGGCCTGGTTGTTGCCTTCCATATCGGCCGCGAAGAGCGCGCCGGGGAAGTGCTGAGCAACCGCCCGAACGACAGCGATAAAAGAAAAACGGAGGAACACGCATGATCCCCTTAACACATGGACTGATCCTCGCCTCTGTCCTGTTTGTCCTCGGCCTGACGGGGCTGGTTATCCGCCGCAATCTGCTGTTTATGCTGATTAGCCTGGAGATCATGATCAATGCCGCGGCGCTGGCTTTCGTGGTTGCAGGAAGCTACTGGGGCCAGACCGATGGCCAGATAATGTATATCCTCGCCATCACCCTCGCCGCCGCGGAAGCGAGTATCGGCCTGGCGCTGCTGCTGCAGCTCCATCGTCGTCGCCAGAACCTGAACATCGATTCAGTAAGTGAGTTGCGCGGATGAACATGCTTACCCTAACCATTCTTTTGCCATTGATTGGCTTTGTTTTGCTGGCCTTCTCTCGCGGACGCTGGTCGGAGAATTTATCCGCCACCGTGGGGGTGGGTTCGGTCGGTCTGGCGGCGCTGGCGACGGCGTTTGTCGGCGTCGACTTCTTTGCCAACGGCAAACAGGCGGTCAGCGTTCCGCTGTGGACCTGGATGTCGGTGGGCGACTTCAATGTTGGCTTCAACCTGGTGCTGGACGGTCTCTCTCTGACCATGCTGTCCGTGGTCACTGGCGTCGGTTTCCTGATCCACATGTTCGCCTCCTGGTATATGCGCGGTGAAGAGGGCTACTCCCGCTTCTTCGCTTATACCAACCTGTTTATCGCCAGCATGGTGGTTCTGGTGCTCGCTGATAACCTGCTGCTGATGTACCTCGGCTGGGAAGGCGTGGGCCTCTGCTCCTATCTGCTGATCGGTTTCTACTACACCGATCCGAAGAACGGCGCGGCGGCAATGAAAGCGTTCGTAGTGACCCGCGTCGGCGACGTGTTCCTGGCGTTCGCGCTGTTCATTCTCTACAACGAACTGGGCACCCTGAACTTCCGCGAAATGGTTGAGCTGGCGCCTGCGCACTTTGCCGCCGGTAATAACATGCTGATGTGGGCAACCCTGATGCTGCTGGGCGGCGCGGTGGGTAAATCTGCGCAGCTGCCGTTGCAGACCTGGCTTGCGGACGCGATGGCTGGTCCAACGCCGGTCTCCGCGCTGATCCACGCCGCCACCATGGTGACCGCCGGCGTCTACCTGATTGCGCGCACGCATGGCCTGTTCCTGATGACCCCGGAAATTCTGCATCTCGTCGGGATCGTCGGAGCGGTAACGCTGGTGCTGGCAGGCTTCGCCGCGCTGGTGCAGACCGATATCAAACGCGTACTCGCATATTCCACCATGAGCCAGATTGGCTACATGTTCCTCGCGCTCGGCGTGCAGGCGTGGGATGCGGCGATTTTCCACCTGATGACCCATGCGTTCTTCAAAGCGCTGCTGTTCCTGTCGTCCGGCTCGGTGATCCTCGCCTGCCACCACGAACAGAATATCTTCAAGATGGGCGGCCTGCGTAAGTCTATTCCGCTGGTGTACGTCTGCTTCCTGGTGGGGGGCGCGGCGCTGTCCGCACTGCCGCTGGTGACGGCAGGCTTCTTCAGTAAGGATGAGATCCTGGCGGGCGCGATGGCGAACGGTCATCTGAATCTGATGGTGGCCGGTCTGGTCGGGGCATTTATGACCTCCCTGTACACCTTTCGTATGATTTTCATCGTGTTCCACGGCAAAGAACAAATTCATGCTCACGCAGGGAAGGGGATTACCCATCATCTGCCGCTGATTGTGCTGCTGGTGCTCTCAACCTTCGTTGGCGCGCTGATTGTGCCGCCGCTGGATGGCGTACTGCCGCAGACCACCGAGCTTGAGCATGGACGCGTCATGACCCTGGAGATTGCCTCCGGAGTGATTGCCATCGCCGGTATTCTGATTGCCGCCTGGCTGTGGCTGGGTAAACGCACGTTGGTCACATCGATTGCCAACAGCGCGCCGGGTCGTCTGCTCGGGACCTGGTGGTACAACGCCTGGGGCTTTGACTGGCTGTACGACAAAGTGTTCGTCAAGCCGTTCCTCGGCGTGGCGTGGCTGCTGAAGAGCGATCCGCTGAATGCGCTGATGAACATTCCGGCGATCCTTTCCCGCTTCGCAGGTAAAGGCCTGGTGGTAAGCGAGAACGGCTATCTGCGCTGGTATGTGGCTTCAATGGGCATTGGCGCTGTCGTGGTGCTGGCGTTACTGATGGTATTGCGCTGAGTTTGAGGATTGTGGGCGTTGTCGGTTAACCCGACTTACAAGCAGTAGGCCCGGCAAGCATAGCGCTGCCGGGCAATAACACCCGCAATCCGAAGTGAATTTTCTGTGAGAATTCGTTGAAAATCGGTCCTGAACGGGACTTTAACAAGGAATAAAGATCGCCATGTTATTACCCTGGCTAATATTAATTCCCTTCATCGGCGGCTTCCTGTGCTGGCAGACTGAACGCTTTGGCGTGAAGATGCCGCGCTGGATCGCGCTGATCACTATGGGATTGACGTTTCTGCTTGGCCTGCAGTTGTGGATGCAGGGCGGCTATTCTCTCACGCAATCTACCGGTATTCCGCAGTGGCAATCGGAATTCGTGATGCCGTGGATCCCGCGATTCGGGATTAGCATTCATCTGGCTATCGACGGTCTGTCGCTGCTGATGGTGGTGCTGACCGGGCTGCTCGGCGTGCTGGCGGTGCTCTGTTCATGGCGCGAAATCGAGAAATATCAGGGGTTTTTCCATCTTAACCTGATGTGGATCCTTGGCGGCGTGATCGGCGTATTCCTGGCTATCGACCTGTTCCTGTTCTTCTTCTTCTGGGAAATGATGCTGGTGCCGATGTACTTCCTGATCGCGCTGTGGGGCCATAAGGCTTCCGACGGTAAAACGCGCATCACGGCGGCAACCAAGTTCTTCATTTATACCCAGGCGAGCGGTCTGGTGATGCTGATATCCATCCTGGCGCTGGCGTTTGTGCACTTCAACGCTACCGGCGTATGGACCTTCAACTATGAAGAGCTGCTGAAGACGCCGATGTCCCACGGCGTGGAATACCTGCTGATGCTGGGCTTCTTTATCGCTTTCGCGGTAAAAATGCCGGTGGTTCCGCTGCACGGCTGGCTGCCGGATGCGCACTCTCAGGCGCCGACCGCGGGTTCCGTTGACCTCGCGGGGATCCTGTTGAAAACCGCGGCCTACGGCCTGCTGCGCTTTGCGCTGCCGCTGTTCCCGAACGCTTCCGCCGAATTTGCGCCGATCGCGATGTGGCTTGGCGTGATCGGTATTTTCTATGGCGCGTGGATGGCCTTCAGCCAGTACGATATTAAGCGTCTGATCGCTTACACCTCCGTCTCCCATATGGGCTTCGTGCTGATTGCTATCTACACCGGCAGCCAGCTGGCTTACCAGGGGGCGGTGATTCAGATGATCGCTCATGGTCTGTCAGCAGCCGGTCTGTTTATCCTTTGCGGTCAGCTTTACGAGCGTCTGCATACGCGCGATATGCGCCAGATGGGCGGTCTGTGGAGCAAAATTAAGTGGCTGCCGGCGCTGTCGATGTTCTTTGCGGTAGCGACCCTCGGGATGCCGGGCACCGGTAACTTCGTCGGCGAATTTATGATTCTGTTCGGTAGCTATAAGACCGTGCCGGTGATTACCGTTATTTCTACCTTTGGTCTGGTGTTCGCTTCCGTGTACTCGCTGTCGATGCTGCATCGCGCGTACTTCGGTAAAGCAAAAAGCGAAATCGCCGCCAAAGCGCTGCCGGGAATGTCCCTGCGTGAACTGTCGATCATCCTGCTGCTGGTTGTTCTGCTGGTGCTGCTGGGCTTCTTCCCGCAGCCGATTCTGGACACCTCGCACTCTGCGATGAGTAACATTCAGCAGTGGTTTGTTAATTCTGTTTCTACTACAAGGCCGTAATTCGCCATGACAATAACTCCACAACAACTGATCGCACTGCTACCGTTGCTGATCGTCGGCTTGACGGTGGTGGTTGTGATGCTCTCCATTGCGTGGCGACGCAATCATTTCCTCAATGCCACGCTGTCGGTTCTCGGCCTGAACGCCGCGCTGATATCACTCTGGTTCGTGGGTCAGAACGGAGCGATGGACGTCACGCCGCTGATTCGCGTTGACGGTTACGCGATGCTCTATACCGGCCTGGTGCTGCTGGCCAGCCTGGCAACCTGCACCTTTGCCTACCCGTGGCTTGAGGGTTACAAGGACAACAAAGAAGAGTTCTATCTGCTGGTGCTGATCGCCGCACTGGGCGGCATTCTGCTGGCGGGCGCTAACCATCTGGCAGCGCTGTTCCTCGGCATTGAGCTGATTTCGCTGCCGCTGTTTGGCCTGGTCGGCTACGCTTTCCGCCAGAAACGTTCGCTGGAGGCCAGTATCAAATATACGATCCTGTCCGCCGTTGCCTCTTCGTTCTTGCTGTTCGGTATGGCGCTGGTGTATGCCAATTCCGGTAACCTCTCCTTCCTGGCGCTCGGTAAGAGCCTGACGGATGGCATGCTGCATGAGCCGCTGCTGCTGGCCGGTCTCGGCCTGATGATTGTCGGTCTTGGCTTTAAGCTGTCGCTGGTGCCGTTCCATCTGTGGACGCCGGACGTCTACCAGGGCGCGCCTGCCCCGGTATCGACCTTTCTGGCCACCGCCAGCAAGATTGCTATCTTCGGCGTGGTCATGCGTCTGTTCCTTTACATGCCGGTGGGCGACAGCGAAGCAGTGCGGGTGGTTCTGGGTCTGATCGCCTTTGCATCGATTATCTTTGGTAACCTGATGGCCCTGAGCCAGACCAACATCAAACGTCTGCTCGGCTACTCTTCCATTTCCCATCTTGGCTATCTGCTGGTGGCGCTGATTGCCCTGCAGAGCGGTGAGATGTCGATGGAAGCGGTGGGCGTCTATCTGGCCGGATATCTGTTCAGCAGCCTCGGCGCGTTCGGCGTGGTGAGCCTGATGTCCAGCCCGTACCGCGGCCCGGACGCAGACTCTCTCTACTCCTACCGCGGCCTGTTCTGGCATCGCCCGATTCTGTCGGCGGTGATGACGGTAATGATGCTGTCTCTTGCCGGGATTCCGATGACGCTGGGCTTTATCGGTAAGTTCTACGTGCTGGCGGTGGGTGTGCATGCGCACCTGTGGTGGCTGGTCGGGGCGGTAGTGGTGGGTTCGGCGATTGGCCTCTACTACTATCTGCGCGTGGCGGTGAGCCTCTACCTCAGCGCGCCGGAGAAACTGAATCGCGATGCGCCGTCTAACTGGCAGTACAGCGCCGGTGGTATCGTCGTGCTGATCTCCGCGCTGCTGGTGCTGGTGCTCGGCGTGTGGCCGCAACCGCTCATCAACATCGTACAGCTGGCGACGCCGCTGATGTAATGCTGCACGCAGGTTGGGAACGAACAAGGACCGCTTCGGCGGTCCTTTTTTTATATCTACCAGCAAGCGATGGGAATTTTCTTTAATATTGCCTATTTTTCGTATTATTCATGCTTTTTATCATATTAATCTCACTTTACGTTTCCACTCATCCTCTTATTTTCCGTACTATTATTGATACGCACACTGTTGTGTTCTGTAGATGGAGAAAGTGAATGAAAACAAGGCGTAAGCATTTGACTGTCGGTGAAGTTCAGCGTTTGGTTGATGCAGCCAGACGGGGGGCTAACCCGGAACGCGATGTCTGTTTATTGTGGATGTGTTTTAATCATGGATGCAGGGTGAGTGAAATTCGTCACTGGAAGCTCTCGGATATCGATATTCAAAGCGGGGTTATTTATATTCGACGGTTAAAAAATGGCTTTTCAACGACCCATCCGATATATAAACAAGAGGTGAAAGTTCTTAAGGAATGGCTGCGCGTGCGTAAGGATTATCCCGGTAATCATTCCGGCTGGCTCTTTTTATCGCGCAATGGTCAACCTTTATCCCGGCAGCGAATATATCAGATGATGAAGAACCTGAGTCTTGTCGCCCAGCTGGAGATCAGCGCTCATCCCCATATGCTGCGCCACGCCTGCGGTTTTGCGCTGGCTAACAACGGTGTCGATACGCGATTAATCCAGGATTTTCTCGGCCACAGGAATATTCAGCATACGGTCATTTATACGGCAAGTAATGATGCAAGATTTAGAGAGGTTTGGTAAATGAAATAGTCATTTTGTATCAAACTGTCTCCTATGCTATCCACAGGTGGTAACAATGTCAATTTATGATTAACAATATTTTTTGTTATGTTTTTCATACGTTTAAATTATATATTGGTGTCATTTATTCTTGGGGTTATTTAAATTAGTTTAATGCATGAGTTGTCTCTCCTTTCGACCCTTAGTGTTTTATCGTGTTTATTAAGGTTTCACCTGGCAAATATAAAATCAAATATGCCTTCCCTGGCAATTTATATTTCAATTAATTGAAGTGGTCAAATTGATACAAAATGACCACTTCAAAATATTATATCCATTCATGGGTCAATGTTTTGAAGCGTTATTAATATCAAGCGTAAATAAAAGGATGCGCTCAGTATTGCGCTTTTAAATTAATGCATTGACTGCATTGAAAAGGATAAATCATGAAAAAAACATTACTTGCTGCTGTAGTTGCCGGTTGCGCGGCGTTCTCTGGTGCTGCGCTGGCGGATGACGGTCAGGTGAAGTTTCTCGGCGAAATCATCGATGCTGGCTGTGACGTGGTTAACGACATGACCAACCCGCTGGAAGTTCATATGGGGCAGATTGCCAAGACCGCGTTTAGCGGTACCGGTTCTACTGCGGCTGAACAGGATTTCTCGATCAAACTGGAAAACTGCCCGACGACCGTCGCCAAAGCATCGGTACTGTTCTCCGGCCCTAACGTCAACGGTGATAATGAAAAACTGGAGCTGACCGGCGCCGGTACCGATCCTGACGTTGCCGAAGGCGTGGCCCTGCAGCTGGTTGATGGCAGCAACAACAATACCCTGCCGCTGTTCACCCGTTCCACCAGCCTGAATATCCCGGCTACCGGCAAAATCGATCTGCCGTTCCGCGTTCGTTATATCCAGACTGATACCACAGTGGTTGCCGGTAAGGCAGACGGTAGCGCGAACTTCACTATCAGCTACAACTGATTCTCCGTTTGTATGACAGTGTTAGCGAGCCCTGCGTGGCTCGCTTTTCCAGGGAGCTGGAGATGAAACGATACCTGAAAGTGCTAATGGCTGGATGGCTGTTAGTGGGCGCTGCGGCACATGCGGGCGTCGTCACCGGGGGCACTCGCCTGATATATCCCGGGGGCAAAAAAGAATCCTCTCTGAGCGTTACCAATACCGATGCTACGCCTTATCTCATTCAAAGCTGGGTAGAAGCTGCGCAGGGGGCCGCCCCTTTTCTGTTGACTCCGCCTTTATTTCGCCTGGATGGCGAGCAGCAAACCCGTCTGCGGGTGATTTATAGCGGCGGCCTGCCGGAAAACAAAGAGAGCATGTTCTGGATGAACATCAAAGCGATTCCTTCTTCGCAAGCGAAAGCCGGGGCCAACACCCTGCAGATCGCGATCAAAACGCGCATCAAACTCATCTATCGACCTAAATCCGTCGTGGGTTCGCCGGAGATGGTAACGGAGCAGCTTCGCTGGGCGCGTAGCGGTAACACGCTCCAGGTAACCAATCCGACCGCGTTCTATATGAATTTCGCCGAGGTCAAAATAGGCGGGGCCGAAGTCAAGGACGCCAACTGGGTGGGGCCAGGGGAAACGGCGCGCTTTGAACTACCGCGCGGCAGCGCCGGCGCTTTGCAGTGGAAGCTGATTAACGATTACGGCGGAATCGGCGCGCAGCACCGCGCTAATTTGTAGAGGCTGTCTGGCCAGGGAGTTCCAGAGAAAATGAAAAATAATCATAAAAAATGGCGGCTTAACCGGATAGCCGGAGCTCTGGCCGTTGCGCTGTTACCGCTGTGTGACGAGGTCCTGGCGCGGGATGTTTTCAACCCGGCCCTGCTGGAAATGGATGGACCTCAGACGGGCATCAGGGATTTATCAGCCTATGAGCAGGTCGGAGGCCAGCAGCCGGGCAGCTATCGGGTGGATATTTACCTTAATAACGTTTTTATGGATACCCGCGATGTGACTTTTCAGCAAGGTGAAGGCGCCGGGAAAACGGAACTGCAGCCGTGCCTGAAGGTCGAAGAGCTTGCGGAATGGGGCGTGCGCGTCTCCCGATTTCCAGATTTAGGGCGAAAGTCAGCAAACTGCGCGGATATGAGCGTCATACCGCAGGCGAAAGCCGAGTTTCGTTTCAGCCAACAGCGGCTGTTATTAAGCTTCCCTCAGGCGGCAGTGTCCAGCGCAGCCCGGGGCTGGGTCGATCCTAAACAGTGGGATGACGGAGTGACGGCGCTGCTGCTGAATTACGCTTTTAGCGGAGCCAACAACTGGTCGCGCAAGAACGACACGCCGGATAGCGATAATCAATACGTTAACCTCCGTCCCGGTATTAACATCGGACCGTGGCGTTTGCGTAACTACACGACCTGGACCCGCAGCAGCGGCGGCGGCGAGTCGAGTAACAGCTGGGATACGGTCTACACCTATGCGCAGCGCAATATTAATGCTCTGCAAGGGGTGATGACGCTGGGCGACAGTAGCACCGACGCCGACGTTTTTGAAGGTATTCCCTTTCGCGGAGCGATGCTGGCTTCCGATGACGATATGCTGCCGGAAAGCCTGCGCGGCTATGCGCCGGTTGTGCGCGGGATCGCGCGGACTAACGCCCAGGTCATTATTCGCCAGAACGGCTATGAGATTTATCAGACCTACGTCTCCCCCGGGGCATTTGAAATCACCGATATGTATCCGACCGGGGGGTCTGGCGATCTGTCGGTGACTATCAAAGAGGCCGATGGCAGCGAGCAGAACCTGATCGTGCCCTATGCTTCACTCCCCGTTCTGCAGCGTGAAGGGCGTCTGAAATATAGCGTAACTACTGGGGTGTATCGCGCCTACGACAACAGTATTGACGAGACGCCTCTCTCTCAGGCAACGGCCATCTACGGTCTGCCATGGGGATGGACGTTGTACGGCGGCGGTCAGTTTAGTAGCAAATATCAGTCGCTGGCGTTGGGTATGGGCAAAAACCTCGGCGAACTGGGGGCCGTATCGACCGACGTTACCCAGGCCTGGTCGAATCGCCATGATAAAGATAAAGAGAGCGGTCAGTCGGTTCGTGTTCGTTACAGCAAAGATCTTCCGGGATTAGGGACCAACGTCAGCCTGGCAGGATATCGCTATGCCACCAGCGGTTACTGGGATATGCAGGAGGTGCTGGATACCTATCGCGATGACGCCTATACGCCTTCAGTGGAACGGCGGCGCAACCGGGGAGAGGTGACGATCAGCCAGAGTCTTGGTGATGAGATGGGGTCGCTGTCGCTAAGCTATATTCGCGAGGACTACTGGAACACCGGTCGTACCATGGAGTCAGTGGGCGTCGGTTACAACAATAGCTGGCGCGGCATCAGCTATAGCATGAACTATAGCTACAATCGCAATACCACCGATCAGAACACCGGTAAACGTAATGATGAAGACCATCTGTTCGCCTTAAGCATCAGCATACCGCTGGGCGAATGGCTGCCTAATCCGGTCTATGCCAACTACTCCCTTAACAGCAGCAAAAATGGCTCGACTACCAACAACCTGGGCCTCTCCGGTACCTTGCTGGAGCGTAACAACCTGAGCTGGAGCGTACAGGAAGGTTATACCAGCCAGGGAAGAGGGGAGAGCGGCAGCGTTAACGCCGACTGGCGTGCGACCTACGCGGAACTGACCGGCGGCTACAGTCATGATAAATACAGCCACCGCCTGAACTACGCCCTGCGAGGCGGAGTACTGGCGCATGAGAATGGGCTGACGCTTGGGCAGCCATTTGGTGAAACCCTTGCTTTAGTTAAAGCCCCGGGCGCCGCGGGCGTTGGCATCAACAACCAGACCGGCGTCAGAACCGACTGGCGGGGCTATGCCCTGGTACCTTACACCTCGCCGTATCGTAAAAACACCTTAACGCTTGATACCAGCACGATGCCGGATGATGTCGACCTTGAGCTAACGACGCAAACGGTGGTGCCAACCCGCGGGGCGGTAGTGCGCGCTTATTACGCTACCAGCGTCGGTAGCCGGGTGCTGATGACGGTGCGTCAGGATAACGGGCGGCCGGTGCCTTTTGGCGCCATGGTCAGCATTCCTGGAGCCGCGTCATCTGAGCAAGCTTTTATCGTTGGCGATAGCGGCCAGGTCTATCTGACCGGGCTGGAATCTAGCGGCGTACTTAACGTGAAGTGGGGGGCCAGCGCGCAAGATCGCTGCCGGGTCCAGTATGCGCTGCCGTCAGGGAAAAGCCTCACCGGCATTATCGTAGCCCAGGGGCTATGCCGTTAATCGAAAGGATGCAGAGACAATGAAACGATTTTCATGGGGATTACTGACCGGTCTGGCGGCGCTGGCGATATCGCCGCAGATTATGGCGGAAACGGGCTGGTGTCAGAATACGGGTAATGGCGGAGCTCCTTTCCAGGACAGCTTTTCATTTATTGAAACTTTTACTAACCCTTCGCAAAACCAGGCCGGAATGGCGTTCCCTCGTCTGTACCATTGGACTACCGGGGGAACCTATCAGGCGAAATGTGATTGCGGTAGCGATGTTACTGGTACTACGTATTTTCGAGCCACTGTTCCGGGATTAGTCGCGACGCAAACCCGAAGCGGCTTGAATTATTATCAGCTGAATAAATACCTGGAAATCGCCAGCGAGCTATTTATTGCCGGCGGGGTGAATCAGTATTTACCGACGCCCATTCAGGATAAAAGCAATCTAAATAATCAGGGTTATGCCTGTAACCCGGGCGGTACGCTGTTTAATACCGGTTCAGTGGGATATATCTCGCTCTACTTTACCCGGCCGTTCGTCGGTCAGGTGACGATCCCGCCAACGGTGATCCTGAACGTTTACGGGTCGCGGAAAACGGGGAGCTATAGCAGTATTCCTCTCACGCAGATCTCAATGAGCGGCTCGGTAACAGTACCGCAGTCCTGCGAGATTAATACCGGTCAGCCGATTAATATCGACTTCGGCGATATTGCCGCGAATAACTTTAAAACTTCAGGTCAGATGCCGACGGGCTTTACGCCGCATGTTGTCAATATGACGGTAGCCTGTACTAATATTTCCTCAGGGGTAAAAATTGCGCTTTCCTTCCAGGGAACGGCGGATACGAATGACAGTACCGCGCTGGCGACCACAAATAGTGATATTGCGGTTCGTATAGAAAATATTACTGGTGTCAAAATCCCCGTTATATCCGGAATGCTGCCGGTCAATCTGAATTACGCGACCCAGAAAGGGGACACGACCATGAAAATCTATCCGATTAATACCACCGGGAATGTACCCGATGGCGGCGGATTTACGGCGACGGCAACCATTCAAGCAGAAATCGAATAGCAGGAGTGAATAATGAAAAAGGCGCTATGGCTGGCATTGCTGCTGCCTGTTTTTTCATCCTGGGGCGGCATCCCTCTGAACGTGAAGGGTAATATATATTATCTCCCCTGCGACGTCAGCACCGATACGAAGTATCAGGAGGTGAATTTCGGCACGCTGCTGAATATCGATTTTCAAACTGCTGGCACCGCTTCTGAGTGGAAAACCTTTAGCCTGAACGTTGAAAATTGCCCGGCGGGTACGACGAAAGCGACGGTGAAATTTGATGGCGTGATCGACGGCGATGATGCCACGCATTTCGCCAATATGGCCGCCAGCGATGCGGCGCAAAATATCGCGCTGCAGATAACCAATACCGATCATTCCACAACCTATAAAAACCAGGATCGGATGACTATTGCTATTAACGGTAGCACCGGCAAAGGCGAATTCCCGCTGGCCGCGCGCTTATATTCAACACAGGGCGGAGCAAAAGTGGGAAAATTCGAGTCGGTGGTGCAGCTGACTTTTACCTATCAGTAATTGTATGTATTAAATGGATGAAAAGGAATGTCATATGCAGGATGAGACGGAATATCTGAGCGTTAAAGACGTTGAGCGCCTGGTGCTTGCCGCACATTATTGTGCGCACCCCGAGAGAAATAGCTGCATGATCCAAATGTGCTTTTTGCACGGTTGTCGGATTAATGAAATTACCGCATTAACTTTGCGGGATGTCGACCTGCCGGGAAAACGAATTTATATTCGCCGGGCGCGTCACGGGATCTCGGGGTATCATCCATTACAACCCAAAGAGATTATCTCATTGCAGCGCTGGCTATTGGCCAGAGAGTGTTATCCAGCCCATAATGATTTACTCTTTATCTCTTCGCGGGGAAATCAGATGACTCGCCAGCGTTTTTATCAAATCATTCGTGAATGCTGTGAGCTGGCGAAACTGAAGCAAAATATTCACCCGCGGATGCTGCGCCATGCTTGCGGATATGAATTGGGTAAAAAAGGCATAGATGATGACTCTATCCAGGATTATCTGGGCTATCGCAATTTAAAATCTATTCTGCGTTATAACGGTTATGTTGAAGAGTAATTTTTGGCGTAATCGCGGGTAACGTTCATCTCCCGCGTTACGCCTGTTTTTTTTATTCGATGTTATAAACCAGAAAATCTTCCGCCAGCACGGTAGGGGGAAAGACCTCCCGACACTCAGCCAACAGCCGCTGACAGCCTTCGGCATCATAGCGCGAGCTAAAATGAGTGGCGATAAGCGTCCCGACGCCTGCTTCCCTCGCTAACGCCGCCGTTTGCTGGCTGGATGAATGCCCGCGACCGTTGGCTTTTTCCGCCATCGCCTGTTCGAGCGTAACCTCATGAACCATAACGTCCACGCCGCGCGCCAGCTCCAGCGCCTCCGGGCAGGGGGCGGTATCGCCGAAAATCGCCAGCTTCTTACCGGGCGTTGCCGGCCCAAGGTAGCGGCTGCCGTCAATCAACCGACCATCTTCCAGTTCAACCGTCAGCCCCAGTTTTAAGCGGTGGAACAACGGACCGGGAGGCACGCCCTCGGCGATAAGCTGTGCGGCATCAAGGGGACCCGGCTTATCATGCTGTTCGATCCGATAGCCGTAGCACTCAACCGGATGGTTTAACGGCCAGGCGGTGACCCGGAAACCGGCTTCATCAAATACCAGACCCGGTTCGACTTCGACGATTGCCAGTGGATAATCGGTCCAGGAACCGCTAAGACGCAGGGCGGTTTCCACAAACTCCTTAAGCCCCTTTGGCCCGTACAGCGTTAACGGCAGAGAATTACCCTGCATTGAGCGGCTGCACAGCAGGCCGGGAAGACCGAAAAGATGATCGCCATGTAAATGGGTAATAAAGATCTTATTCAGCTTGCCGGGATGATAAGGGGTGTGGAGAAACTGATGCTGCGTTCCCTCCCCGCAGTCGAACAGCCACATCTCCGCCATAGTTGGCTGTTGCAAATTCAGCACCATCGACGTCATATTACGCGTACGGGTTGGCACGCCAGCGGATGTCCCCAAAAAGAGTAATTCCATCGTCCAGTGTCCTCAGGGCGTGGGTCAAAAAACAAAGTATACCAACTAAGGAACCGCAGATGATGACATGGCAGGATCTTCACCACGCTGAACTGACCGTCCCCCAGCTCTATGCTGTGCTGAAATTACGCTGTGCGGTGTTCGTTGTCGAACAAACCTGCGCCTATCAGGATATCGACGGCGACGATCTGGTAGGGGAGAACCGCCATCTTCTCGGCTGGCGCGGCGATGAACTGGTGGCCTATGCGCGCATTCTCAAGAGCGATGATGAATATGAGCCGGTCGTGATTGGCCGGGTGATCGTCAGCCCGGCGGTGCGCGGCGAAAAGCTGGGCTATCAACTGATGGAGCAGGCGCTGGCCAGCTGCCGTCAACACTGGCCGCAGAAGGCCATTTATCTTGGCGCCCAGGCGCATCTGCAAAAATTCTACGCCAGCTTCGGCTTTGTGCCGGTGACCGACGTCTACGACGAGGACGGCATCGACCATATTGGCATGGCATACGAAATTGCCACCCACTAGCCGCCGGGCTGATTAAAAGCCGCTCCCTCATCGGGGGTACTGCTATTCCGCAGCAGTACCCCGTATAATGTGGGGTTTTTACTCCGTGGAGGTTTGCGTGCTGTCTGTGTCCACCGCGCTGGAAAGCCTGTACCGCTGCCTGGATGAAGCGTTTCCGCCATCGCCCGGCTGGCGCATCTTCGATATCCCCTTCGCGCTGAATGACGCTTTTGATCCGCTTCTGTGGTGTACCCATCAGCAGCAGTGGCCGCAGTTCTACTGGCAGCAGCGCAGCGGCGATGAAGAGCTGGCCGCTCTGGGGGCGGTAAAAATCTTTTCCTCTCTGCCGCAGGCGCACGCTTTTCTTCAGCAACAAGCGCGTGACGATCTGCGGATTTGCGGCCTTAACGCGTTTGATCCGCAGCGCGGCATGCTGCTGTTGCCGAGGCTGGAGTGGCGTCGGCTTGGCGGTCACGCCACGCTACGCCTGACGCTGTATAGCGATACCTCACTCCGTGACGATGCCTGCGCGGCGCGCGAGTTTCTCCGCTCGCTGACGACCCGGCAAGCGCAGCCTGGCACGCTTCCTTCTCTGCTCAGTGAGCAGCATTTCCCGGCTTATCCGCAGTGGCGAGATCTGGTTGCACAGGCGACACAGGCGATAGCGGCAGGGGAGATGGATAAAGTCGTGCTGGCGCGCGCCACCGATTTACAGTTTGCCGCCCCGCTGAACGTCGGGGCGATAATGGCCGCCAGCCGCCGCAGCAATCTGCACTGTTTTCATTATCTGATGGCCTTTAATCCGCAAGAAGCCTTCTTCGGCTCAACGCCGGAACGGCTATGGCGACGGCGCGGCGCGCTGATGCGTACCGAGGCGCTGGCGGGAACAGCGGCCAGCCATGAGGACGATCGCCAGGCGCAGCGCCTGGGCGACTGGCTGATGGGCGATGACAAGAACCAGCGGGAAAATATGCTGGTAGTTGAGGACATCTGTCAGCGTATGCAGGCGGAGACGCGCGCGCTGGAGGTGCTGCCGCCGCAGATCGTCCGTTTGCGTAAAGTGCAGCATCTGCGGCGCTGTATATGGGCCGAGCTGGACGTCCCCGATGATGCCCGCTGTCTGCGCCAGCTCCAGCCCACGGCTGCGGTCGCCGGGCTGCCGCGTCAGGTGGCGCTGGATTTTATCACCCGGAACGAGCTTTTTACCCGCGACTGGTATGCGGGCTCCGCCGGTTATCTGTCGCTGGCGCAAAGCGAATTTTGCGTTTCGCTACGCTCGGCGAAGGTACGGCAGCATACGCTCAGGCTCTACGCCGGAGCGGGCATCGTCAGCGGCTCTGACCCGGAGCAAGAGTGGCAGGAAATTGAAAATAAAGCTGCAGGATTGCGTTCGTTACTGCTCACAGAAGCAGAGATAAAACGATGCATATCAAAACGGCAATAACGGGCTTTATCTATACTTAGCGTCAATATTTGATATCGGACAAATTCATGTCAGTAAGCGCATTTAACCGACGCTGGGCGGCGGTGATCCTCGAAGCTTTAACGCGCCACGGCGTGCAGCATATCTGCATTGCGCCCGGATCGCGCTCGACCCCTTTGACCCTGGCTGCGGCGGAAAACCGCGCGTTTATTTACCATACCCACTTTGATGAACGCGGCCTTGGCCATCTGGCGTTAGGGCTGGCAAAAGCCAGCGGCCAGCCGGTGGCGGTGATTGTCACTTCCGGCACCGCCACGGCCAACCTCTATCCTGCGCTGATAGAAGCGGGTCTGACCGGCGAAAAACTCATTTTACTGACCGCCGACCGGCCGCCGGAGCTCATCGACTGCGGTGCGAACCAGGCCATTCGTCAACCGGGCATGTTTGCTTCGCATCCGTCGCAGACCCTGGCCCTGCCGCGCCCGTCGCAGGATATCTCCGCCCGCTGGCTGGTCTCGACCCTCGACCAGGCGCTCGGCGCGCTGCACTGCGGCGGCATTCATATTAACTGTCCTTTTGCCGAACCGCTGTACGGCGATATGGACGACACCGGGGTCGCGTGGCAGCAGCAGCTCGGCGACTGGTGGCAGAGCGACAAGCCCTGGCTGAGTCACAATCTGCATCTGGAAAGCGAAAAGCAGCGCGACTGGTTTTTCTGGCGGCAAAAACGCGGCGTCGTGGTTGCCGGACGAATGAGCGCGGAAGAGGGCCTGAAGGTTGCCGAATGGGCGAAAACGCTCGGCTGGCCGCTGATTGGCGATGTCCTTTCGCAAACCGGGCAGCCGCTCCCCTGCGCCGATCTGTGGCTCGGTAACGGTCAAGCGGTTAGCGAACTGGCGCAGGCGCAAATTATCGTTCAGCTGGGCAGCAGCCTGACCAGCAAACGCGTTTTGCAGTGGCAGGCCACCTGCGAACCTGAAGAGTACTGGCTGATCGACAACCTGCCGGGTCGTCTGGATCCCGCCCAACATCGTGGTCGCCGACTGGTGTGCGCCATCGACCGCTGGCTTGAACAGCATCCGGCGGAAAAGCGGCAGCCGTGGGCTACCGTCATTCCTGCGCTTTCACGCCAGGCATGGCAGGCGGCTGTCGCCAGCAGCGAGGATTTCGGCGAGGCCCAGCTGGCGCAGCGAATCCGTCGCTACCTGCCGGATCAGGGCCAGCTGTTTGTCGGCAACAGTCTGGTGGTGCGCTTAATTGACGCCCTGTCGCAGCTTCCCGCAGGCTACCCGGTCTACAGCAATCGCGGGGCCAGCGGAATAGATGGTCTGCTGGCGACGACGGCCGGCGTGCAGCGCGCCAGCGCGCGTCCGACCCTGGCCATCGTCGGCGATCTCTCGGCGCTTTACGACCTCAATTCGCTGGCGCTGCTGCGTCAGGCCTCCGCGCCGCTGGTGCTGATTGTCGTCAACAATAACGGCGGGCAGATTTTCTCCCTGCTGCCAACGCCGCAGGAGCAGCGCAGCCAGTTCTATCTGATGCCGCAGAATATCCATTTTGCGCACGCGGCGGCGATGTTCGATCTGACTTATCATTGCCCCGCGGACTGGAGTGAGCTGGAGCGCGCGCTGGACGTTGCCTGGCGAGCGCCCGGCGCAACGCTGATCGAGCTGGTGGTTAATGAAACCGACGGTACGCAAACTCTCCAGCAGTTGCTTGCGCAGGTGAGTCAGCTATGATTCTGCACGCGCACGCGCATGCGGAACGCGGGCTGCCGGGCTATCCCTGGCTGGTCTTCTTGCATGGTTTTGCCGGCGATAGCCTCGAATGGCGGGCGGTGGGGCTGGCGTTCGACGCGTATCCGCGTCTCTATATTGACCTGCCGGGCCACGGCGGCTCGGCGGATAGGGCAGTTAACCGTTTTACGGATGTCAGCGAGCTGATTAAGAATACGTTAATTAGTTACAACATACATAAGTACTGGCTGGTGGGGTACTCCCTCGGCGGACGGGTGGCGATGTATTATGCCAGCCAGTCGCATGAGGGGCTCTGCGGGCTGGTCGTAGAGGGAGGGCATCCGGGTCTGGCGGACGATGATCAGCGTGCGCAGCGCCGGCGCAGCGATGCCGCCTGGGCTGAACGCTTTCGCCGAGAGCCGCTTACGCAGGTCTTTGCCGACTGGTATCAGCAGCCGGTCTTCGCCTCCCTGGACGCAGCGCAGCGTGCGGCGCTGGTTGCGCTACGCAGCTGCAACAACGGCAGGGCGTTAGCCGCGATGCTGCAGGCCTGCTCACTGGCTGAACAGCCCGATCTGCGCGAGGCATTACGGGCGCGCGATTTCCCATTCCATTACCTTTGCGGCGAACGCGACGGCAAGTTTCGCGCCCTCGCCGATGATCTATCCGCCATCACGCACGTGATTAATCATGCCGGACACAACGCGCATCGGGAAAACCCCGATGCAGTCGTGGCTTGTCTGGCGCAGTTTTTAGCGAGTTAACCGAAGGACACTTTATGATCTCTCTTGATGAAGCAATGCTTTACGCTCCGATTGAATGGCAGGACTGCTCCGAAGGCTACAGCGATATTCGCTACCACAAATCGGCGGACGGGATTGCCAAAATAACCATCAACCGCCCGCAGGTACGTAACGCGTTTCGTCCGCTGACCGTCAAAGAGATGATTCAGGCGCTCTCGGATGCCCGCTATGACGACAATATCGGCGTGATCGTCCTGACCGGTGAAGGCGATAAAGCTTTTTGCGCCGGCGGCGATCAAAAAGTCCGCGGCGACTACGGCGGCTATCAGGATGACTCCGGCGTTCATCATCTCAACGTACTCGATTTTCAGCGCCAGATCCGCACCTGTCCGAAACCGGTAGTGGCGATGGTGGCGGGGTACTCCATTGGCGGCGGCCACGTTCTGCATATGATGTGCGATCTGACCATCGCCGCGGAAAACGCAATCTTCGGTCAGACCGGCCCGAAAGTTGGTTCTTTTGACGGCGGCTGGGGCGCCTCCTATATGGCGCGCATTGTCGGGCAGAAAAAAGCCCGTGAGATCTGGTTCCTGTGCCGCCAGTACGACGCGCAGCAGGCGCTGGATATGGGGCTGGTCAATACCGTCGTGCCGCTGGCGGATCTGGAAAAAGAGACCGTGCGCTGGTGCCGTGAAATGCTGCAGAACAGTCCGATGGCGCTGCGCTGCCTGAAGGCCGCGCTGAACGCCGACTGCGATGGTCAGGCGGGACTGCAGGAGCTGGCGGGCAATGCCACCATGCTGTTTTACATGACCGAAGAGGGTCAGGAGGGACGCAACGCTTTCAACCAGAAGCGCCAGCCGGACTTCAGCAAATTTAAACGGAATCCGTAATGCGGCAGGCGCAGGTCTACCGCTGGCAGCTACCGATGGACGCGGGAGTGGTGCTGCGTGAACGGCGGTTAAAAACCCGCGATGGCTTGCTTCTGCAGCTGCGCGATGGCGAGCGCGAAGGCTGGGGGGAGATTTCTCCCCTGCCTGGATTCAGTCTGGAAACGCTGGATGAGGCGCAGGCAGCGCTGCTGGCATGGGCGAACGCCTGGCGCGAAGGCCAGGATGGCGCGTTGCCGACGCCGCCTTCAGCCGCCTTCGGGATAAGCTGCGCACTGGCGGAGCTGGGCGGTGAGCTGCCGCTGGCGGCGGATTATCGCGCCGCGCCGCTCTGTTCCGGCGATCCGGACGAACTGTTCGCCAGGCTTTCGCAGATGCCCGGCGAGAAGGTCGCCAAGGTCAAGGTCGGCCTGTATGAGGCGGTGCGCGATGGCATGGTGGTCAATCTGCTGCTGGAAGCGATTCCCGATCTGACGCTGCGTCTCGACGCTAACCGCGCCTGGACGCCGCTGAAGGCGCAGCAGTTCGCTAAATACGTGAGCCCGCACTATCGCACCCGTATCGCCTTTCTCGAAGAACCCTGCAAAAACCGCGATGATTCACGCGCGTTTGCCCAACAAACGGGCATCGCTATCGCCTGGGATGAGAGCCTGCGCGAAGCGGACTTTACGTTTGCTGCCGAGCCGGGTCTGCACGCGGTGGTGATTAAACCGACGTTGACCGGCAGTCTGCAAAAGGTCCAGCAGCAGGTCGCGCAGGCTCATGCGCTGGGGCTGACGGCGGTTATCAGTTCAGCCATTGAGTCCAGCCTTGGCCTGACGCAGCTGGCGCGAATTGCCGCCTGGCTGACGCCGAATACCATTCCCGGTCTGGATACCCTGAGCCTCATGCGCGGCCAGCTGGTTCGCTGCTGGCCGGAAAGCGAGCTGCCGTGTCTGACCGTCGATGAACTGGAGCCGCTGCTGTGACCTTTAGCGACTGGCCCTGGCGCCACTGGCGCCAGCAGCGAGGGGAGGCGCATGCTCTGCGCCTGAACGAGCGGCAGCTAAGCTGGCGGGAACTGTGCGCGCAAATCGATGCGCTGGCGGCAGGACTGCACGCCCAGGGCGTTCGCGATGGTGATGGCGTACTGCTGCGGGCTGACAACCAGCCCGATGTTTTGCTGGCATGGCTGGCGCTCCTGCAGTGCGGTGCGCGCGTGTTGCCGCTGAATCCGCAACTGCCCGGGCCACTGCTGGCTGAACTGCTGCCGACCCTGGACCTGCGCCACGCGCTGGTGCTGAACGGCGGCGATCTTCCGGTAACGCTTAATCCACTGACTCTGTACCCTGTCGACGGCGAGCGCGCGGCTGACTGGCGAGAAGATCGTATGGCTTCCATGACGCTGACCTCGGGGTCGACGGGGCTACCGAAAGCGGCGGTACACGCTTTTCGCGCCCATATTGCCAGCGCTGAAGGGGTACTGGCGTTGATACCCTTTGCGCCGCAGGACGACTGGCTGCTGTCGCTGCCGCTGTTTCACGTTTCCGGCCAGGGGATTCTCTGGCGCTGGCTGGTTGCCGGCGCAGGCCTGACGGTGCGCGACAAACAGCCGCTGGTGCTGGCGCTACGCGGCTGTACTCACGCCTCCCTGGTGCCAACCCAGCTCTGGCGGCTGCTGAGCGGCGATGACGAGGTGTCGTTAAAAGCGGTTTTGCTCGGCGGCGCGGCCATCCCGGTGGCGCTAACCGAACAGGCGCGCAGGCGCGGTATCCGCTGCTGGTGCGGCTACGGACTGACCGAGTTTGCCTCCACGGTATGCGCCAAGGAAGCGGATGGCCTGGCGGATGTCGGGCTGCCGCTGCCGGGGCGCGAATTGCGCATCGTGGATGGCGAAGTGTGGCTTCGATCGGACAGCATGGCCGCAGGCTACTGGCGAGGCGGCCAAACGATACCGCTCACCAACGCCGATGGCTGGTTCGCCACCCGCGATCGGGGTCGGCTTGACAACGGCAGGCTGACTATCCTCGGGAGAATGGATAATCTTTTTTTTAGCGGCGGAGAAGGCATTCAGCCGGAGGAAGTCGAGCGGGTTATCGGCACACACCCGTTGATTGAGCAAGTTTTTATCGTGCCGCAGGATGATGCGGAGTTTGGCCAGCGGCCGGTGGCGGTAGTAGAGTGTCGCGATCATGGCGACCCATCCGTGCTGGCTGACTGGTGCGCCGATAAGCTGGCGCGCTTTCAGCAGCCTGTGCGCTGGTTACGGCTGCCTGAATCGCTGAAAACCGGCGGAATTAAAATTTCCCGCCGGGCGTTACGTGACTGGGTCAACCAGCAGTAGAGCTCCGCCTCAGATGCGCTGGACGTGCAGTAGCTGCTTCGTATGCCAGCGGCCCAGCGCAAAAACGGTGGTCAGCGCGCCAAGCAGGGCGCAGAACATGTCGGACTGAGTATCCCAGGGATCGCCCTGGGTGCCGAGAAAATCATCCGCCCCCTGTCCCAGCGCCAGCGCCGCCCACCATTCGATCAGCTCGTAGACGGCGCTAATCGCCAGCGCAATGCAGCAGACCACGAAAGCGAGCATTTTACGCCCGTGAACGTAGCCGCCGCGCAGCAGAATCTCCCGCGCCGCCAGGGCCGGCACCAGCCCCTGGAAAAAGTGCCCCAGCTTGTCGTAGGGATTACGACTCAAACCCAGCCACGCCTGGACATCAAAGCCGATGGGCACTTTCGCGTAGGTGTACATACCGCCGACCATCAAAATGATGGCATGGAAGAAAATCAGCACATAAAGCAGCGTCGTCAGCGGATAGCGAGAGCGCGTGGCCAGCAAAAGCGGAACGATGATAATCACCGGCGTCACTTCCATCAGCCAGGTAAGCTTTTCCCCTGCGCTGATACCGGTATAAATAAGAATCAGGGCCAGCGCCAGCGCTGCGAATGTTAACCCCGAGCGGGATGCTGCGACGGTCATAACGGATCACCAGAAAGTTAAAACCATAACTATCAGGCAGGTGCGGTGAAAATTCAACGTATACCGAGACTGGCGGCGCTGAGCGACCGCCAGTTTCGTTGCGCATCAGGAAGAGGGCAGGTCGCCCTGCGTGTTAAGCTGACGTTTGCGCCAGTAACGCAGCAGCGGAGGGACAACAAGCACCGCGATGGCTAACACCAGGAGCGTTTTAGTTACGCCGCTTTGCCACAAAATTCCCACGTTGCCGTTACTGATGGACAGCGCGCGGCGCAGGTTTTGCTCCAGCATCTCGCCCAGCACAAACCCTAAGATCAACGGCGACATCGGGAAGTGCATCTTACGCATAATGTAGCCCAGCACGCCCAGCCCAACCATCAACAGCAGGTCGAAAGTGGTGCTGTGTACCGCGTAGACGCCGACCGCGGACACGGCGGCGATGGCCGGGGCCAGAAACCACAGCGGGATCGTCAGCATGCGGGTGAACAGACCGATCAGCGGAATGTTCATAATCAGCAGCATCACGTTGGCGATCAGCAGCGCGGCAATTAATCCCCAGACGATATCCGGCTGCTCGGTAAACATCGCCGGACCCGGAGTGATATTGTAGAGGGTCAGGGCGCCCATCATCACCGCGGTAGTTCCGGAGCCGGGGACGCCGAGGGTAAGCATCGGAATGAACGATCCGCAGGCGGAGGCGTTATTTGCCGCCTCCGGCGCCGCCACGCCGCGAATATCGCCCTTACCGAAGGTATCGCTGTTACCGCTGAGCTTTTTCTCGGTCATATAGGTGATGGCGCTGGCAATGGTCGCCCCCGCGCCCGGCAGAATACCGACAAAAAAGCCCACCACCGATGAACGCAGCGTCGCGCCCACGCACTGGCCCGCCTCTTTGGCGTTAAACAGCATGCGCCCGGTTTTCCGTACCAGCCTCTGTCCGCTGCTGGTGCTCTCCAGCATCAGCAAAATCTCCGAAACCGAAAAGAGCCCAATCACCACCACGATAAACTGCACGCCGTCGGAAAGATGAACGCTATCGAAAGTGAAACGGTACACCCCGGTATTGGCATCAACGCCCACCGTCGCCAGCCCCAACCCGATTAACGCGGCGAGAAACGATTTCAGCGGATTTTGCGCCATCATGCTGCCGAGGCAGGCGATGGCAAAAATCATCAGGGCGAAATATTCCGCCGGACCGAACGCCAGCGACCACTGCGCCAGCACCGGCGCGAACAGGATGATCCCGCCGATAGCGATCGTTGAACCCACAAAGGAGCTCACGGCAGAGATCGACAGCGCCACGCCGCCGCGTCCCTGCTGCGCCATCGGGTAACCGTCGATGGCGGTCATAATGGCGGCGGCATCGCCGGGCACGTTGAGCAGGATCGACGAAATACGCCCGCCGTATTCACATCCAATATAGACCGTAGCCAGCAGAATTAACGCCGATTCTGCGGGCAGGTGCAGGGCAAAGGCCAGCGGCAACAGGATCGCCACGCCGTTAATCGGGCCGAGACCCGGCAGGAGTCCGACGATGGTGCCGACGAAGCAGCCGATCAGCGCGATCGTCAGGTTGCCCGGCGTCATGGCGACAGCGAAGCCCTGCGACAGATAAATCCAGATATCCATAACCTTCTCCGTTAACTTAACCAGACGCCGAGCGGCAGGGTGACATCAAGCAGGGCGTCAAAGACGTACCACAGCGCGATGCCCATCGCGACGCCTGCTACCCCAGCAGCGGGCAGGGTGGCGCCAAACAGCAGGCCAAAAACAGCGGTCAGCAGCGCGGTGGCCAGAGGAAACCCCAGCCATTCAAAACCCCACGCATAAACCGCCAATGCCACGACCATCGTCAACAGCCGTTGTAAAACCAGACGCCCGGGCCAGGAGATTGCGTCGGGCCGCCGCAGTAGCAGCAAAACGGAGCACAGCAGCATCAGGCCGATAATGCCGACCGGAAAGGGGCGCGGGCCGACGGGTTCATAGGCGTATTCGCTGTGGATTTGCCAGGCGATAAACATCCCCCCTACGCAGAGCAGCAGCCATATTCCGGCAAAAATACGATCGCTCATCGCAGCCTCCGTGGGTTATTTGGCAAGGCCAAAAGATTTCGCCTGCAGGCGATACTCTTCCACCTGCTCTTTGACGTAGGCGTCCAGCTCTTTCCCGTTCAAATTGAATTCAAACAGGCCGCGCAGCTCGCGCTGTTTTTTAAACGCGTCGGTCTGCTGCAGTCGAGTAAACTCCGCCACCCACCACTGATAATCGGCATCGCTGACTTTCGGGCCGACGAAGAAACCGCGAATAATCGGCCACACCAGGTCATAGCCCTGCTCTTTGGCGGTAGGGACATCGGCGAGCGCGCCGGGCAGCCTTTCGTTAGCGAAGACCGCCAGCACGCGGATTTTATTGCCCTGGAGATAAGGCACCATTTCGCTGAGATCGCCGGATACTGCCTGCACGTGATTACCCAGCAGCGCGGTGACCGGTTCGCCACCGCCCTCAAACGCTACGTAGCGCATTTTGTGCGGATCGACGTTTGCTTTCTGCGCCAGCAGCGCCGCTTTCATCCAGTCCTGGCTGCCGATTGAGGCGCCGGCGCCGATGACGATACTGGCGGGATTTTTTTCCATTGCCGCCATAAACGACGGCAGATCTTTCCACGGCGAGTCGGCGCGGACGGCAATCATGCCGTAATCGGTGCCGACGCTGGCCAGCCAGCGGACATCATCCACGCCGTAGCGGCCAAACTTGCCCTGCGCCAGGTTGAGCAGCGAGCCGCCGGAGAAGGCGACAACGGTGCCGGGTTCTCCGGGGCGCTGGGCGACGATAGCGTTATAGGCCACTGCGCCTACGCCGCCGGGCATATAGGTGACGCGCATCGGTTTTTGGATGGCGCCGGTTTCCATCAGGCTCACCTGAATCAGCTTACAGGTGAGATCGAAGCCGCCGCCGGGCTTGGCGGGCGCGATACATTCGGTACGGGAAGGCGCTTCGGCGGCCCAGGCAGAGGCGGTAAAAAGGCATAATGCGATAGCGCTAAGAGGGCGAAGGAACGGGATATTCATAGGCTTCCTCAGTCAGATACAGGGGACGTTTTTTTGATTATGTGAACCGGCTTGTGGCTATTCGGTTGCGTGATTGTTAAAACAATTACCTTTCATTTCCCTTTCAATGCGGCAGCAACTTTACAGGATGTGATATGCGTCTCTTACTGGCAGAAGATAACCGTGAGCTGGCTCACTGGCTGGAGAAAGCGCTGGTACAGGGCGGGTTTGCCGTGGACTGCGTATTTGATGGCCGGGCGGCCGATCATCTGCTGCAAAGCGAAAAATACGCGCTGGCGGTACTGGATATCGGCATGCCGGGCTTCGACGGCCTGGAAGTCGTGCAGCGTCTGCGAAAGCGCGGACAAACCCTTCCCGTTTTACTGCTGACCGCACGCAGCGCGGTGGCGGATCGGGTAAAAGGGCTCAACGTCGGTGCCGATGACTATTTACCAAAACCGTTTGAACTTGAAGAGCTGGACGCCAGGCTGCGCGCACTGCTGCGGCGTAGCGAAGGCCAGGTGCATGAGATTCAGCAGATCGGCTCTCTGGAATATCGCGATGAAGGCTATTTTTTACTGCGCGGACAGACGCTATCGTTGACCCCGCGCGAGCAGGCGTTGCTGACGGTGCTGATGTTTCGCCGCACGCGTCCGGTGTCGCGCCAGCAGCTGTTTGAACAGGTTTTCAGCCTTAACGATGACGTCAGCCCGGAAAGCATCGAGCTATATATCCATCGTCTGCGGAAGAAACTTCAGGAGAGCAACGTGCGAATTGTGACCCTGCGCGGCCTGGGTTACGTGCTGGAGCTCGCCGATGAGGTGGGGTAAGCCGCAGTCGTTATTCGCTCAGCTGCTGCTGTTTCTTGGCCTGCCGCTGGTGTTACTGTGGGGGCTGTCGGCATTCAATAGCTACGTCAGCGCTCTGCAGGCGGCGACCCAGGCTTACGATCGTACGCTGCTCTCCTCCGCCCGCACGGTGGCGGAACGCCTGGTGGTACGCGGCGGCAGACTGGAGGTGAATGTCCCCTGGGTGGTGCTCGATAGCTTCGAGCTGAATATGAACGATCGCCTGTACTATAAGGTGCTCGATCCCGGTAAGCGGGTGATTTCCGGTTTTGACGATCTGCCATCGATGCCGCCCTCAACCTCTCGTACCGAGCTCTATCCGGCGCTGGCGTGGTTTTATCATACCGAGTATCGCGGTCAGGCCATCCGCGTGGCGCGGCTGCTGCAGCCGGTTAACGAAGGCGGCGTTGTGGGAATGGCGGAAATCTATATCGCCGAAACGCTGCAGTCGCGGCGCTGGCTGGCGGGACAGCTGCTGTTTTCATCGTGGATCTCGCAGGGGCTATTGGTGCTGTTGACGCTGGTGCTCACCGGCTGGCTGCTGCGTCGGGTGCTGCGGCCGATGCGTCGGCTTTCGGCGCTCATGGTGCGGCGCGAACCCGGCCTGTTGACGCCGCTGCCGGAACTGCTGCCGTGGTCGGAAACCCGTTTATTGATTGTTGCTTTTAACCGCTATATCGACCGGCTGCGGGCGATGATCTCCCGGCAGGAGCGGTTTAGCGCCGATGCTTCTCACCAGTTAAAAACGCCGCTGGCGGTGCTGAAAACCCAGGCTTCGGTGGCGCTGGCGAGCGGCGATCCCCGGCTGTGGCGAGAGAGTCTGGAGGCGATGAGCGGCACGCTGGACAGTACGATTCTGCTTACCGAACGCCTGCTACAGCTGGCTACCATCAAACGTAAAGAGCAGGGAGAACACGCGTTTCCGCCGGTGGATCTGTATGAGATCGTCCACAACAGCTGCTTTTCCCGTCTTCAGCAGGCGCGGAGCAAAGCTATCGATCTCGGCTATGAGGGGGAACCCTCAACGGTGACTATCGCCGGCGATGGCGTGCTGTTGAGCGAGCTGTGCGCAAATCTGTTGGATAACGCGATCCGCTATACGCCGCAGGGCGGTATCGTCACGGTCAGCCTGCATCGTGAAGGGGAGGCGGTGCTGCTGGATGTTGAAGACAGCGGGCCGGGAATCGATGATGCGCAGATCCAGCAGGCGCTCATGCCGTTCCACCGTCTGGAAAACGTTGGTGATAATCCCGGCGCCGGGCTCGGACTGGCGCTGGTCAGCGATATTGCACGCCTGCATCGCAGCCATCCGCAGCTGCTGCGTAGCGAAACGCTGGGCGGGCTGAAGGTCAGGCTGCGCTTTTTGACTGTGGGTTCAGAGTAGGCCTTTCAGGGTGAGCGTCTTCCGGGTCGCCTCGTTCAAATCATAGTGGGGAAGATCTTCCGCTTTTACCCAGGCGTAGTCCTGAAATTCCTCGTTGATGGTTACTTCGCGATTGGCGCTGACGCAGTCGAAGATAAGATAAATCATATATATTTCTTCCTGACGGCCATCGGCGTAGGTTTTAACCCGTACGTCATCGCTAAAGGTCCATGGTGTGATGTGGGTTAGCTGCAGTTTTTCGCCCAGCTCTTCGCGAATTTCCCGCCGCAGCGCCGCTTCGATGCGTTCGCCGGGCTCGACGCCGCCGCCGGAGAGCGCCCACTGCCCGGGAAATACCCCGCGATCGTCGGCCATTTTGCACAACAGATAGTGACCCTCATGTTGAATGAGCGGGCAGACAATAGTCCTTTGACGCATAACTTCTCCTTAATGGTGGCAGGGATATATCATGGGATGGTCCAGTTTGCGAGCTGCCTCGGCAAACCGCAAGCGAAAATACGCGTTGAGCGCGAGCGGTGGTAGGGTGAGCGCAGGTTAATGGGTTGGGGCCATCATTAGCTGCCGCTGGTTATTCCTCTGCTGTTTTATCACGGCAGAATCAGTCCCTACCCGCACTCAACGCGCTGGCTGGACGGTTTTTCTCTACCAGAGGTGGCCGAGCGGCTCTATAGCCAGAACTTTCCGCTAATAGACGTGACTGAGATCCCAGATGACCAGCTGATACAGCACCGGCGGGTCGCTATGCTGGAACTGTTGCAAAAGCATATTCGGCAGCGGGATAGGATGGACATCTCAGAGCAACTGGTCAGAATATTGTCCCCGGGATACACTACCCGTCGGCAGTTTAAAACGTTGCTGAATTATATGCTTCAGGCGGGCAACGCCGCCGATCCGGTGGCTTTTTTACGCAAGCTAGCGCAAAAGACGTCACTCAAGCCGCATAAGGAGACGCTGATAAATATTGCTCATTTTCTCGAAGAGCGAGGTCGCAAAGAGGGGATGCTTCAGGGAATGAAGGCGGGGATAGAAAAAGGTTTGCGCAAGGGCCGACAGAAAGGTCGTAATGAAGGCAGAAATGAAGGGCAACTAGCGGCGACAAAACGCATCGCCCGGGCGATGCTGGAAGAGGGGCTTGAGCGTGACCAGGTCGCAAAGCTAACCGGACTGTCGCTGCGGCAGCTCGCTAAGCTTCAGCACTAACCCCTAAAACGTTTTCGTCAAACGGCAGCCGCACGTGGGCTGCCGTTTGTGTTTACAGGGTTTTCTGTAAGACTTTCAGCGCCGCGGCCACGCCCGCGCCGTAGTCGGGATGGACTTGACTAAACAGGCCAATTTGTCGCTGCTGGATAAATTCAGGGATATCCCGCATATCGCTGGCGATTCGATGGAACATACGCTGATGCTCGTCTTCGCTTAATAGCCCGAACAGCGCGCGCGGTTGGCTAAAATAGTCGTTATCTTCCCGATGATTCCAGTGAGCCGCCGCGCCTTCAAGATTTAAAGGCGGTTCGCTAAAGTCCGGCTGCTCCTGATAGAGGCCGAAGCTGTTTGGCTCATAGGTGACGCCGTTGCCGCTATTGCCGTCGACGCGCATCGCGCCATCGCGATGGTAGTTATGGAACGGGCAGCGCGGCGCATTGACCGGAATCTGATGATGGTTAACGCCCAGGCGGTAGCGCTGGGTGTCGCCGTAGGAGAATAAACGACCCTGCAGCATGCGATCCGGAGAGAAGCTGACGCCAGGCACCACGTTAGCCGGATTCATCGCAACCTGCTCAACCTCGGCGAAATAGTTGTCCGGGTTGCGGTTGAGCTCAAGTACCCCCACTTCTATCAGCGGATAATCACTATGCGGCCATACTTTGGTCAGATCGAAAGGATGGTAAGGGACCCGGCTGGCTTCTGCTTCCGGCATGATCTGCACGTAAAAGGTCCAGCGCGGAAAATCGCCTCTTTCAATCGACTCATAGAGATCGCGCTGCGAACTCTCGCGGTCCTCGGCCACCAGACGTTTTGCTTCATCATCCATCAGGTTGGCGATCCCCTGCTGGGATTTAAAGTGGAATTTCACCCAAAAACGTTGATTGTCGGCATTTATAAAGCTGAACGCGTGGCTGCCGAAGCCGTGCATATGGCGATAAGAGCGCGGGATGCCGCGGTCGCTGAAGTCGATAGTCAACTGATGCAGCGTTTCGGGCAGCAGGGAGAAAAAATCCCACTTCCAGGTAGGGTTGCGCAGGTTGGTGCGCGGATCGCGCTTCACTACGTGGTTCAGGTCCGGGAATTTCAGCGGGTCGCGAAGATAAAAAACAGGGGTATTATTGCCTACCAGATCCCAGTTGCCCTCTTCGGTATAAAACTTGATAGCGAAGCCGCGGATGTCGCGCTCGGCGTCTGCGGCGCCGCGTTCTCCGGCAACGGTGGAAAAGCGCAGGAACAGATCGGTGGTTTTACCGACCTCGGCGAACATTTTTGCGCGCGTGTAGCGGCTGATATCGTGAGTGACCGTTAATTTACCGTAAGCGCCGGAGCCTTTTGCGTGCATTCGGCGTTCCGGGATAACCTCCCGGTCGAAGTGGGCCAGTTTTTCCAGAAACCAGACATCCTGCAGCAGCATCGGGCCGCGAGGACCTGCGGTGATGACTTTGTTATTATCGACAACCGGCGCGCCGGAGCCGGTGGTTAATCCTTTTTTGCTCATCTTTATCTCCTGACAAAGTTTTATGTAACTTATTCATTTCCCGCAAGGGCAGAATAAGCTGAGCGCTATTTGTAGAATAAATATCCAACACGGACAATCTGGCTCTGGCTATCGATTTGATACCCGCGTCCGTTGGCCTGGCTCCGGTAGCAACTGGTTACAATCACAATGGTAAAGCTCGTCTTAGCGCATTGATTCCTTAACGTTCGGCAGTACAATTTCGCGGTTTTTTGGGACTTTTTAATTCTTGTTTGTTGGATAGAGTAAAAATGAAAAAAAGTATATTTGCGGCCCTCGCTGGCATGATGTTCGTCTCAACGGCGGCGCATGCGATCAGTTTCAGCGGACAGGCCGGCGAGCACTACACGAACCTTGGCGTCGGATTTGGCACGGAATCTACCGGCCTGGCGGTAACCGGCAACTGGCTGCATAACGATGACGACGGCGATGCGGCAGGCCTGGGACTGGGGCTGAACATCCCTTTAGGTCCATTCCTTGCCACCGTTGGCGGTAAAGGGGTTTATACCAATCCGAATAACGGCGATGAGGGCTACGCAGCAGCGGTTGGCGGCGGCCTGCAGTGGAAGATCGGCGACAGCTTCCGCCTGTTCGGCGAATATTATTATTCTCCTGATTCGCTCTCCAGCGGTATCGACAGTTATCAGGAAGCTAATGCCGGCGCGCGCTTTACCATTATGCGTCCTCTGAGCATTGAAGCCGGTTATCGCTACCTTAACCTGGCGGGTAAAGACGGCAACCGCGATAACGCGGTCGCGGACGGCCCGTACGTCGGCGTTAACGCCAGCTTCTAACCCCTTCGGCGCGGTATTCCGCCGCGCCTGATTTTCAGGCTTTTTCGCCAGCCGCTTTGCGATATAGTATTTCTACTTATCAGGCTGGAGTTGACAATGTTAAACGTGGAAATGCTGTCCACCGGCGATGAAGTGCTGCATGGGCAAATCATCGATACCAATGCCGCGTGGCTGGCGGATTTCTTTTTTAATCAAGGATTACCTTTAAAGCGTCGCCATACCGTGGGTGACGATCTTGACTCCCTGGTGGCGATTTTACGCGAGCGCAGCGAGCATGCCGACGTGCTGATCGTCAACGGCGGTCTGGGCCCGACCAGCGATGATTTAAGCGCGCTTGCCGCAGCGACCGCCAAAGGTGAAGGGCTGATTCTGCATGAAGCGTGGCTGGAAACCATGACCCGTTTCTTTGCCGAGCGCGGAAGGCCTATGGCCGCCAGCAACCGTAAACAGGCGGAAATTCCGCAAAGCGCCGAGATGATCAACAATCCGGTCGGAACCGCCTGCGGTTTTGCCGTGCAGCTAAACCGCTGCCTGATGTTTTTCACTCCCGGCGTGCCGTCTGAATTTAAGATAATGGTCGAGCAGGAAATCTTACCGCGCCTGCGCGAACGTTTTCCGCTGCCCGCCGCGCCGCTGTGTCTGCGTCTGACCACCTTCGGTCGTTCCGAAAGCGAGCTGGCGCAGAGCCTCGAGCATTTACAACTGCCGCCGGGCGTGGTGATGGGCTATCGTTCCTCAATGCCGATTATCGAACTGAAGCTGACCGGGCCTGCCGAACAGCGCGAGGCGATGCTGGCGCTGTGGCCGGAAGTGCAAAAAGTGGCCGGAGAGAGCATCGTTTTCGAAGGCACCGAAGGCCTGCCGGCGCAGATCGCCCATCGTCTGCAGGAGCGCCAGCTAAGCCTGACGCTAAGCGAGCAGTTCACCGGCGGTCTGCTGGCGCTACAGCTTTCACGGGTCAATGCCCCGCTGTTGGCCAGCGAAGTCATTCCGGCGCAGGAGGAGACCCTGGCGCAGTCTGCGCGCTGGGCGGCGGAACGGCGCGAAAAACACTTTGCCGGTCTGGCGCTGGCGGTGAGTGGTCAGGAGAGCGATCACCTGAACTTTGCGCTTTCCACGCCGGACGGCACCCACGCGCTGCGGGTGAAGTTCGCGACCAACCGCCACAGCGTGCAGGTGCGTCAGGAGGTCTGCGCGATGATGGCTCTCAACATGCTGCGCCGCTGGCTGAATGGCCAGCCCGTGGCCGGTGAACACGGCTGGATTAACGTCGTTGACTATCTCGCCGTTTAGATAAAACACCGCGTCGGGAGACCTACCCGACGCGCAATCAGTCCAACCTGCTGTACTTGCTTTTAAAAATTCTGTGCACCATCTCGCATTTCTATCCCCTTGAACGTCCACCCTGCTGGAATAGCGTCGTCATTTGAAGTCGCTCACAATTTACAGACCCGACAACCGCAACACTGATTCCAGTATTCAGGATTGGAGTCCAGTATGTTGGAATCAAGCAAAGTCCCGGCGCTAACCCGCGCCATCGATATTCTCAATTTGATCGCCCGCATTGGTCCGTGCAGCGCGGCGACCATTATTGACGAACTGGGTATTCCGAAAAGCACCGCTTACCTGCTGCTGGGAGAACTGAGAAGACAGCGCTTCCTCAGCATGGATAATCAGGACAACTACTGTCTGTGGACCAAACTGGTTGAGCTGGCCGGTCACGCGCTGAGCAAAATGGATCTGCGCGAACTGGCGCGTCCGCGCCTGACGCAGCTAATGGATCAGTGCGGACTGCTCTGCCATCTGGGCATTATCGATGGCGGTAACGCCTACTACATTCTGAAGATTGAATCCCCGGCCACCATCAGCGTGCGTTCCCACGAAGGTAAAAGCCTGTCGCTGTACCGCTCCGGTATCGGTAAATGCCTGCTTGCCTGGCAGCCCGAGCGGGTTCAGGAGTCAATTATCAGCGAGCTGCAGTGGGAGAGGGCAACGCCAACCACCATCACCAGCGCCCAGCTGCTTCGCGATGAACTGGGGCGTATTCGCGCCCGCGGCTGGAGCTTCGATAACGGCGAAGATTATCCCGACGTTCGCTGCGTGGCGGCGCCGGTTTTTAATGCCAATAACGAGCTGACCGCCGCCATCTCCGTGGTGGGTACTCGTCTGCAAATCAATGAAGACAATCGCGATTATCTCGCTGGCAGGGCGATTGCCTGCGCCAAGGACATTTCTCGTCTGCTGGGGTGGAAAAGCCCCTTCGAACAACAAGCCTCATAATAAGGAGAAGATCATGACCCTACCGAAAATTAAACACGTCCGCGCCTGGTTTATCGGCGGCGCTACCGCAGAGAAAGGCGCTGGCGGCGGCGACTATCATGACCAGGGCGCAAACCACTGGATTGACGATCATATCGCCACGCCGATGAGCAAATATAAACAGTATGAACAGTCCCGCCAGTCGTTTGGCATCAACGTTCTCGGCACGCTGATTGTTGAAGTCGAAGCCGAAAACGGCCAGACCGGCTTTGCGGTATCAACCGCCGGCGAGATGGGCTGTTTTATTGTGGAAAAGCACCTGAACCGCTTTATCGAAGGGAAGTGCGTCAGCGATATCAAACTGATCCATGACCAGATGCTCAACGCCACCATGTACTACTCCGGCTCCGGCGGCCTGGTGATGAATACCATCTCCTGTATCGACCTGGCGCTGTGGGATCTATTCGGCAAAGTGGTGGGATTACCGGTATACAAACTGTTGGGCGGCGCGGTACGCGATGAAATTCAGTTCTACGCTACCGGGGCCCGTCCGGACCTGGCGAAAGAGATGGGCTTTATTGGCGGCAAGATGCCGACCCACTGGGGCCCGCACGATGGCGATGCGGGGATCCGCAAAGATGCCGCCATGGTGGCCGATATGCGCGAAAAATGCGGCCCGGACTTCTGGCTAATGCTGGACTGCTGGATGAGCCAGGACGTTAATTATGCCACTAAACTGGCCCACGCCTGCGCGCCCTATAACCTTAAGTGGATCGAAGAGTGCCTGCCGCCGCAGCAGTATGAAGGCTATCGCGAGCTGAAACGCAATGCCCCGGCCGGAATGATGGTCACCAGCGGCGAGCACCACGGCACGCTGCAATCCTTCCGCACGCTGTCGGAAACCGGCATCGATATTATGCAGCCTGACGTAGGCTGGTGCGGCGGTCTGACCACGCTGGTGGAGATTGCGGCGATCGCCAAATCGCGCGGCCAGCTGGTGGTGCCGCACGGTTCGTCGGTCTATTCGCATCATGCGGTCATTACCTTTACCAACACGCCGTTCAGCGAATTCCTGATGACCAGCCCGGACTGTTCAACGATGCGTCCACAGTTTGACCCGATTCTGGTTGATGAGCCGGTACCGGTTAACGGGCGCATTCATAAAACCGTTCTGGATAAACCGGGTTTCGGCGTCGAGCTGAACCGCGACTGCAACCTGAAACGTCCTTATAGCCACTGATCCCGTCGTGCCGCACAGCGCTGATGTGCGGCCTATTGTTGAGGATATTACGATGAGCAACACCTTGCTTGAGAGCGTGGTGAAGAAAAACCGCGCCCGTTTGATCCCCTTTATGCTGGCGCTGTACGTGCTGGCGTTTCTTGACCGTTCGAATATCGGCTTTGCGAAAGAGACCTATCAGCTGGATACCGGCCTCAGCAATGAAGCTTACGCGCTGGGGGCGGGGATTTTCTTTGTGGTGTACGCCTTTCTTGGGGTACCTGCCAACCTGCTGATGCGCAAATTCGGCGCGAGAAAATGGATTGGCTGCACCACCTTACTGTGGGGCATTCTTTCAGCGGCGATGGCGTGGGCGGATACGGAAGCGAAATTTCTGCTGGTACGCACCCTGCTTGGCGCCGCCGAAGCGGGTTTCTTTCCGGGCATGATCTACCTGACCTCACAGTGGTTTCCGCAGCAAAACCGCGCCAGCATTATGGGATTATTTTATATGGGCGCGCCGCTGGCGCTGACCCTCGGGTCGCCGCTCTCCGGCGCGCTGCTGGAAATGCACGGTTTTATGGGGCATCCCGGTTGGTTCTGGATGTTTATTATTGAAGGCTTACTGGCGGTCGGCGCGGGTTTCTTTACTTTCTTCTGGCTTGACGACACGCCGCAAAACGCCCGCTTCCTGACCGCTGCCGAAAAGCAGGCGCTCATCAGCGAGCTGGCCAGCGAAGAGCAGAAAAAGATTACTTCGCGTTTGTCCGATGCGCTGCGCAACGGCCGCGTCTGGCAGCTGGCGATTATCTATCTCACCATTCAGGTGGCGGTTTACGGCCTGATCTTCTTCCTGCCGACCCAGGTTGCGGCGCTGCTCGGCACTAAAGTGGGGTTTGTGGCATCGGTGGTGACCGCGATCCCGTGGGTGGCAGCGCTGTTTGGTACCTGGCTGATTCCTCGCTACTCCGACCGCACCGGCGAGCGGCGTAATATTGCGGCATTAACCCTGCTGGCGGCGGCAATTGGCATTGCGGTCTCCGGGCTGGTGTCGCCGGTACTGGCCATCATCGCGCTGTGCGTTGCCGCCGTCGGCGTCATTGCCGTACAGCCGGTCTTCTGGACTATGCCGACGCAGCTGTTATCTGGCACGGCGCTGGCCGCAGGCATTGGTTTCGTCAACCTGTTTGGCGCGATCGGCGGATTTTTAGCGCCGATTATACGCGTCCAGGCTGAAACGATGTTCGGCAATAATTCTGCCGGATTATTGACGCTCGCCTGCGTGGCGGTTATCGGGGTTGTTATTATCTTTTCACTGCGCGTGAGCCGCACGGTACCGCAGGCCGGCAGCGTACAGCATTAATTTAAGGGAGAACTATGAACGCAATTTTATCGAACCCATTTAAAGCGGGGTTATTGCAAGGGGAAGCACAAATTGGCCTGTGGCTGAGCTCGACCTCCTCTTATATGGCTGAGATTGCCGCCACCTCGGGTTACGACTGGCTGCTGATTGACGGTGAGCATGCGCCGAATACTATTCAGGATCTTTATCATCAGCTACAGGCCATTGCGCCCTACGCCAGCCAGCCGGTGATTCGTCCGGTCGAGGGCAATCGTAGCCTGATTAAACAGGTGCTGGATATTGGCGCCAGAACGCTGCTGATCCCCATGGTCGATACCGCAGAACAGGCGCGGGACATTGTCTCGGCGACGCGCTATCCGCCGCTGGGGACCCGCGGCGTCGGCGCCGGGGTAGCTCGCGCCGCGCGCTGGGGAAGGGTAGAGAACTATATGGCGCAGGCCAACGATGAGCTGTGCCTGCTGATTCAGGTTGAGAGCAAAACCGCCCTCGATAATCTGGATGCGATCCTTGAAGTCGAGGGGATTGACGGCGTCTTTATCGGCCCGGCGGACCTGTCGGCCTCGCTGGGCTACCCGGATAACGCCGGTCATCCTGAAGTGCAGCGGGTTATTGAACAGAGCATCCGCCGCATTCGCGCGGCGGGAAAGGCGGCCGGATTCCTGGCCGTCGATCCGGAGATGGCGCACAAAGCGCTGGCGTGGGGGGCGAATTTCGTTGCCGTTGGCGTCGATACCAACCTCTATACCAGCGCGCTGGATAAACGACTGGCGATGTTCAGGCCGGTAGCCGAACAGGCGGAGGGCAAGGGGAGCTACTAGCCCCCCGGTGTTGGCGCTGGCGTCAGGCCAGCGCCTGCGCCAGCAGAGTGATGGGATGCTCGCAGCGTTTACTGGTGGACATCTCTATCTGCCATTTACAGGTTTCACAGTCGGTCACTACCAGGTCCGCGCCGCTCTCCTCAATTTGTCGGAACAGCGGCGCGCCAATCGCCTGCGATGAGTCGTAATTCTCCGACTTGAAGCCGAAGGTGCCAGCAATACCGCAGCATTGCGAGTCGAGCACCTCCAGCTGCAAGCCGGGGATCAGCCGCAATAGCTCAAGGGTATACAGCGACCAGCCCATCTTCTCCATATGGCAGGGCGTGTGATAGATCACCTTCAGCGGCAGCGATTTCAGCGCCAGCTTCCGTCCGGCGTCCAGCTGACGCCAGATCCAGCGGGTCGCCAGTTCAACCCGGTCGCGCACATCGTGATTATCGATATCAAGGACGTGCGGATATTCATCGCGCAGCGTAAAAGTGCAGGTCGAGGACGTCGCCACCACTGGCAGGTTATTTTCCCGCATCGCGGTAACGTTGCTCTGTGCCTGTTTACGCGCCTTCGCAAAAAAACCGTTGGCAATGAGCGGCACGCCGCAGCATTTTTCTTTATGCAATAGCTGCACGCCGATGCCCATGGCGTTGAGCACCCGGATAAGATCTTTACCCAACTGCGGATTGTTGTAGTTCACATAGCAGCCATGAAAGAAGGCCACCTGCTCGGCGTACTGCGCCTGTTGGCCAGCCAGCTGTCGATACGCGCGGCGAAAGGTGCCGAAGCCATATTTGGGCAGCGAGCGGCGGTGATCGATTTTGAGCGCGGCATCCAGTACCCGACGTACCGGCATCAGCCCGGTGGCGGCGTTTACCAGCGGAGCAAACGGCGTGGAGAGGGTGCCCATCAGATCGGTGTGGCTGAGGATGGTATCGCGCAGCGTGGGCTTTTGCCGGCCGTATTCCATGCGCGCCCGCTGGATAATATCGCCGATTTTGACGTCTGAAGGGCAGGCGACTTCACAGCGTTTACAGTTAATGCAGTATTTTAACGCCTCGTCGTAGAGCGCGCCGTCTTTCAGGCGCAGGCGCTCGCCGTCCGGCCCGGCCTGTTTTGGCCCCGGGTAGCGCGGATTAACCCGGCTGACCGGGCAGGCGGTGGTGCAAACGGTGCATTTAATACAGTGTTCAAAGCGCGTGTCGTTCATGACTCACCTCCGGCAAGCTCGCCAATTAGCCCTGCGGCGTGAAGCGCGGTCACTGCGCACACGCCGCCGCCGCATCCCAGCGCGATGGCATCAAAACCGCCGAGGATCGAACCGACGGCGAACAGATTCTCCAGCGTCCGCCCCTGACGCTGGGGACGCAGAGCCTCATCGGTTTTCAGGCCGAAACGCTGCCAGGGCTGCGAGGCAAAAAAATCCTGCTGATACCAGCTTTCGCGCGGCAGCGTCTGCTGCAGATCCAGACCGAGGATCGGCTCGCGCACGCCGCTACGTTCGGCGACCAGCCCGTTGCTGAAAAAGCTGCCGCTGGCCAGCACAGCGAAGCGCGGACGCAGCGGAATATCGCCGTGATTGCGCGTCCAGATCGCGTTAACCCTACCGTCCTGGTGGCTGATATCAATGACTTCATCCCCGGTCAGCCAGGTCCCGCCGCTGCGGATAAATTGCCGCTGCAGCTGGGCGTGCAGGCGCATCCCCGGCACCGATGGCGGCAGGGTAGGCAGCAGGCACAGCGGGCAGGGCAGACGCTGCCGCAGCCACTGGTACAAGCGATCGTCGGCGAGGCCGAAGCAGGCGGGCATAATCAGTAAATTATGCTGCTGCGCCAGCGGGCGCAGCGCCGCCAGCAGCGCCGGCCAGTGCGCTTCATCGTCCAGCCGGCGGGCGATATTGGCGGCGCGAAATTCGGATGGGCTATCGCGCAGAACATCAAGAAGGGGTAATTCTATCTCGTGTGCTACGGCGGTCACGCCGTGCTGGTGCAGAGAGGCCGCGGCAAGATGCGGCTGGAAGTCGCCGAACCCGCTGATGCCTACGACGCAGACGCCGCTGACGGGCAGCGGCGCGGTGGCGATTTCCTGCGGAGAAAGCCAGGCCGCGCGTAAGATTCCCAGCGGCGTCACGCGCAGATGCGGCTGGCTGGCATCGCCCTGCATGGCAATCCCGCAGTCGGCAAACAGCGCCTGAGCCTGGCGGGCGTAATTCATCACGCTTTCGGCGCCGAGCCTGGCATAAGGGTGTTCGGGAAGCTGGCGGGCCAACTGGCCGATACCGTAAGCAACATCGGTGACGGTTTCGCCATTCGGCAGCGTCGAGAGCAAATCCAGCGAGGCGGAAGAGAAGTGCAGGGCGCTTTGGCCCCGGCTGATAATCACGCTGCGCAGGCCGCGCTGGTTGAGCGCCAGCCCGCAGAGCAGCCCGGCAAGGCCGCCGCCAATAATCGCGCAATCAAACTTCATCCTGGTGCTCCTTTTCTAATCCGCACAGACCGAGATAAACCCAGCGGGTAAACTCGCTTTCGCGCAGCGCATCCCCCCAGGCCACCGGCTGAACGCCTTTCCAGCGTTCGTTCAAAAATTGGGACAGCTGGGTGAGGGACCGCGCGGAGGTGGTGACGTTAAAACGCGCGAGCAGCCCGGCGGCGCGGCAGGCGCACAGTTCGCCCTGACAGGTTCCCATGCCGACGCGGGTACGGCGGCGCAGGTCAAGCAGGTTTTTCACCGCCAGGTTTTCAACCGCGTACTCTACTTCTCCGGCAGTGACCGCCTCGCATTCGCAGACCAGGCTACGGCGCTGGCGGCTATCGCCAAGCCATGCCGGGGTGCGATCGCCGTGGCGGTAGATGGCCGACCCGCGCAGCGGCGCAGGTAACGAGATGATTTTACTTAGCGTGGCTTCCGCCGGTTCCTGCGAACCGGGCAGCGGCGTATCGGCGGTCGTGCAGGGGGCGGTATTTCCGAGCTTGCGGCATAGCGCATCCGTGGCCCACTCCGCCATCAGACGATAGGTCATCAGCTTACCGCCGGTGATGGTGATGAAGCCTTCCATACCGTCGCGGCGGGCGTGGTCGAGCAGCACGATACCGCGGCTGACGCTACGGCCACTGGGATCGTCATCGCTGGCGACCAGCGGCCGTATACCGGAATAGGCGCGAAGGACCCGCGTCCGTCCCATGATCGGCGCCAGCTTTTCTCCCTCCCGCAGCAGCGTTTCGACTTCCTCGGTGGTTACCCGGTTGTCGTCAATTTCGTCATAAGGAATATGCATTGAGGTGGTGCCAATCAGCGAAATAGTATCGCCGGGCACCAGGATATCGGCGTCAGCTGGTTTGCGGCAGCGGTTGATAACCTGACGGTTAATGCGGTGGTCGAGGATCAGCAAAGATCCTTTTGCCGGAAACATCGCGATGCGCAGGTCGGCGTACTCTGCGATGCGCTGCCCCCAAATCCCGGCGGCGTTAACCACCACCTGAGCGCGCAGCGCGCGCGATTCTCGGTGCTGATGATTGTAGATCGCGACGCCATGGACACGATCGCCCTGCCGCAGCAGACCGGTGACTTCGCAGCCGGTGAGGATCGTCGCGCCATGTTCGCGGGCATCGAGCATATTCGCCGCGGTGAGGCGGAAAGGATCGACGGTGCCGTCGGGAACCTGTACCGCGCCGAGCAGCGCCGGGTTAACCGCGGGCTCTATACGCAGCGCTTCGGCGGGCGTCAGAGGCTGGGCTTCGATGCCTGCCTCCTGACAGGCGCTGATAAAGGTGTACTGGTACGCCGGGTCATCTTCCGGCAAGGTAATAAACAGGCCGCTGGTGGGCTCTATGCAGTGGCGGGCGATACGGCGCAATATGCGGTTTTCGCTAATGCACTCGCGCGCTGATTCGCTATCGGTGACCGCATAGCGCGCGCCGCTATGCAGCAGACCGTGATTGCGGCCAGTCGCGCCGGTGGCGATATCGTAGCGCTCCACCAGCGCTGCTTTTAGCCCGCGCAGCGCGCAGTCGCGCGCGATCCCGGCGCCGGTGGCGCCGCCGCCAATAATAATGACGTCATATTCACGACTATCGGCCATCTCCCCGTCCTCTGTTTTCGTTTTACTTCATTTAGCCATATCGACAGCATTTAATGTTTGATTTCGAGCATATTTGCGCGAAATTCGAGCGTTTGTTGTGACTTTGTGCGCATATTAGAAAATGCTGTCATATTTCTGTAACAAAGTGTGCGACATTTCACAGTATTAGATTTACGCTTTGCCTACTATCGCGACCAAATCAGAAGTTGGTGAATAAATTACGTTTTTTTGCGTCGACGTCAGAAGAACAGCAATGGCCACGGAGGCTGATATGTTAAGTATATTTAAACCCGCAGCGCATAAAGCGCGATTGCCAACCGCGGAAATCGATCCTTTATATCGTCGATTACGCTGGCAGATCTTTATCGGTATTTTCTTCGGATATGCTGCTTACTATTTGGTTCGTAAGAACTTTGCTTTAGCAATGCCCTACCTTATCGAGCAGGGGTTCTCCCGTGGCGACCTCGGTTTTGCCCTTTCCGGTATCTCCATCGCCTACGGATTTTCGAAATTCATCATGGGGTCGGTTTCCGACCGCTCGAATCCGCGCATTTTTTTACCGGCAGGCTTGATTCTTGCCGCGCTGGTGATGCTGGTGATGGGCTTCGTCCCTTGGGCGACCTCCAGCATTATGGTGATGTTCGTTCTGCTGTTCCTGTGCGGCTGGTTCCAGGGGATGGGCTGGCCGCCGTGCGGACGTACGATGGTGCATTGGTGGTCGCAGAAAGAGCGCGGCGGTATCGTGTCGGTATGGAACTGCGCGCATAACGTCGGCGGCGGGATCCCGCCGCTGCTGTTCCTGCTGGGAATGGCGTGGTTTAACGACTGGCATGCGGCGCTGTATATGCCGGCTTTCGGCGCGATCCTGCTGGCGATTTTCGCCTTCGCGATGATGCGCGATACTCCGCAGTCCTGCGGTTTGCCGCCGATCGAAGAGTATAAAAACGATTATCCTGATGACTACAGCGAGAAGCATGAAGAGGAGCTGACCGCAAAGCAGATCTTTATGCAGTATATCCTGCCGAACAAGCTGTTGTGGTACATCGCCGTTGCAAACGTGTTTGTTTACCTGCTGCGCTACGGCATTCTTGACTGGTCGCCAACCTACCTGAAAGAGGTTAAGCACTTCGCGCTGGATAAATCCTCCTGGGCCTACTTCCTTTATGAATATGCGGGGATTCCGGGCACTCTACTGTGCGGCTGGATGTCGGATAAAGTGTTTAAAGGCAACCGCGGCGCGACCGGTGTCTTCTTTATGACCCTGGTCACCATCGCCACCGTTGTCTACTGGCTGAACCCGCCGGGTAACCCGGGCGTGGATATGGCCTGTATGATTATTATCGGCTTCCTGATTTATGGCCCGGTGATGCTGATTGGCCTGCATGCGCTGGAGCTGGCGCCGAAAAAAGCCGCCGGCACCGCTGCGGGCTTCACCGGCCTGTTCGGTTATCTCGGCGGTTCCGTGGCCGCGAGCGCCATCGTTGGCTATACCGTCGATTTCTTCGGCTGGGACGGCGGCTTTATGGTGATGATCGGCGGCAGCGTGCTGGCGGTTGTGCTGCTGATTATCGTGATGCTGGGTGAACGACGCCACCATCAACAGATGAAACAAGGTTAAGGTGCGGCGATGAAAAGTCAATTAACCACCCTGATGAGCGGAGTGCTGCTGGCCGCCACGGCGCTCTCCTTCAGCGCCGTGGCGGGAGAGAAAATCGTTATCGCCCACCGCGGCGCCAGCGGCTATCTGCCGGAACATACCCTGCCGGCGAAAGCGATGGCCTACGCGCAGGGGGCGGATTACCTTGAGCAAGACCTGGTGATGACCAAAGATGACCGGCTGGTGGTCCTGCATGACCACTATCTGGATCGGGTGACCGACGTGGCCCAGCGTTTCCCGCAGCGGGCGCGTAAAGATGGCCGCTTCTACGCTATCGACTTTACCCTCGCTGAGATAAAGTCGCTGAAGTTTACCGAAGGGTTTGAACCGAAAGATGGCAAGAACGTGCAAACTTATCCGGGTCGCTTCCCGATGGGGAAATCTGATTTCCGCATTCATACCTTCGAAGAGGAGATTGAGTTTGTCCAGGGGTTAAACCATTCGACCGGCAAAAACATTGGCATCTACCCGGAAATCAAAGCGCCGTGGTTCCACCATCAGGAAGGCAAGGATATTGCCGCCAGCACGCTGAAAGTGCTGAAGGAATATGGTTACACCGGCAAGCAGGATAAGGTGTATCTGCAGTGCTTTGACGCCAACGAGCTTAAGCGTATTAAGCATGAGCTGGAGCCGAAAATGGGGATGGATCTCAATCTGGTGCAGCTTATCGCCTATACCGACTGGAATGAGACCCAGCAGCGGCAGGCTGACGGCAAGTGGGTGAACTACAGCTATGACTGGATGTTCAAACCAGGGGCAATGGCGCAGATCGCCCAGTACGCTGACGGTATTGGTCCGGACTACCATATGCTGGTGGCGGAAGGCTCGAAACCGGGAGACGTGAAGCTGACGGCAATGGTGAAAGAGGCGCACGCCAGCGGCATGCAGGTACATCCATACACGGTTCGCGCGGATCAATTGCCTGACTACGCCATCGACGTCAATCAGCTCTATAACGTGCTGTACCATCAGGCGGATGTCGACGGCTTGTTCACCGATTTTCCGGATAAAGCCGTGCAGTTTCTGCACGCTAAGCAGTAAAAAGCCGGGTTTACCCGGCCTGTGAACGGCAGTTTTGTCGGGGGCATAAGCGTTATGCCGCCCGACAAAACTTACATCTCAATTTCGATATCGCCTTTTGCCCGGCAGCAGCAGGGCAAAATCTCTCCCGGCTGGACAAACGCCAGCGGCTCGGTGAGCCAGTCAACCTGACCGGAAACCAGCCGCAGACGACACGATCCGCAGTATCCTTCGCGGCATTGATACTCCACGTCGATATTGTGCGATTCCAGGGCCGCCAGCAGGGAGGGATGTTCATCCTGACACTCAAGGCGAGTGTCAGAAATCTTCAAGAAAATGCGTTTCATCAGAGCTGGAAGTTGCTCAGATCGTCAGCGTCGACTTCGGAATCGATCTGCCCGACCAGATAAGAGCTGACTTCCACTTCCTGCGGCGCGACCTGCACGTTATCGGACACCAGCCAGGTGTTGATCCACGGGATCGGGTTGGAGCGGGTCTGGAACGGCAGATCGAGACCTACCGCCTGCATGCGGATGTTAGTAATGTACTCAACGTACTGGCAAAGAATATCTTTGTTCAGGCCGATCATCGAACCGTCGCGGAACAGATAATCCGCCCACTCTTTCTCCTGCTGTGCCGCCAACACGAACAGGTCGTAGCACTCCTGCTTGCACTCTTCGGCGATTTCCGCCATTTCCGGATCGTCAACGCCGGAGCGCAGCAGATTCAGCATGTGCTGAGTGCCGGTCAGGTGCAGCGCTTCGTCACGGGCGATCAGACGGATAATCTTGGCGTTACCTTCCATCAGCTTGCGCTCGGCAAAGGCGAAAGAGCAGGCGAAGCTGACGTAAAAACGGATGGCTTCCAGCGCGTTCACGCTCATCAGACACAGGTACAGTTTCTTCTTCAGCTCGCGCAGGTTCACGGTAATGGTTTTACCGTTCACGCTGTGGGTGCCTTCGCCCAGCAGATGCCAGTAGCTGGTCAGCTCAATCAATTCATCGTAATAGCTGGAAATGCCTTCCGCGCGTTTTTGGATCTGCTCGTTGGTGACGATATCGTCAAATACCATCGCCGGATCGTTAACGATATTGCGGATGATATGGGTGTAGGAGCGCGAGTGGATAGTCTCCGAGAACGCCCAGGTTTCAACCCAGGTTTCCAGCTCAGGAATGGAAATCAGCGGCAGCAGGGCAACGTTCGGGCTGCGTCCCTGGATCGAGTCCAGCAGCGTCTGATATTTCAGGTTGCTGATAAAAATGTGTTTTTCGTGTTCCGGCAGCGCCTGGTAGTCGATACGGTCGCGGGAAACGTCAACCTCTTCCGGACGCCAGAAGAAGGAGAGCTGTTTTTCAATCAGCTTTTCGAAGATGTCATATTTTTGCTGATCGTAGCGGGCGACGTTCACCGGCTGACCAAAAAACATCGGCTCAAGCAGCTGATCGTTTTTAGTCTGAGAAAAAGTGGTATATGCCATTGAAGTGAGTCCTGTTGAGATTGTATCGCCCGGCGGCAGTGAGTTTGCCGGGCCTACAAAACCTTAGGCCGGGCCAGCATCGCGCCGCCCGGCAAAAAACTTAGATCTTACATGCGCCGCTTTCGCAGCCGTCGTCCTGAATAGACGGCGCCAGGTCATCCTGGGCATCTTCCGCGCCATCGCGAGTGTTGTGATAGTACAGCGTTTTGACGCCGAACTTATAGGCATTGAGCAAGTCTTTCAGCAACTGCTGCATCGGCACTTTGCCTGACGGGAAGCGCGTCGGGTCGTAGTTGGTATTGGCGGAAATCGACTGGTCGATAAACTTCTGCATAATACCGACCAGCTGTAAATAACCGTCGTTGTTCGGCATTTCCCACAGCAGCTCGTAGCCGTTCTGCAGTTTTTCGTAATCCGGCACCACCTGGCGCAGGATACCGTCTTTTGACGCTTTGATGCTGACGTGACCGCGCGGCGGTTCAATGCCGTTGGTGGCGTTGGAGATCTGCGAAGAGGTCTCGGACGGCATCAGCGCGGAGAGCGTGGAGTTACGCAGGCCGTGCGTTTTGATCGACTCGCGAAGCCGCTCCCAATCGTAGTGCAGAGATTCGCTGACGATAGCATCCAGGTCTTTCTTGTAGGTATCGATCGGCAGAATGCCTTTTGCATAGGTGGTTTCGTTAAACCACGGGCACGCGCCTTGTTCGATCGCCAGCTCGTTAGAAGCTTTCAGCAGATAGTACTGAATCGCTTCGAACGTTTTATGCGTCAGGTTGTTAGCGCTGCCGTCGGAGTAGCGTTTACCGTGCTTCGCCAGATAGTAGGCAAAGTTAATCACGCCAATACCCAGCGTACGACGGCCCATCGCGCCGCGTTTGGCCGCCGGGATCGGGTAGTCCTGGTAATCCAGCAGGGCATCCAGCGCGCGAACGGCCAGCACCGCCAGCTCTTCCAGCTCATCCAGGCTATCGATAACCCCGAGGTTGAAAGCGGACAGGGTGCACAGCGCAATTTCACCGTTCTCGTCGTTTACATCTTCCAGCGGCTTGGTCGGCAGGGCGATTTCCAGGCACAGGTTGGACTGGCGCACCGGCGCGACAACCGGGTCAAACGGGCTGTGGGTGTTGCAGTGGTCCACGTTCTGGATGTAGATACGACCGGTGGAGGCACGCTCCTGCATCATCAGCGAGAACAGCTCTACGGCTTTAATGCGCTGCTTGCGGATGCTGTCGTCCTGCTCGTATTGGGTATACAGGCGCTCGAACTCGTCCTGGTCGGCGAAGAACGCATCGTACAGGCCCGGAACGTCGGATGGGCTGAACAGGGTGATGTCTCCGCCTTTCAGCAGGCGAGTGTACATCAGCTTGTTGATCTGTACGCCGTAGTCCATATGACGAACGCGGTTGGCGTCGGTACCGCGGTTGTTTTTCAGCACCAGCAGGCTTTCGACTTCCAGATGCCACATCGGGTAGAAGAGGGTGGCGGCACCACCGCGGACGCCGCCCTGCGAGCAGGATTTCACTGCGGTCTGGAAGTGCTTATAGAACGGAATACAGCCGGTGTGGAAAGCTTCACCGCCGCGAATCGGGCTACCCAGCGCGCGGATGCGGCCGGCATTGATGCCGATACCGGCGCGCTGAGAAACGTATTTAACAATCGCGCTGGAGGTCGCGTTAATAGAATCGAGGCTATCACCGCACTCGATCAGCACACAGGAGCTGAACTGACGGGTCGGGGTACGCACGCCGGACATAATCGGCGTCGGCAGCGAGATTTTAAACGTCGACACCGCGTCATAGAAACGCTTGATATAGTCCAGACGCGTCTCGCGCGGATAGTTGGAGAACAGGCAGGCGGCCACCAGAATGTACAGGAACTGGGCGCTTTCGTAGATCTCACCGGTGACGCGGTTCTGTACCAGATATTTGCCTTCGAGCTGCTTAACCGCAGCGTAGGAGAAGGTCATATCGCGATCGTGCTCGATAAACGAATCCATCTGCTTGAACTCTTCTTCCGTGTAGTCTTCCAGCAGATGAGTATCGTATTTGCCGTTTTTCACCATTTTCGACACGTGGTCGAACAACGCTGGCGGCTCAAACTGGCCGTAGGCTTTTTTGCGCAGGTGGAAAATCGCCAGACGAGCGGCGAGATACTGGTAGTCCGGCGCGTCGCGGGAGATCAGATCCGCAGCGGCTTTGATAATGGTTTCGTGAATATCGGCGGTTTTAATGCCGTCATAGAACTGAATGTGGGAACGCAGTTCTACCTGGGAGATGGATACGTTATTCAGCCCTTCTGCCGCCCAATCCAGCACGCGGTGGATTTTGTCGAGATTGATGCGCTCGGTGCTACCGTCGCGCTTTGTCACCAGCAGACTCTGATTCATGTGGTTTATACCTGTCCGTGAAAGAAAATATCCCCCACTTATCCACAGATCGCCGTTGTGACTAACTCTGTGGATAAATACTATATGTAGGGGGTGGTCGATAAAAGAAACGCTATATGGTGAGTATTCTAGTAAGGATTCTTTTGAGTACAAGAGTTGATTTTGACGTTAAATTGAGGTTGCGGAAGGGTGATAATCGCGAAATCCACGCCCCATAAGGCCTGGAGAAGATGTCAATAAATCTGAAAAAAAAATGAAAATTTGATCGAGTGCTGATTTCTTCATCGGAAGAAATAATCACGCGGCTTGATGCCGCGCAATCATCATAGGAAATACTGCTGACGTTATGCTTTTTTCGCCGTTGTATGCAACATATAGTTAACATCCACCCCCGGCGCCAGCTTGAAGGTATTGGTTAGCGGATTGTAATGAAGACCGGTAATGTGCTGCTCTTTCAGAATTGTCTCATCCACCCAGCCGAGCAGCTCCGCTGGTTTAATGAATTTCTTCACATCGTGGGTTCCCTTCGGCACCATCTTCATGACGTACTCGGCGCCGACAACCGCCATCAGCCAGGCTTTACCGTTACGGTTAATGGTAGAGAAGAATACCTGGCCGCCAGGCTTGACCAGCCGCGCGCAGGCGTGAACGACCGACTGCGGGTCCGGCACGTGCTCCAGCATCTCCATGCAGGTGACGACATCGTACTCCCCGGCGTGCTTCGCCGCGTGTTCTTCCACGGTTTCCTGGACATAGTCGACCTGAATACCGCTCTCCAGGGCATGCAGTTTCGCGACCTGAAGCGGTTCAAACCCCATATCCAGACCGGTGACCGTAGCGCCTTCCCGGGCCATGCTTTCTGCCAGGATGCCGCCGCCGCAGCCGACATCCAGCACTTTCTTACCAAACAGGCCGCCTGAGCGCTCCGCAATATAGCCAAGACGCAAAGGATTAATGCGATGTAACGGTTTGAATTCGCCCTCTAAATCCCACCAGCGCGATGCGACGGCTTCAAATTTAGCGATTTCATTATGATCAACATTGTGGGCCACCGACGGTTTTTCGGCATTCATGGGCGCTATTACTCCTGTTCAGTTCAGACCGGCAAGTATATCAGGCCTCCGCGATGAATAAACCGTCTATCCCTGTCCCTGTTACAGCGCGAAAATCATTGGGTATAGGTTTACCCGTATCACCGCGGCTGTGTTATAATTTGCGACCTTTGAATCCGGGATACAGTAGAGGGATAGCGGTTAGATGAGCGACCTTGCGAGAGAAATTACACCGGTCAACATTGAGGAAGAGCTGAAGAGCTCCTATCTGGATTATGCGATGTCGGTCATTGTTGGCCGTGCGCTGCCGGATGTCCGAGATGGCCTGAAGCCGGTACACCGTCGCGTACTATACGCCATGAACGTATTGGGCAATGACTGGAACAAAGCCTATAAAAAATCTGCCCGTGTCGTGGGTGACGTCATCGGTAAATACCACCCTCATGGTGATATTGCCGTATACGACACCATTGTACGTATGGCGCAGCCATTCTCCCTGCGTTACATGCTGGTAGATGGCCAGGGTAACTTTGGTTCGGTCGACGGCGACTCCGCCGCAGCGATGCGTTATACGGAAATCCGTATGTCGAAGATCGCCCATGAACTGATGGCCGACCTCGAAAAAGAGACGGTGGATTTCGTCGATAACTATGACGGCACGGAGAAAATCCCTGACGTTATGCCGACCAAAATCCCGAACCTGCTAGTCAACGGTTCGTCCGGTATCGCGGTAGGTATGGCGACTAACATTCCGCCGCACAACCTGACCGAAGTGATCAACGGCTGTCTGGCCTACGTTGAAAACGAAGACATCAGCATTGAAGGGCTGATGGAACATATTCCCGGTCCGGACTTCCCGACCGCTGCGATCATCAACGGTCGCCGCGGCATTGAAGAGGCCTATCGTACGGGTCGCGGAAAAGTGTACATTCGCGCCCGCGCGGAAGTGGAAGCTGACGCGAAGACCGGCCGCGAAACCATCATCGTGCATGAAATTCCGTATCAGGTGAACAAAGCGCGCCTGATTGAGAAAATCGCCGAGCTGGTCAAAGACAAACGCGTTGAAGGCATCAGCGCGCTGCGCGACGAGTCTGATAAAGATGGCATGCGCATCGTGATTGAAGTGAAGCGCGATGCGGTGGGTGAGGTGGTGCTTAACAACCTCTATTCGCAGACTCAGCTCCAGGTCTCCTTCGGTATCAACATGGTTGCCCTGCACCATGGTCAGCCGAAGATCATGAACCTGAAAGAAATTATTGCCGCGTTCGTGCGCCACCGCCGCGAAGTGGTGACCCGTCGTACTATTTTTGAACTGCGTAAAGCCCGCGATCGCGCGCATATCCTCGAAGCGCTGGCGATTGCCCTGGCCAACATCGATCCGATTATCGAACTGATTCGCCGCGCGCCGACTCCGGCGGAAGCGAAAGCAGCATTAATCGCGCGTTCATGGGATCTGGGCAACGTTTCCGCTATGCTGGAACGCGCAGGCGATGACGCCGCTCGTCCGGAATGGCTGGAGCCTGAGTTCGGCGTACGCGACGATCAGTACTACCTGACCGAACAGCAGGCGCAGGCGATTCTGGATCTGCGTTTGCAGAAACTGACCGGTCTTGAGCATGAAAAACTGCTCGATGAATACAAAGAGCTGCTGGAACAGATTGCGGAACTGCTGCACATTCTGGGCAGCGCCGATCGCCTGATGGAAGTTATCCGTGAAGAGCTGGAGCTGGTCCGTGAACAGTTCGGCGACGCGCGTCGTACCGAGATCACCGCTAACAGCGCGGATATCAACATCGAAGACCTGATCAACCAGGAAGATGTTGTCGTGACCCTTTCGCATCAGGGCTACGTGAAGTACCAGCCGTTAACCGATTACGAAGCACAGCGTCGTGGCGGTAAAGGTAAATCTGCGGCGCGTATAAAAGAAGAAGACTTTATCGACCGCCTGCTGGTGGCCAACACCCACGACACGATCCTCTGCTTCTCCAGCCGCGGGCGTCTCTACTGGATGAAGGTTTATCAGCTGCCGGAAGCCAGCCGCGGCGCGCGCGGGCGTCCGATCGTCAACCTGCTGCCGCTTGAAGCCAACGAACGTATCACTGCGATTCTGCCGGTACGTGAGTACGAAGAGGGCGTGAACGTCTTTATGGCTACCGCCAGCGGTACCGTGAAGAAAACGGCGCTGACCGAATTCAGCCGTCCGCGTTCTGCCGGTATTATCGCGGTTAACCTCAACGAAGGCGACGAGCTGATTGGCGTCGATCTGACCTCCGGTCAGGACGAAGTTATGCTGTTCTCCGCCGCCGGTAAAGTGGTGCGCTTTAAAGAGGACGCCGTCCGCGCAATGGGCCGTACCGCTACCGGCGTACGCGGCATCAAGCTGGCCGGCGAAGATAAAGTGGTTTCGTTGATCATTCCGCGCGGTGAAGGGGCCATCCTGACCGTTACGCAGAATGGCTACGGTAAACGTACCGCGGCTGATGAGTATCCAACCAAGTCGCGTGCGACCCAGGGCGTAATCTCAATCAAAGTGACCGAACGCAACGGTTCCGTGGTGGGCGCGGTGCAGGTTGATGACTGCGACCAGATTATGATGATCACCGATGCGGGCACGCTGGTACGAACCCGCGTTTCCGAGGTGAGCATTGTCGGCCGTAACACTCAGGGCGTGATCCTGATTCGTACCGCGGAAGATGAAAACGTGGTCGGTCTGCAGCGCGTTGCTGAGCCGGTTGATGACGAAGAGCTGGATGCCATCGACGGCAGCGCGGCGGAAGGCGATGAAGATATCGCGCCGGAAGCAGATACTGACGATGACATCGCCGAAGATGAAGAGTAATTCTCTGCGGTAATTGTTCTGAAAGGGTCGGGCTCATCCCCGGCCCTTTTTGTTTTCCCGTTGCGGGACCGTAGTTTTATCGTTACCTTAACGCCATTCTGTTGAGCCCCTGACGGCCGAGCATCGCCACATTGAAATATCTAGCTTCTTTCCATAACACGTTAAAAGTTTCACGCTATCTGTTCAGAGCGCTGGCGGTACTGCTGTGGGTGCTGGTCGCTTTTGTTTCGGTGTTTTACATCGTCAACGCTTTGCACGATCGGGAATCGGAAATTCGCCAGGAATTTAACCTCAATGCCGATCAGGCGCAGCGCTATATACAGCGTACGGCCGACGTGATTAAGGAGCTGAAATATGTTGCCGGTAATCGGCCGATAGATGGCGGCGAAGGCGGCGATACGCCGGCCCAGCGCGGCAATATTTCAATTCCTGATTTTGAACCGCTCTATCCGGATTCCGACTGTGCGCTGATGAGTTCCACCTGGCGTAATTCGCTGCAGTCATTGGCGTGGTTTATGCGCTACTGGCGCGACAATTTCTCCACGGCCTACGACCTCAATCGTATTTTTTTGATTGGTAGCGACAATCTGTGCATGGCCAACTTCGGCCTGCGTGACATCCCGCTGGAGCGGGACCAGGCGCTTAAAGTACTGCATCAGCGCATTGAGCAGTATCGCGACGCGCCGCAAAACGAGCGCGGCAATAATCTGTTCTGGATAAGCCAGGGCGTGCGCCCGGGCGTTGGCTATTTCTATGCGCTCACGCCCATCTATGTGGCGAATCGTCTGCAGGCGATGCTTGGCGTAGAGCAAACCATCCGTATGGAAAGTTTCTTTACCCCAGGCAGTTTGCCGATGAACGTGACGATCCTTGACGATAATGGACAGTCGCTGATTTCACTTGCCGGGTCGAATAGCAATATCAAACCGGACGCGAAGTGGATGCAGGAACGTCTGTGGTTTGGCTATACCGCGGGTTTTCGCGAGCTGGCGATGAAAAAAAGCCTGCCGCCGTCATCCTTAAGTATTGTCTATTCGGTGCCGGTAGATCAGGTGCTGGAACGCATTCGGATGCTGATACTGAACGCGGTGGTACTCAATCTGCTCACCGGCGCGCTCCTTTTCGCCCTCGCCCGAATGTATGAACGACGGATTTTTATTCCGGCCGAAAATGATGCCCAGCGCCTGGAAGAGCATGAGCAGTTCAACCGCAAAATCGTTGCCTCCGCGCCGGTGGGGATCTGTATTTTACGTACCCTCGACGGCACCAATATCCTGAGTAACGAGCTGGCGCATAACTATCTCAACATGTTAACTCATGAGGACCGGCAGCGGCTGACGCAAATTATCTGCGGCCAGCAGGTAAACTTTGTCGATGTGCTGACCAGCAATAATACCAACCTGCAAATCAGCTTTGTCCATTCGCGCTATCGCAACGAGAACGTGGCGATCTGCGTACTGGTGGACGTATCGGCGCGCGTCAAAATGGAAGAGTCTCTGCAGGAGATGGCCCAGGCCGCCGAGCAGGCCAGCCAGTCGAAATCGATGTTCCTCGCCACCGTCAGCCACGAACTGCGTACGCCGCTGTACGGGATTATCGGCAACCTCGATCTCTTGCAGACCAAGGAGCTACCGAAGGGCGTCGATCGTCTGGTGACAGCGATGAACAACTCTTCCAGCCTGCTGCTGAAAATCATTAGCGATATTCTCGATTTCTCTAAAATTGAGTCCGAGCAGCTTAAAATTGAGCCGCGGGAGTTTTCGCCACGTGAGGTAATGAACCATATCTCCGCCAACTATCTGCCGCTGGTGGTGCGTAAACATCTTGGGCTGTACTGCTTTATTGAGCCAGACGTTCCGCAACTGATGTCCGGCGATCCGATGCGCCTGCAGCAGGTTATTTCAAACCTGTTGAGTAATGCGATTAAGTTTACCGATACCGGCTGTATTGTCCTGCACGTAGAGCGGGCGGATGATTATCTGCGCATCAGCGTACGCGACACCGGCGAAGGGATCCCGGCGAAAGAGGTGCTACGCCTGTTCGATCCGTTCTTCCAGGTCGGTACCGGCGTGCAGCGCAACTTCCAGGGAACCGGGCTCGGCCTGGCGATTTGTGAAAAGCTTATCAGCATGATGGATGGTGATATCGCCGTCGAAACCGAACCGGGTATGGGCAGTCGATTCACTATTCGTATCCCGCTTTATGGCGTGCAAAATACGCCGCCGCTGAATATTGATGGCCTGGCTGAAAAATGCTGCTGGCTGGCGATTGATAACAGCTCGCTGGCGGTGTTCGTCGAGCAGTTGCTGACCTTCCACGGCGTTCCTGTCCGTCGTTTTGACGGGCAAACGCCGGGAGCGGAAGATATTCTGTTAACCGATAGCGAGACGTATGAAGCCTGGGCTGGCTGCGCGATGGTGATCTTCTCTCGTCGGCATATCGGTATTCCGCAAGAGCGGGCACCCGGCGAGTGGCTGCATAGCGTCGCCACGCCGCACGAGCTCCTGCCGCTGCTGGGACGCATCTTCCATATTGCCGTAGCCAGTGCGGATAACGGCCCTGCGCTAGCTGCCGCGGATGCGCAAAACGCCAGCAATGATGACATGATGATTCTGGTGGTTGACGATCATCCGATCAACCGTCGCCTGCTGGCCGATCAGCTTGGATCGCTGGGCTATCAATGCGTGACGGCAAATGATGGGGTCGATGCGCTGAATGTCCTGAGCAAACAGCATATTGATATCGTGCTCAGCGACGTCAACATGCCGAACATGGACGGCTATCGCCTGACTCAGCGTATTCGCCAGCTGGGGCTCACGCTGCCGGTGATTGGCGTTACCGCCAACGCGCTGGCGGAAGAGAAGCAGCGCTGCCTGGAATCCGGTATGGACAGCTGTCTTTCTAAGCCGGTCACGCTGGATATCATTAAGCAGACGTTAACGCTCTACGCTACGCGGGTACGTAAGGGAAGGGAGTAGAGAAGCTTCCCGGATAACGCCGAGCTATCCGGGAAGAAAAGAGCTTAGTCTTTGTCGGTGGAGCTCAGGGAAACGGAAGAGAGGTAGTTCAGCAGGGCGATGTCGTTTTCCACGCCGAGCTTCATCATCGCCGATTTTTTCTGGCTACTGATGGTTTTGATGCTGCGGTTGAGCTTTTTGGCTATCTCGGTGACCAGGAAGCCTTCGGCGAACAAGCGCAGCACTTCACTCTCTTTCGGCGACAAACGTTTGTCGCCGTAACCGCCAGCGCTGATTTTTTCCAGCAGGCGCGAAACGCTCTCCGGAGTGAATTTTTTGCCTTTTTGCAGCGCGGCCAGCGCTTTAGGCAGGTCGGTTGGCGCCCCCTGTTTCAGGACAATCCCTTCTATGTCCAGATCCAGAACCGCGCTAAGGATCGCCGGGTTGTTATTCATCGTCAGTACAATGATTGACAGATCCGGGAAATGACGCTTGATGTATTTGATAAGCGTAATGCCATCGCCGTATTTATCACCGGGCATGGATAAATCGGTAATCAGGACATGTGCGTCCAGTTTTGGCAGATTGTTGATTAATGCGGTGGAGTCTTCAAACTCGCCGACAACGTTCACCCACTCAATTTGTTCAAGTGACTTACGAATACCGAACAGTACGATCGGATGGTCATCGGCAATAATTACGTTCATATTGTTCATGTATTAGGCTACCTTGCTACAGCAAGCTCTTGACGTAGTCGTCAATGTCGCTGATATATTTTTCTATGCCTTGCGCATCTTTTTCTCGGATCAGATGCTCAAGCGTTTCACATAACTGCTTGCCGGGTACCAGATTTAGCATAGCAAACGCCCCTTTGAGGCGGTGAGCGGTCTGCGCCAGCGCGGCGAAATCGCCCGTTGCCCGTTCATTATACAGCCTCTTAACATCATCTGGTACCGTGTCAGCAAACAGCGTGTAATAGCCGCTGGCATGCAGTTCGGCGTTACTTTCGCTACCGGCAGAGGAAGGCTGCTCCTCTTCCTCTGCAAGCTGCTGCTCAATCAATTGCAGGATAGCTTCCTGCAGCGCAGCGCTGATATTAAAGTTTACGCGGAGCTGACCAGGACCAATCTTATGAACCCGGGCTTCATCATCGCTTAAAAGCAAGCCCGAAGCAGTAAGATTAGACGGATTATCCGTTAAAAAGAGATCATATTGTTGACTTGTGATTCTGTCATCCGGCGTGATGCAGGTGGCCCCCCAGCTCTCCAGCTGGCGAGTCACAATACGGCGGACTTCATTGGCGGTCACATCAAGCAATATCACCACGTCATCCAGCAGATGTTCCCCTGACTCACTCTCCTCTGCGCTGGCGGCCATTTTTAAATGCAGGGAGTAGCGGGTACCCAGCGACTCGCGTGCTTTGATATTGAGCTGCCCGCCGAGCTTGCGCGTCAGGCGATCGCAGAGCCAGAAGGTGAGGGCGTTGGCCTTGCCGTAGAGGTCTGCCTGCGTATCGTTGAGGAACGGAAAGTGCATATTGTCAATTTCGTTTGCGGAAACGCCGTTGCCGGTATCGAGAATACGGAAGGTCAGACGATCTTCCGCTGATTCATCTTTACTCACTTCCAGAGTGATTTTGCCAATAGGCGTGGTGGTAACCGAATACTGGATAAGCAGTAAAAGCGTACGGCGCAGGGCGTCGCGATCGCCGTAGCGTTGCTCATTGGCCGGCAAAGCGTTGTTAATCAGCAGCTGTAGACCCTTGCGTTTGATGATAGGTAGCACTTCAGGCACCACTTCATCTATCAGTTCCTGAATCGAGAATAGACCCTGAGCGCTCTTCCAGCTATCGCTCTCCAGCAGGTTTGCCAGCTCGATTTCATCTACCAACTGCACCAGTTCGTCCGCATGCTGGGCCAGCCTGCGGCTTTCTGCCATGCCGAGCGCCGCGGCTTCTTCCGCCAGCGTCTGCGCCGGCTGCCTGAGCGCCGCGCCGATATGCTGCATAAACGCCGTGCGGCCCTGCTGATTTTTCTCATACAGACGCTGGGCCTGCTTAAGTTTCTTATTCACCATCACCTCACGGTCCTGATCGCGAATAATAAAAATTTGCGTTCGTGGCGAAACCTGACTGCGGAACTGACGGATTTCATACAGTTCATTGTTCACCGTCGCCTGGATCACGCCCTGATGCTGATCGGCCATATTAATGATGTTTTGCAGGTTCAGATGCGGCAGCAGATGATCGGCGATCGGATTGCTGATCACCGTACGGTTAGCCTCCAGATCGTGCACCAGCAGCCCGAGCGGCAGCAGGGAAACGATCTCTTCGTGAATGGCGCGCTGAGCGCGTAGTTCACTATTGGCTGCCGAGGAGATAGCCGTTCCCGCGACGCTTTTACGTCCGCTGTAGTGACGGAAGGTGGTAAATCCGAACAGCGCCAGCGCCAGCAGACCAATGTTCAGCAACAGCGGCAGTAAAATATTTTGCAGCGATTCCAGAATCAGCTCGCTAAAGGGCACCATCCAGACCAGGCGCATACCGGTGGTATTAATGGTCGTGATAATTTCAATCTGCGGGCCGTTAAAGTTAATGCTGACGATGTCGGCAGCTTCTTTATCCGGATTGCTGGTTCCGTTCTGCGAGGGATCGGGCTCCAGGCGGAAACTCTCCAGAGACATACTCGGCGGAATGAGGTCGTTAATGGGCAGATCGAAGGCCACTACCGTCGCCAGATGACCGGGCTGGTTAAAGGTGGTGCGTAAGGTGAAGTAGTAGCCGTTTTGCCAGGCGAGGTGGCGCAGCGACGAAAACGTCTCGCGTTCATCAAGGGTATTGGCCTGCAGCAGCATCTCAGCCCGGCGTGATTCAACGACGCTGCTTATCGTCGATTCTTTGAAACTGGAAGAGAGATCTTTTAACGGCAGCGTTGAAACCAGTATCAGGCTGTTATCCAGGCCGTTGAGATAATACATTGACCAGGGAATCGTCTCGGCGCCCCACAGGATATCGAGATAGTTGGAGATTTTTTGCGTCATTTCCAGCGTTGAGCCGTCATGAGAGCCAAAAATCAGCGCTTCGGTTTTGCGCCGCGGTTTCTCCAGATAGTAAACATCCTGCTTTAAACGCGTTTCCTGCAACCCGGTTTCGGAGGCTGAGCTGGCAGAGGTTGCGGCGATGTTGTCATAGATTTGCCAGGTGGCGTAGCGCCAGGTGTCAATACGTTTATGCAAGTCGTAGCTGACATCGACAACCTGGTAGCTTTTATCTTTTAGCCAGGCGTTAACGGCGCTTTGGATCATGACCCCCATCGTCGCCAGCAGGACGATGACCATGAGAATAAAGAAGCGGGTAATGTTGCCGGGTATCAGGGAAAATTTTTTCGGGGTCATCGTGTGAGAGTACGACTCATCAGTGTGTGTAAACGGACTGTTGCACCAAGTTAACCGGGGGCAGCGCAGATGCTACGAACAGTATAAAGGTTAACGTCCAAAATCCATACATCTGAATACCCTACAATGACTTTTTTGCCTTGAGATTTATCTTAAACCAGTAATGCGAGCAAAGATGTACACCGCAGTTGTTTTTGTACAATTATTGACGGATTACCTTAGGGAAATAGCACTAAATAACAAGAAATTATATAAATAGCGTTGAGCTTAGACGTAAGTTGTTTGATTAATAACCGTTATTTTTTTCACGAGTAGCATGGAATAATTAAAGATGTGTAAAGAAGGGTAAAAAAAACCGGATGCGAGGCATCCGGTTGAAATAGGGGTAAACAGACATTCAGAACTGAATGACGGTAATAAATAAAGTTAATGATGATAGCAGGATTAATTTTAGTCGCAGACGAGAATTTTGTTTTACCATTCAGTGCTATAGAGATGTAACCATGTAACTCATTGACAGGGATTGAAAATTTTTATTTTTTGATTATTAGTGCTTATTTAGTTGCGCATTTGTGGCAGAAAAAAAGTTCCCTTGCATTTACAAATTGAAACATCTTGTGGGTATTTTGAAACATCTTAGAAGTTTTAGTATCATATTCTTGTTGGATTATTCTGCATTTTGCAGCACAATGAAATAGCCGACTGATTAGAAGGGTAATCAGTAAGCAGTGGCAATAATAAAAGGCATATAACAAACAGAGGGTTAATAACATGAAAGTTAAAGTACTGTCCCTCCTGGTACCGGCTCTGCTGGTAGCAGGCGCAGCGAATGCGGCTGAAGTCTATAACAAAGATGGCAACAAATTAGACCTGTACGGTAAAATCGACGGTCTGCACTATTTCTCTGACGACAAATCTTCCGATGGCGACCAGACCTACATGCGTCTGGGCATCAAAGGCGAAACTCAGATCAACGACCAGCTGACCGGTTACGGCCAGTGGGAATACAACGTTCAGGCGAACAACGTAGAAGGTTCTGACAAGCAGTCCTGGACTCGTCTGGCATTTGCGGGTCTGAAATTCGGCGACGCGGGTTCTTTCGACTACGGTCGTAACTACGGCGTAGTATACGACGTGACTTCCTGGACCGACGTTCTGCCGGAATTCGGCGGCGACACCTACGGTTCTGATAACTTCCTGCAGTCTCGCGCTAACGGCGTGGCGACCTACCGTAACTCCGACTTCTTCGGTCTGGTTGACGGTCTGAACTTTGCTCTGCAGTACCAGGGTAAAAACGGTAGCACCAGCGGTGAAGGTTCCACCAACAATGGTCGTGACTGGAATAAACAGAACGGCGACGGCTACGGCACCTCTCTGACCTATGATATCTATGACGGTATCAGCGCTGGTTTTGCGTACTCTCACTCTAAACGTACTAGCGATCAGAACACCAAAGCAGCACTGGGCCGCGGCGACAACGCTGAAACCTACACCGGCGGTCTGAAATATGACGCCAACAACATCTATCTGGCGTCTCAGTACACCCAGACCTACAACGCAACTCGCGCCGGTTCCCTGGGCTTTGCTAACAAAGCGCAGAACTTCGAAGTGGTTGCTCAGTACCAGTTCGACTTCGGTCTGCGTCCGTCCGTGGCTTACCTGCAGTCCAAAGGTAAAGACCTGGGACGTGGCTACGGCGACGAAGATCTGCTGAAATATGTTGATGTAGGCGCGACCTACTACTTCAACAAAAACATGTCCACCTACGTTGACTACAAAATCAACCTGCTGGACGAAAACAACTTCACCCGTGCTGCCGGTATCTCTACCGACGACATCGTTGCTCTGGGCCTGGTTTACCAGTTCTAAGCACGCTTAAGTTTGAAAAAAGGCGCCGATGGCGCCTTTTTTTATGCCCGGTTTAACCTTGCTGGTGTACTCTTTGGGCCTTAGCAAGAGGAAGCCAATTTTATGGACATGACATTTTTCCGCGCCGCCCTGTTCGGGGCCCTGGTATTACTTTCAGGTTGTGATTCAGCCACTTCTCCCCAGACGCCAAAATCCGCCGCTACCGTACTGGACGGTAAAACCATGGGCACATTCTGGCGGGTCAGCGTCATAGACCTTGATCAGGCGAAGGCCGAGGCGCTGCGTCAGAAAGTTCAGGCTCAGCTGGATGCTGACGATCGTCTGCTTTCCACCTGGAAGAACGATTCAGCGTTGATGCGCTTTAACCATTCGCCGGAGACATCGCCCTGGCCGGTCAGCGAGGCGATGGCGGATATCGTGACGATGTCCCTGCGAATTGGCGCTAAAACTCACGGCGCTATGGATATTACCGTCGGGCCGCTGGTCAATTTATGGGGCTTTGGCCCGGACAAACAGCCGGTAAAAACGCCGGATCCGCAGCAGATTGCCGATGCCAAAGCGCGTAGCGGCTTACAGCATCTGACGGTGATCAACCGGGCCGACGGGCAGTATCTGCAAAAAGACATTGCGGATCTGTTCGTCGATCTCTCCACCGTCGGTGAAGGCTACGCTGCCGATCATCTGGCGCGCCTGATGGAACAGGAGGGGATCTCGCGCTACCTGGTCTCGGTGGGCGGGGCGCTGGTGAGCCGGGGCATGAATGCCGAAGGTCAACCGTGGCGGGTCGCGATCCAGAAACCGACCGATCGCGAAAATGCGGTACAGGCGATCGTCGATATTAACGGCCACGGTATCAGTACCTCGGGCAGCTATCGCAACTACTATGAGCTGGACGGCAAGCGCATCTCGCACGTCATCGATCCGCAAACCGGGCGACCAATCGATCACAAGCTGGTTTCGGTGACCGTTATCGCTCCGACGGCGCTGGAAGCAGATGGCTGGGATACCGGGCTGATGGTATTGGGGCCGGAAAAAGCGCAGGAGGTGGTGCGTGAACAGGGGCTGGCGGTCTATATGATTGTCAAAGAGGGGGAGGGGTTTAAAACCTGGATGTCTCCGCAGTTCCGCGCTTTCCTGGTTGGCGAGAAAAATTAAACCGCAAGATTTCGGGTTTTTGCTAACGGACTTCGGCCCAGACTGAAGTTACACTTACAGCAGGAGTCCGTGATGAAACCGATAATGTTTGATACCGATGAGCGCCGCTGGCAGGCAGTATGCGAACGCGATACCGGCGCCGATGGTCAGTTCGTTTTTGCCGTGCTGACTACCGGCGTTTGCTGCCGTCCGTCCTGCCGCTCTCGTCGCGCGCTGCGGGAAAATGTTCGCTTCTATCCTGATGTCGATACCGCGCAGGCGGCAGGCTTTCGCCCGTGCAAACGCTGCCAGCCGGAAAACAGCGATCCGCAGCAGCAGAAGGTAGATAAAGTCGCTGCCGCTTGCCGTCTGCTGGAGCAGGAGACGCCGATAACGCTGGAAGCACTGGCACGCCAGCTTGCGGTCAGCCCCTTTCATTTCCACCGCCTCTTTAAATCCGTGACTGGTATGACCCCCAAAGCCTGGCAACAGGCCTGGCGCGCTCGCCGTTTACGCGAAGCGTTAGGGCAGGGGGCGAAAATTACCGACGCGGCGCTATCCGCCGGTTTCCCGGATAATAGCAGCTACTATCAGCAGGCTGACGCCGCGCTGGGGATGACCGGCCGTCAGTTTCGCCGCGGCGGTGAGAATATGGACATTACCTGGGTATGCGGCGACGGGCCGCTGGGGCGCTGCCTTGTGGCTGAGAGCGAACGGGGAATCTGTGCCGTGCTACCGGGAGATAGCGACAGCTCGCTGTATGATCAATTAGCCAGCCTGTTCCCCAATGCGCGACTGCATCCAGGCGATGAAGTCTTTCGCCTGCGGGTTGCGCAGGTCTTTTCTCATCTTAACGATCATCGCCAGCCGTTTTCTTTGCCGCTGGATCTGCGCGGCACGGCTTTTCAGCTTCAGGTCTGGCAGGCGCTGCGCCAGATCCCGGCGGGGGAGACCCGCAGCTATCGCCAGGTGGCGCAAAGTATGGGGCGTCCCCGCGCGGTGAGGGCGGTGGCCAGCGCCTGTGCCGCCAATAAGCTGGCGCTGGTTATCCCGTGTCATCGTGTGGTTCGCGAGGATGGGGCGCTATCCGGCTATCGTTGGGGAACGGCGCGTAAGGCGCTGCTGCTGGCGCGAGAAGCGCAATACGAGGAGACATAATGCTCGATCTTTTTGCCGATACGCCGCCCTGGCAGGAGCAACTGGATCCGGGGGCGATAATTTTGCGCCGCTACGCCCGTGAACGCGCGCCAGCGCTTTTGCAGGCAATCACCGATATTGCCCATCGTTCGCCTTTTCGTCAGATGGTTACCCCCGGCGGCTATACGATGTCGGTGGCGATGACCAACTGTGGCGAGCTGGGCTGGACCACGAACGCGCGCGGCTATCTCTATGCCAGCGACGATCCGCTGACGGGAAAGCGCTGGCCGCAGATGCCGCCGCTTTTCCGCGAGCTGGCCTCAGAGGCGGCGGCGGCGGGCGGCTATGCGCACTTTACCCCGGATGCGTGTCTTATTAATCGCTATCAGCCCGGCACAAAGCTGTCGCTGCATCAGGATAAAGACGAGCGCGACCTGCGGGCGCCGATCGTCTCCGTCTCGCTGGGGTTGCCGGCGATATTCCAGTTTGGCGGCCTGCGGCGTAGCGATCCGCTACAGCGGGTGCTGCTGGAGCACGGCGATGTGGTGGTCTGGGGCGGCGAATCACGGCTGTTTTACCACGGCATTCAGCCGCTAAAAGAGGGTGTTCATCCGGATACCGGCTCCTGTCGCTACAATCTCACTTTCCGCCTGGCAGGGAATAAAGAATAAAAATAAGAATTATTCTTGCTGTCATCGTCGAGCAGTTTAAACTGCTGGCTGTTTTTGCTTGCCCGGATTACGCGTTATGGAACTTCTTCTTCTTGTCTGGCGTCAGTACCGCTGGCCGTTTATCTCCGTCATTGCCCTGAGCCTGCTGAGCGCGGCGCTGGGTATTGGGCTTATCGCCTTTATTAACCTGCGCCTGATAACTATCGTCGATACCTCCCTGACGGTACTGCCGGAATTTCTGGGACTATTATTGCTGCTGATGGCGGTCACCCTTGGCTCGCAACTGGCGCTTACTACGCTCGGCCACCATTTTGTTTATCGCCTGCGCGGGGAATTTATTAAGCGCATTCTGGATACGCAAATTGAGAAGATCGAGAAAATCGGCAGCGCGTCGCTGCTGGCCGGGTTAACCAGCGACATCCGCAACATTACCATTGCTTTCGTGCGTCTGCCGGAGCTGGTACAGGGGATTATTCTGACCTTTGGTTCCGCCGCTTATCTGGCCTGGCTGTCCGGAAAAATGATGCTGGTTACCGCGCTGTGGCTGGCGTTAACCATCTGGGGCGGATTTGTGCTGGTGTCGCGGGTCTACAAGCACATGGCCTCGCTGCGCGAAACCGAAGATAAGCTGTATCACGATTATCAAACGGTTCTCGAAGGACGCAAAGAGCTCACCCTTAATCGCGAGCGCGCTGAATATGTATTTAATCAGCTCTATCTCCCGGACGCGCGCGAATACCGCCACCATATTGTCCGCGCCGATACCTTCCATCTGAGCGCGGTCAACTGGTCGAATATTATGATGCTGGGCGCGATTGGCCTGGTCTTCTGGATGGCTAACAGCCTGGGCTGGGCCGATACGGCGGTGGCGGCCACCTATTCGTTGACGCTGCTCTTCCTGCGCACGCCGCTGCTCTCTGCGGTTGGCGCGCTGCCGACTCTGCTCAGCGCTCAGGTGGCATTCAATAAGCTGAATAAGTTTTCGCTCGCGCCCTACCGCGCTGAATTCCCGCAGGCGCAGGTGTACCCCCACTGGCAGACGCTCGAGCTGCGCGATATTACCTTCCATTATCCCGACAACAGCTTTGCGGTCGGGCCGATTAATCTGACTCTCAGGCGCGGCGAGCTGGTATTCCTGATTGGCGGCAACGGGAGCGGAAAATCGACGCTGGCCATGCTGCTGACCGGTTTGTATCAGCCGGTTTCTGGACAGATCCTGGTTGACGGGAAGCCGATGGCGGCGGATAAGCCGGAAGATTACCGCAAGCTTTTCTCGGCGGTCTTTACCGACGTCTGGCTGTTCGACAGGCTGCTGGGACCGGAAGGGAAGGCGGCCGATCCGGCGCTGGTGGAGAAGTGGCTGGGCTATCTGCAAATGAACCATAAGCTACGGCTGGACGATGGCAAAATTCTCGACCTGAAGCTGTCAAAAGGGCAGAAAAAGCGCGTGGCGCTGCTGCTGGCGTTAGCGGAAGACAGAGATATCATCATGCTGGACGAATGGGCGGCAGATCAGGACCCCCATTTCCGCCGCGAATTCTATCAGGTGCTGCTGCCGCTGATGAAGGAGATGGGCAAAACCCTCTTTGCCATCAGCCATGACGATCACTACTTTCAGCACGCCGACAGGCTGCTGGAAATGCGCGGCGGCCAGCTCTCGGAGCTGACCGGAAATGAGCGCGAACTGGCGACCCGCGATGCGGTTGCCCGTACCGCCTGATCGGTTTACGCCGTCCCGGAGGCGTCAGTCGACCTCCGGGGTATCTGCAGGCTGCTGTTTTTTCCGTCGACCGAATTTATAGCGGTTATTATTTCCGCCTCCTCGCGCTATGCTTAAGGCTTCCGGCCTGCTGGTCTGACAGATATTTTTACAAGGATTGCCTGACCGATGTCCGTTTTGCACAAAAAAAGCGCCAGATTGCGCGATGAAGAGCGCGCCCGCCTCATTTGGCTCCTGAGCACCGATAAAGCCGTCACATCTTCACTGCTGGGTAAATTAACCCTCGCTGAACGCTACGATGACAGTACCCTGGCCGACGATCTGGCGGAAGTGGAAATGCTGGTTTCACACCTGCCGCCGCCGGATCTTGCCGATGCGCTCGAAGCGCTGCCCTATGATGCGCGCAACGCGCTCTGGCGGCTGGTCGCCGATGATAAGCGCGGCAAAGTGCTGCTGGAGGCGTCGGAAAGCGTCTGGGGCGATCTCATCGAAGAGATGAGCGATCACGATCTGCTGTTCGCGCTGCAAAATCTCGATATCGATGAACAGGTTTACCTGCTGCAGCACTTGCCCCGCGATCTGACCGGACGTTTACTGGCCACCCTGCCTGCGGATAAGCGCGCGCGTATTCGCCAGATGATGCGCTACGCCGACAATACCGTCGGCGCGATCATGGAGTTTGAGGTCATTACCGTCCGTCCGGAAGCGACTCTCGCAGCGGTGCAGCGCTATCTGCGGCGACTAGGTAAAATGCCGGAGAATACCGATAAACTGTTTGTGACCACCCGCAATAAGCTGCTGCTCGGCGAACTCGAGCTGCAAACCATTCTGCTTAACGATGCGCAGAAGCGGGTAGGGGAAGTGATGGAAGGCGATCCGGTGACCTTCCAGCCGCACGAAGACGCGGAGAAAGTGGCGCGTACCTTTGAACGTGATGACTTACTTAGCGCCGCGGTGATTGATGCCGACGGCAAGCTGATGGGACGTTTAACCATTGATGAGATCGTTGACGTGGTCTATGAGGAGACGGATAACGATTTACGCCGCATGGGCGGCCTGAGCAACGATGACGACGTGTTTGCGCCGGTGAGCAAAGCGGTGAAGACCCGCTGGGCCTGGCTGGCGGTGAATCTGTGCACCGCGTTTATCGCTTCCCGCGTGATCGATGGCTTCGAACATACTATTTCCCAACTGGTGGCGCTGGCGTCGCTAATGCCGATTGTCGCCGGGATTGGCGGCAACACGGGCAACCAGACGATCACCATGATCGTGCGGGCAATGGCGTTACAGCATATTCAGCCGGGAAGTTTTACCTTCCTGATCTTGCGCGAGATGGGCGTTGCGCTGATCAATGGGATCGTCTGGGGCGGGATTATGGGGGCTATCACCTGGTGGCTATACGACGATCCGCAACTGGGCGGCGTGATGACGTTGGCGATGATGCTCAATCTACTGATGGCGGCAATGATGGGCGTCATTATCCCAATGGTGATGGTCAAGCTGGGACGCGACCCGGCGGTCGGCTCCAGCGTAATGATTACCGCGATTACCGACACCGGCGGATTCTTTATTTTTCTTGGGCTGGCGACGCTTTTTCTGATGTAGCCTGCGCTTGAGTCCGCAGACGGCGGGGGATCAGAGCCATTGAGATCAGCCCTGCCAGAACGCCGATTGCCAGATTGCTGGTGCCGACGGTTGCGCCGACGGTCACCAGCATCACCAGCGTTTCCGGCCACGGATTGCGCGCCAGCTCAGTTGGACGAATACTGTGCCAGCTAAAGGTCTTCACCGCGACAATCACCATCACCCCGGCGAGCACGGCCATCGGGATTTTTGCCATCACTTCGCTTAAGGCAGTCACCAGCAGGAGCAGCACCAGGCCTGCGGCAACGGTCGACACGCGGCTGCGCGCTTTACCCATTTCAACATTAACGATGGTCTGGCCGATCATCGCGCACCCGGCGATACCGCCATAGAACCCGGCGAGAATGTTGGCGATGCCCAGACCCGCGCTCTCGCGCGCTTTGCTGGAAGGCGTTTGGGTTAAATCATCCACCAGCTTTGCCGTCAGAAGCGACTCCATCAGGCCGACAAAAGCGATACTCAGCGCGCAGGGCCAGATGATGTGCAGCGTGGTTAAATTCAGAGGCACTATCAGGCTGGTTAACCCCGGTAGTCCGCCGCTCATTGAGCCTTCATCGCCGACGGTCGGCAGCAGCTGGCCGCTGAAAACGGTAAACAGCGTCAGCAGTACGATAGCGATGAGCGGAGAAGGGATTGCCTTTATATAGCGCGGCACCCACAGCACAATCAGCAGCGTTAACACGAACAGGCCGATAATCAGCGGCTGCTTGCTCCAGAAATGCGGTACCTGGGCAAAAAAGATGAGAATACCCAGCGCGTTAACAAAACCGGTCATCACCGGCTGCGGAATAAAGCGCATCAGGCGCGCCATGCCGCAAATGCCAAACAAAATTTGAATAACGCCGGCCATTATGACCGCCGGGAGAATGTAGCCGACGCCATATTGATGCACCATCGGACCAATCACCAGCGCTACCGATCCGGCGGCGGCGGTGACCATCGCCGGTCTGCCGCCGAGAACCGACATCGCCAGGCACAGCACTACGGAGGCAATCAGGCTGACTTTCGGATCAACGCCAGCGATAACCGAGAAGGAGATGACCTCGGGGATTAGCGCCAGTGCGGTGAGTACGCCCGCCAGCGTTTCACGCGTCAGCAGCGCGGGCGAGCGCAGGATCTGGCCTAATGCGCCAGCGTTGCTGGAGGTAGCGGAATCAGAAACAGGGGGCATAAAAAAATTTCGCAGAATTTAAAAAATTTGGGCCATGATCGGTCGCTGGTTACGTGCGGTCGGTCACAAAACCGAGGATAATAGCGCGGAAGCGCCTCTGATACCAGTACAAAATGTGATTTATGATACACATTTATTAAACATTTTTATAACAGATCTCAAAACTCAACTTAAAATTTAAACAATATTTAAATTTTTTTTCTTCAGTGTTACCTTTGAAGCCGAGAATCGTTTCACCTGCGCTAAATAAAAAAGCGAGTAAAGTAAGGCTCAAATCCGATGAAGAAAAAGATGGCCGTACCCAGCTCACAGGCGGTTGGTTCCAATAACACTCGGACCAACACCCGCCATGAGCAAGAGACGGATGTATTGTTGATTGGCGGCGGCATCATGAGCGCCACGTTGGGAACCTGGCTGCAGGAACTGGAGCCGGATTGGTCTATTACCATGGTCGAGCAGATGTCCAGCGTGGCGGAAGAGAGCTCGAACGGATGGAACAACGCGGGTACCGGCCACGCGGCGTTGATGGAGCTGAACTATACGCCGCAAACCGCTAACGGTATCAACATCGATAAAGCGGTCGACATCAACGAATCCTTCCAGATTTCTCGTCAGTTCTGGGCCCATCAGGTGACCCGGGGCATTCTGAAAAAGCCTAAATCCTTTATTAACAGCGTGCCGCACATGAGCTTCGTATGGGGCGAAAACAATGTTAACTTCCTGCGCGCTCGCTATGCGGCTTTACAACAAAGCGAGCTGTTCCGCGGTATCCGCTACTCTGAAGATCATCAACAAATAAAAGAGTGGGCTCCGCTGGTGATGGAAGGACGCGATCCGCAGCAGAAGGTGGCCGCGACCCGCTCGGAGGTGGGTACCGACGTGAATTACGGCGAAATCACCCGTCAGCTGATCGCCGGGCTGCAAACCCATGATAATTTCTCTCTCCAGCTGGGGACCGTGGTGCGCCGTTTTAAGCGCAACGCCGACAAAAGCTGGACCGTTACGCTGGCGGATGCGAACAACCGCCACCAGAAACGGGTTATCAAGGCTAAATTTATCTTTATCGGGGCCGGCGGCGCCGCGCTAACCCTGCTGCAGGAAACCGGTATTCCGCAGGCTAAAGAGTACGCGGGCTTCCCGGTCGGCGGACAGTTCCTGGTGTGTGAGAACCCGGAAGTGGTTAATCACCATCTGGCCAAAGTCTACGGTCAGGCCGAGGTTGGCGCGCCGCCGATGTCGGTTCCGCACATCGACACCCGTATTATCGACGGCAAGCGCGTGGTGCTGTTTGGGCCGTTCGCAACCTTCTCGACCCGCTTCCTGAAAAACGGTTCGCTTTGGGATCTGCTGGCCTCGACCAACACCTCGAATATCATGCCGATGCTCAACGTGGGGCTGGATAACTTCGATCTGGTGAAGTATTTGATTAGCCAGGTGCTGCAAAAGGACAAAGATCGTCACGCGGCGCTGTGTGAATACTATCCGGAAGCGCGCAAAGATGACTGGCGCTTATGGCAGGCTGGCCAGCGCGTGCAGATTATCAAGCGCGATGAGAAGAAGGGCGGCGTTCTGCGCCTCGGTACCGAGGTCGTCAGCGATGACGAAGGCACCGTAGCCGCGCTGCTGGGCGCCTCGCCGGGAGCTTCCACTGCGGCGCCGATTATGCTGCAGCTCATGGAAAAAGTGTTCAAAGAGAAGATCAACTCAGCGGAGTGGCAGGCGAAACTGAAAGCGATTATACCAAGCTACGGTACGCGTCTGGACGGCAACGCTGCGGAAATTGAAAAGGCGCTGGCGTGGACCAGCGAAGTGCTGGAACTGCACTACGAGCCGGTTACGGTGGCTGATGAGGTTCCGCAGGCGGAGCTGAAGCCGCTGCCGGAAGGTAAACCGGTCGCTGATATTGCGCTTTAACTTCTTCTCCGGCGGCTCAGGCCGCCGGATTCACTCGTACAGGGATTAACGCACAACGGCCGTGCCGATGGTTTCGTCCGCTCTCCAGATACGATATTTCACATCGATGTTGGCCGGGGTATAAACCACGATTGGCAGCTTACTGTTGTAACGCAGCATTCCCGCATCGCCCAGACCTGCCATCACAAACTGCTTCTCTTTTTTACCATCCGGACAGGCCATCATGGTCGAGACGGGAGAAGTCACTTTATCAAATACGTAGTAGTCGTAGCCCCAGCCTTCAAGGGTTTTGCTTTCCAGCTGACCGCCAAGACGATGACGATTGCAGTCGACTTCCAGCGTTTGGCCAATCATCAGCTCCACTTTTAACGTCGACTCATCCGGCTGCTGCGGCAGCTGAATCACCTGACGCTTCATCCCTTGCTCCGCTTTAGGGTAGGGAGCGATTTTTTCCAGCGGCTGTTCAGCTGCAACGGCGCTGGCGGAAACGCAGGCAAGAGCCAGCATGGAAGCGGCAAACGTAGTGATTTTTTTCACGTGAGTAATCCTTTGTTATCAATCCTCAACGGCATAAGAGTAGCATTTATCCGCTGATTGATAAGTGCTATTTACCAAAATTTTCATAAATAGCAGTTATAAATTCTGTTTATGAGAGGGAACGTAGTCGTTAACTACTTCCCATAAGCTTAACGTCTCGGTTTAAGACGGGCGCTGAGAACGGGGTTTCATCGCAGTCGAGCAGGGGGGGCCCCTGCGTTTTGCTGTCCCGCGCTGTTTTTACTTATTTACCGCTCAGATAAAACGCCGATCGCCACCTGACGGGATGGCAGCATTTTACCTGTAAAGCGCTGCAATACAGCGCTGCTACTCTTCGTGATTTTTACCTTCTTCGAGGAAATCTTCATCAAGCTCATCGATGTTTCCAGCGTGATCGCGTCCGGAGAGAAGGTTCCAGCAGGCGATAAACAGCGCGGCGATCAGCGGGCCGATCACAAAACCATTGATGCCGTAAATTTCCATTCCGCCGATCGTGGTGATCAGGATCAGGTAGTCCGGCATTTTGGTATCTTTACCAACCAGTAAAGGTCGCAGAATGTTATCCACCAGCCCTACGATGATCACAAAGAAACCGACGATAAACGCGCCCTGCCAGAGCTGCCCGGTCGCGAAGAGATAGATTGCCGCTGGAACCCAGATAATCGCCGAGCCCACCGCCGGGATCAGCGACAGAAACGCCATCAGCGCGCCCCACAGGATGCTGCCATCAATCCCCACGATCCAGAACGCCAGTCCCCCAAGCGCGCCCTGCGCAAGCGCCACCGCGACGGTGCCTTTTACCGTCGCCCGGGAGACGGCGGCAAATTTAGCGAAAAGATGCTGCTTCACGTGATTCGATAGCGGCAGGGATTCAAGGATCAGTCTGACCAGATACGGGCCATCTTTGAGCAGGAAAAACAGCAGATAAAGCATGATGCCGAAGCTGACGGTAAAGCCGAAGGTCCCTTTCCCAATCAAGAATGCGCTACCGGCCAGGTACTGGCCTCCTTTCAGCGCTACGTCTGAAAGCTGGCGCTGAATCTGTTCCGCGCTATCGAGATTATGCTCAGAAAGGAAGCTCCTGGCCCATTCCGGCAGGTGAGCAAACAGGCTGGCTACCACGGTCGGGAACTGGGTGTCATTATGCTGCAGTTTGGTGTAAACCACGTTGAGCTCGAAGGCCAGCGACGAAAGAATGATCGCCAGCGGGGTAAAGACAATCAGGCAGATAATGACGATGGTCAGCAGCGCCGCCAGGCCGTTGCGCTCGCCGAGCCGATCGCGCAGTTTGTTTTTCACCGGGTGGAAGATCACCGCCAGAATGGCCGCCCATAAAATGGCTGAATAATAGGGGGAGAGAACGTCGAAAAAAGCCAGGGTGACGATCAGCACGATCAGGATGAAAAATCCCTTCGTAAGTCCATTAACTCTCATGTAAATCCTTCAGAAAAATGACGTGTACAGTCAAATAATAGAAGTTTCTCCACAATTTACAATCATAGCTGCTGCGGCGATGTGTAGAAGAGCGGTATTGATGGGAGATATCATTTCTGCTCATACTTTAGACACACCGGCAGAATGGAGTCGCGCTATTTTTGTTCTCGCTTTCTCTGTCCGGCTCGCCAGGACGAGTAATCAGTCGTTGAGACTGCCTGGTATTATTTGGCTCTTTTATATGAAATTCTCTTTCCATTATTATCACGATATTAATACCCTCTATTATTATTCCCTTGCAGCGGGTATGCATGACAATATTTAAACGTCTACTGATTGTGCTGAGTGTTTTCAGTTTCAGGAATAATTATTATCCCTTGCGTGCATTGATTTATATCAATTAAATGGTTTTATTTATATATGAATGCAATGTTTATTCATACGTCTGCTATGAATTTAGTCATTGCGCGGAATGAATAATTAGTATTTTTTCTCAGAGAGTTGAATTTCTTAATTGAAACCCTGGTTAAAAGCGGGAGGCTTACTGGTTGACCTGTTACAATGCTTTGTTCTACTATGGTTTTATTCAGGCTATTCAATTATTTTTCTCTAAGGTCCCTCAAAGGAAGAGATTGCTATGGCCACTACGACTCAGAATAAAAGCCGGGTTAACGTATTAATTTACCCTTAAGACTGTATATCGGTGGCGTACAGAGGAGTGTCGATCTACGACTAAAACTTCTTACCACCAGCGATTGTCGGTCGTAATACAGCAGCCGTTTATTCTCTGAAGGAGAAAAAATCATTATCAATAAAAATTATTTCAATGTCGGGCTATTTTAATTTAGCCCGGACATAAGCTTCAACGTGCAAAATATGCTGGCAGGGACGGTTCGGAATAAAAGTTGATGCTGAATGTTGCCTGTATTAAAGACTTTAATCAGGAAATAGCTGGTCGAAGAGATCGTAACATCGCGCCATGCTGGCGACGCCGCTCTAATTGCTGGCTTCTTAATAACGCTACTTTTCAGGAAATAACCTGGAAATATTTTAAAAGCCCCTGGGTGGTCAGAAGCGTTAGCTGACGAAATGCGCGAACCTGGCAAAAACACACAATCAGCCTGTCAGACCTGATGCGCTTTGGTAAGTGAACAGCGACGGGCGGTAGCGTGCCCGCAAACGATAAAGAGAGATTCCTGTGAAAACCCCGCCATGCCGCAACGCCAACTTAATCCCGGCTGTACCTGTGCTGTAGAAGGAGTGCGCCAGACCCGGGCGTGCGGGCAAATCCTGCCCGGTCACTGTCAGCCGGCGCAGACGGGCCCGGTTCCGGCCTGCAATAAAGAGGAGCGGCCTGCGATGACGTTTGAGAAAGAGGTGAGCGAATGAGTGATATCCCGGCGCAGCAGTTCAGCCACAACCATCCTCTGTTAACGGTGCGCGGCTGCCGCGCCCTCCTGGACGTGCTGGCCTTTGAAGGCGATGAGGCCCTGAGCGAACCGTTCAGCTACCAGATTGAATTCACCAGCGCCGACAAAACCCTCACGCCGCAGCAGATGCTGATGCAGGATGCCGCCTTCACCCTGCAGGCCCCGGTTGACCAGGGCTTCGGGGTAAAAATCCGGCAGCCGGTACGCACGATTCAGGGCGTGGTGACGGCGTTTGAGCGCCTTTCCGCCTCCCGGGACGAAACGCATTATTCCCTGACTCTGCAGCCGCGTCTGGCGCTGCTCTCCCGGAGCCACCAGAACCGGATTTACCAGGATATGTCGGTGCCGGATATCGTGGAGCATATCCTGCGCACCCGCCACGGCATGCGCGGGGAGGACTTTATCTTCACGCTGGCGCAGGCGTACCCGCGGCGCGAGCAGGTGATGCAGTACGGCGAGGACGACCTGCGCTTTATCACCCGCCTGCTGAGTGAGGTGGGTATCTGGTTCCGCTTCACCGCCGACACCCGGCTGAACATTGACGTGGTGGAGTTTTACGACGACCAGCGGCACGACGGGCTGGGACTGATTCTGCCGTCGGTGCCGCCCTCCGGCCAGCACGACAGCGGTACCGAGTCGGTGTGGGCGCTGAAAAGCCGGCATCGCGTGGTGCCGCAGTCGGTGTTCACCCGGGACTATAACTACCGCAACGCGCCGGCGGAGATGAGCCTCAGCATCGATGTCAGCCGGGGCGACAGCACCACTTACGGCGAGGCGTACCACTGGGGGGATAACTACCTGACGCCGGGCGACAGCCATCCGCGCGACCCGGCGCCGGAGAGCGGGGCGTTTTATGCCCGCCTGCGTCACGAGCGCTATCTGAACGACCAGACCCGGCTGAGCGCAAAGAGCAGCTGCGCGACGCTCGCCCCCGGTCAGGAACTGAAGGTGAGCGGCGGCGAAGAGGTCACCGGCACCTTCCGTGAGAGGGTGGTGATAACCCACATCCACAGCCGCGGCCGGCGCGACCGCAGTTTTGAGGTGGCCTTCCACGCCATCCCGTATTCGGAAGATTACGGCTTCCGCCCGGCCAGTATCGCCAGGCCGGTGATGGCCGGGACGCTGCCGGCGCGGGTCACCAGCACGAAAAGCAGTGATATCTACGGCCATATCGACCGCGACGGGCGTTACAGGGTCAACCTGCTGTTCGACCGCGACCACTGGCCGCCGGGGGAAGAGAGTCTGTGGGTACGCCAGGCGCGCCCGTATGCCGGTGACACGTACGGCCTGCATCTGCCGCTGCTGGCGGGCACCGAGGTGGCCATCGCCTTTGAACAGGGTGACCCGGACCGGCCGTATATAGCCGGTGTCCTGCACGACTCGGCGCACCCGGACCCTGTCACCATCCGGAACTATAAACGTAACGTGCTGCGCACGCCGGCGAACAACAAAATCCGCCTCGACGACGCGCGGGGAAAAGAGCACATCAAGGTCAGCACGGAGTACGGCGGCAAGAGCCAGCTGAACCTGGGGCATCTGGTGGACGGCGGAAAACAGCCGCGCGGGGAGGGATTCGAGCTGCGTACCGACAGCTACGGAGCGATACGGGCCGGGAAAGGGATATTCATCACCGCTGATGCGCAGATGAAAGCGCAGGGGCAGGTACTTGAGATGGGGTCAGCAATAAGCCTTGTTAAAGGTGCTATTCATCAGGCTACTGAGTGGGGAGAGATTGCTGAGAGTCATCATAACGTGCAACCCGACGCACAATGCTTACGTGACTATTTAAAAGCGGCCGAACGGCTTCAAAAACCCGCTATGTTGTTGACAGCCCCTGCTGGAGTAGGGATTGTCAGTCCGGATACAGTGATGCTACAGACGGGGAAAGCACTCTATGCCCAAAGTATGGGCGAAGTACATATTGCCAGCAGCAAACGCATTGCGCTTAATGCTAATTACGCTATTTCTTTATTAGCTCAAACAGAGGGAGTAAGGATTGTCTCTGGTAAGGGGCCTTGCGAACTGGAATCGCATACAGATACTCTGTCTATTACTGCGCTCAAAGATATTACTATTCAGTCCACGCAGGGCCATTTGCAATTGACAGCCAAAAATGGGATTACCCTGGCATGCGGTGGCGCGTATATTCGGTTGTCTCCCGATGGTCGAATTGAAATACATGGGCCTGGTTTGTTAAGCCTTAAGGGAAAACATGTATTTGAAGGTCCGACAAGGCAGGACTTTCCATTACCAGAACTCCCACAATCGATTTGTAAAGAGTGTCTATGTAAAGCACAGGAAGCTGCCGCTGGATTTATCCCTCGCTAACTAAAAGGATATCAAATGGACGCAGATACTGATAATTCAATATTAAATTGGTTAAAACAGATCGAACAAGTGTGTGCTTGTCTGGATACCGTGTCAGTAAATATTATTGTGGATCAGGCTGGGGATGCCCCCTCTTTAGTTCATGATTTGATGCGGTTTCAACCGCAGATTGCCTGGGTTTCGCTATTAGAGAATGAACCGGAAAATGAGTTTATTGAAGATGCGCCTCTTTTTTTGCAATTATGTATTGATGTATGGCAGCACAAAGAGTGGTTGTCAGCCTTACTTCGGCAATATAATGATCCGGCGCGAATATTGCTCTTTTTTTCTGTGTGTGATTTTAGTTCGTTGGCAAAACATTTGCAGAACCTGATTATTGCGGAATGGGAGGGCCGTAAGGGCTTAATGCGATTTTATGATACCCGAGTATTCCCGGCGTTGGTAACGTCAGTATTGACTGAGCAACAAAAAAATTATTTTCTACATATTGCGCAACTATGGAGCTGGCGTAATCGCGATGGGCAATCCGTCTGGTTTCGGGGTGAAAACTGTGAATATAACTTTAGCGAGACGACATTATTAACGCTTACCGATGCTCAATACAGCCAATTAGGTATGATTAGTGATATCGAAGGATTTATCAGAAAATATCACTTCAGGCATCCTGAGTTTACAAAGCAAACATTATTTAATCATTTGTGGCAGCGATTGCAGATGATGGATGAAGAAAAACCGCTTGATAATGAGCGCTTTTTTAGTGAGTATTTATCGGGAGGGGGGGGTGAACAGCAAACCATCGATAAAAAGAAGAGACCTGATTAATAATGGCTCTGTAATTTTTCGCGCATAATTCATTGGTGTGTATCCTAAAGCCAGCATGCGCCTACATGAGTGAGACAAAGAGTAAAAATAAATATGATCAAGATGCTTACTAAATGCAGGGGCTATACGCTGTTTTTGTTTGCGGCATTATTATTGACCAGTTGTGAACAACCGGAAACCTGGAGCAGCGGTGATTTGCGTGGGGTTAACCATACACGCCAGGAGATTCCCGGCTTCAGCGTCAACGGCAGTATCGGGCCGAATATTGGTTCCTTCGGGGAAAAGGGAGGAGCTTGTTGCATTTCCCTGCCTGATAAATGGCGACCAGGTTTAAAGGCTGATGTTGTGTGGGTGGTCAGTACGACTTCAGACATAATCAACTTTCCTGGATATGAGGATTGGGAGAAATATAAGGCATGGGAAAAAAAAGTTATAGAGGGGAGGGTTAAACACTACACCACAGTCGATATTCCCGACTACGGTGACAGGAAATGCGGATTAACCGTCCATTTTTTGCCCTGTAATCAAATCAAGGTTACTGCCTCTTGCAAAACATATGGTGCCGCTGAATATCCGATTAAAGAGCCCCGTGAAATGGAGGAGCCTGAGCAATGCCCCAAATGAATGTCAGGTCGGTTTTAGCACCTCCGTATTTCCCCGCTGAAGGCCGGTTGCCCAAAAATATTGACTTGGTACAAGCCAATGTAGATTTACAGACACGTGAGGAGAAGGAGTTTAAACTAACGCTGAATGCGCAAAATGGTCTTAATAATACCCCTCCTTGTTGTAAAAGCCTGCATGTCAGCCTATTTTTTGACGGCACTAATAATAATGAAAAAGCAAGCGCTGAGGCAAAAAGACCGAACCCCAGCAATATCGCCCGACTTTATCATACGGCGCTTGAAGATATCGATAGCGGATATTATAGCTACTATATACCCGGTGTGGGGACTGCTTTTCCGGAAATTGGCGAGTTGGATTTTAGCGATGCGGGGTTAAGATATGCCACGGGGGGAGAGGCGCGAATTAATTGGGCACTGCTGCGCATTGTCGATGCCGTCAGGCATACATTAACCGGAGAACGTCTGGGTGATAGCGAAGCGAAGGGGTTGGCACAGTCTCTTTCAAGGGACATGGCAGGCAAGGCGAAAGTAAACAAACCAATAAGAACGATGAGGCGGCAGGTCGTATTCCGTCACCTGTTTGCCCCACTGCGCGCTAGAGCGAAAACCCATCAGCCGAAAATCCTCAAAATCAAGCTGTTTATCTACGGTTTCTCCCGCGGCGCCGCCGAGGCGCGCGCCTTTGTGAACTGGTTAACGGACATCCTGGATGCGGCATTGCTACAGGAGAAAACTCCGCAACCCACTCTGCTGGGCTGGCCGATAGCCGTTGAGTTTCTTGGTCTCTGCGACACCGTGGCCTCGGTAGGGATTGCACGCATAGCCCCTGGATTTCAGGGGCATATGGCGTGGGCGGATGATAATCTGGCGCTGCCGGATGAAAGTCAATTCCCCGGATTTATTCAGCGCTGCTGCCATTTTGTCTCCGCTCACGAGCAGCGTTTGTGCTTTCCGCTCGATTCTGTCAGACGCACGGAGGGAAATTACCCCGCCAGTACCTTTGAGGTGGTTTACCCTGGTGTTCACTCTGACGTGGGCGGCGGCTATGCCCGGGGGGAGCAGGGGAAGAGCGTTGAGGATGCGCTGATTCTCTCGCAGATTGTGCTGCACGATCTTTATGCCGCAGCCTTTGCTATGGGCGCCCCCCTGATGGTACCGGAACAGATGATCCCGCCCGATTTAGTATCGCGTAAGCCTTCACGGAATATGAGTGAGGACGTTCTGCAGGAATTTAAAATCAAACAACCGCTTATCGAGCGCTTCAATGCCTGGCGCACCACTTTGCAGCCAGACCTGCCGCAGAACGCCACCTCTGGTTATCAACCTGTTGACCTGAAGCATGCGCTGGAAAATGTGATTGAACAGCAGATGGCGTGGATAACTGCCTGGCGTATAGGACGTTTTGCGAATGGCAGTTACCAGCGTCAGTCCTTTTATCAGGAAGCGGCATGGAATAGTGGGGATACGGACCAGCAGCACCGTGACGCAAGTGAGAGGGCGCGTGATGAAAAACAGAATGAGCGTGAAAAGGCTCGCAAGATAATACCGGATACGCCGGGAGTACCAATATTCGAACCTGCTCTCGATCAGCAGCAGTTGCAGCAGGCAGCGGACGAATTTCGTGCAGATTATCACGCTCTCTCTCCTTACACGGTAGGCATGACGCGGAATAACACTGGCGGTGGATGGCAGATGCTGGTTGATGGCATCGGTGGGAGGATTACGTACATCTTCGATCCTGACGATCAGGCGGCTGAATATACGCAGATGAAAACCGCGGCTAACTCGTTAAAAGGAATACTCTTTAAAGACGATCGTGGCGCGATTACCGATGATAGTCACTATGCCCAAGTTTGTAAGTTGTATGACGATCATATTCATGATTCACGTGCGTGGTTTATGCAATCTAGTCTGGGGTATCGCGAACTGTGGGCGGGTTATTTTCGCTACCGTACCATTTATAGCGGGGATGATGCTAATAAAGAGACTTCTTTGTTAAAAATGAGCCAAAAAGGTGGCGAGGTGCTTATTGGCGTAAATATTTATTTAGTTGCTGAGGAAAATAAAGCATTTGCCGCAGTGGATCGGGGTGTGGATAAGTTAGGAAACGTCATGAAAGACGGCATGGAATTATCGGCACAGGCGCAGCACCTGGAGAATGAGGCTATCGCTGCCAGAAATAAAAAGATCCGTGAAATGGGCGGGAAAGTTATCCGTGGCGTGGTCGAGAAAGTAAGGCATATGTCTTCTATGCAAACATGTCCTGTTTCCGATATCAATGGCGAAATGATATGCCAGGTTCCGCTATATGTGAATATAGTTTTCCCCACGCGTAATGTTACCCAGTTACGCAAAATTTATAATCAGCAAGAAGCAGCGAGTGATAAAAAACAGTTGGATGAACTGGTGGAAAATTTAAATAACTTTGTCGAGCCAGCCAGTAACAGGAGATAGCCGGCAATGAGCGCGTTAAAAAAAATAGTCCGACAGGGCGATACTTTACGGGAATATGGTGGAACTGTCTTATCCGGGAAATATCTTGCTTTTGGCAAGCCTATTGCCCGCGTGGGGGATGCGGTGCAGTGCAATAAGCATGGAGCTACAACAATTATTGAGGGAGCAGCAGGAACCATGATTGATGGTAAGTCTGTTGCTCTGGATGGACACCGTTGCACCTGCGGTTGCGCTTTGGTGAGTTCATTACAGGAGATGGATATCGCGCTATGAAATATCCGCGGCTTTATCCTGATTACCGGGGAGTTGTTCCCCCCTGTAAAAAACGCTGGGGAGTGGCATGGCTGGTGGGTAATTTACTGTTTACATTTTTTATCCTCTGGTTATGGCCTTTAGACAAGGCCACCCATACTGCAGAATTCTGGTTCTGGACTGCCGTTTTTCCTACCCTTTTTATCGGATTTCTGTTTGCTGCACGAGTCTTGATTTATCAGGTGGCTTCGGGGAATCAACGGGCTTATCGCCATATACTGCAGCAGGAGGAAGTGCGATGGTGGCGGCAACGAGCGGCCGGACTTCCGATAGAACCATGGTGTTTGCTGGGGCCGGGCGGTGATAAACCAGAGCATCATCTGGCTGCTCTGGCGCGAGATAGCTCTCCGCCAGAATATTTAATAACCCAGCATGGTTTCAGGGTTTTGCGTTGCCCACAAATACTGGAAAACGACATTTGGCGCCGGGAGGCGGCATTAACTCGACATTTAGTGCGCACGTTGATTGAGACATACGCATTAAAAAGCTCATGTCCTCCAGTATTTCAGGCGTTGTACTGGTGTGGTTCGTCACAAGCGGGGCAACAGTTTATGCAGACGTTATGTGATTCAGGATGGCAGTTTCAGCAGCCGCTTTTACCGCTGAACGATATCGATCAGTTAGATGATGCTATCGACCATTACCATCGTCTCTCCCGGCATAAAAATAGATTACTGTGTGCTGGCATTTATTCGGCGAGCCACATCGACTCTACGCAGATTACCGGAGAAGCAGGGTTTGTCTGGTGCGTCGGGGTAGAAAAAAAAGTTATCGTGCAACGTGCTGAACGGCAGGATATTCCAGATGAAACCGCCCTGATGCTAACCAGGCAGGTTGAAAAAATTTCCCTTATGACTTCTCCGCCTGAACACTGTCTGTCATTTAATAACCGTGCAGCAGAATATTTGCAATCGGGAGGATGGCCGACGCTGGAACACATCCTTGCCCCATATTGGGGGGACCTGCAGCAAATGTCCCCATTTGTTGCAATTTCTATGGCTGCCTTCAGAAGCCTTGAGGCTGGGCAATCATGTGGATGGATAGCCCAGGATCAAATGCGTAAATGTATTATTGGAGTAATTACCATTGATAAATGATAAGGAACATCAAGGCTCTCTTTTTCGCCAGTTCATCTGGTGTTCAGTAACGATCACTCTATTTCTGGTGATTATTGGTTGCCTGTATTGGTTTTTAAAGGACGCGCTCGGTTTACCTCCCTTCACATTACAAATGTTCCTGCTATACCTTGCAGGAGCGTGGTTTTTACTGATGTGGTTATCACCTTTTATTCTGCAAGGTTGGAATGCTTTGGCGCGAGCCGAGGCTTTAAACAAGATTTATCATCCAGGACCCGCCACACATCAACAAACCCTGGATGCAAATTCGCATTATCTTACTGAACTGCGTCAGTATCTCCGCCGCCGCTATACCCGTTTCTGGCGCCACAAAGTCCGCCTGCTGCTGG